>NZ_CP012358.1:1820000-2042500 GCF_001267175.1 Thiopseudomonas alkaliphila | reverse complement strand
CTAAGAGTGGCATGGTGATCACGCATTGCGGAGTTTTGTCATAGGAACGCTGCAACTCACGCCCCATTAATACGTTAAAGGTTTGGTCGGTACCACCCAGCTCAATATCTGCCTCCAGCGCTACCGAGTCGTAACCTTGGATTAAAGGATACAAAAACTCATGGATCGCAATGGGCTGATTAGTGGTATAGCGATTGTGGAAATCCTCACGCTCCAGCATCCGCGCTACGGTATAACGGGAAGCTAAGCGAATCAGATCTGCTGGCTTTAACTGATCTAACCATTCGGAGTTAAATACCACTTCAGTTAATGCCGGATCTAAAATTTTAAACACTTGCTCTTTATAGGTTTCCGCATTGGCTAGCACTTGCTCGCGAGTCAATGGCGGACGAGTAGTACTTTTACCACTGGGATCACCGATGCTACCGGTGAAATCGCCAATCAAGAATAATACTTTATGGCCTAACTCTTGAAATTGACGCAACTTGTTGATTACCACGGTATGACCTAAGTGTAGGTCAGGAGCCGTTGGATCAAAACCTGCTTTTACGCGCAACTGTTTGCCACTGGCTAACTTCTCGCGTAATTCAGATTCTACCCATACATTTTCAGCTCCGCGCTTTAATAGCGCTAACTGCTCGTCAACTGTCATCATCGAAACAAACTCAATAAATTAAAAAAAGGAAGCTTCACGATACAATAATAAAGCCGAAAAACAACCTTTTCGCATCTTTAACGGTAGCTCGCATCGATTTTATCTAGGCAAATATTGCCTTTTTTAGAAAAAGCAAGTTTTTTATCGAAAACAGCTTGTAGTTCTTGGCTTTTGGTTATATTTTATACAGTCATTTTGTTAACCCATTTTTCTCTTCTTTTATCTGACTATTTCTTTATGTATTTATTATGACCAAGCCCAAGCCAGCCAACGCAGGGAGCTACCCCAAGCAGCATCTTTTAGCTGTTAGCGGGATTGCTGCCATTCTTAGCTTAACTTTTATTATTTTTCCATCTACAGAAGTTGAAGCTAAAAAAACCTATTTAAATCTAGACTTCGACACTTCTTACGTCGAAAAACCTTATACCGCTCTAAACCCAGCCAATGGGGTAAGTGAACTAAAGCTCAATCCTTTTACTGATCGGTTAGAAGTTTCTCGCTATCAACCTACAGACAATGCGTTTTCCCTCGCCGCAGAGTTAGCTGCAAGTGAGACCGAAAAGAAGTCTGGCCCGTCTACCCAAACTATTACAGTTAATAGTGGCGACACCCTGTCCAGCATCTTTGCTAATTTAGGCCTCAGTTCTAGTGCATTAAATCAGCTGTTACGCGAAGATAAGCAGGCTCAACGCTTTACTAAGCTAAAAGTTGGTCAGACCTTATCCGTGCAATTAGATGAACAAGGCCAGCTGCTGTCTATGAGCACCGATGTTAGCCGCCTTGAAAGCATCTACATTGAGCGCGAAGCGGCGGCGGAAAAATACAAGTTCAAAAGCGAAAAGCTAGTGCCTACCATTGAGCAAGCAGTAGCTACTGGCACTGTAAAAACCTCGCTGAATGCAGCAGCACGCACTGCAGGCCTGCCACAAAAAGTCGCTACCGAACTCTCTAATATTTTTCGCTACGATGTAGACTTTGCTAAAGATATTCGTGCCGGTGACAGCTTTGAATTGGTCTACGAAAAGCACACGCTGGATGGTGAACTGATCAGCACCGGTAAAATATTAGCTGCACGCTTCACTAACCGTGGCAAAACTTACACCGCGGTACGCTATGCACAAGGTGATGGGCAAGCTGCCTACTACACCGCTGACGGCAAAAGCATGCGTAAAGCTTTCATCCGCACTCCGGTTGAGTTTGCACGGATCAGCTCACGGTTTAATCCTGGCCGTAAGCACCCCATCTTAAACAAGATTCGCGCCCATAACGGGGTTGATTATGCCGCACCTCGTGGCACGCCGATCAAAGCAACCGGTGATGGCGTTATTACCCATGCTGGCCGCCGCGGTGGTTATGGCAACACCGTGATCATTAAACACGGACAAAGTTATCAAACGCTGTATGCTCATATGCACGGTTTTGCCAAAGGAATTAGTAATGGCAGCCGTGTGCGTCAAGGCCAAATTATTGGCTACGTTGGTACCACAGGGCTGTCTACTGGGCCACATTTACATTATGAGTTTCAAGTGAATGGTGTGCATGTGGACCCCTTAAGCCAACGTTTACCCACTGCTGACCCATTAACTGGAAAAGAAAAGCAGCGTTTCCTTAGCATGACACAACCGTTGTTTGCCAAAATTGATCAGCATAAAGATACGCTACTGGCTAAAAAATGAGCCCCTCCAATCTGTACCTCGGTATTATGTCGGGCACCAGCCTTGATGGGCTCGACATTGCATTAATCCAACAAGAAGCTAGCACTACGCAATTAGTCGCTAGCTTTTTTGTTGCCATGCCCAGCACCTTACGCCAAACCTTATTACGCCTATCGGCCAGCGGTGACAATGAACTCGCCTTAGCTGCACAAGCGGCCAATCAATGGGTTGAGTTAGCTGCTCAAGGGATCTTGCAGCTGCTAGAACAACAACAAATTAGTCCGCAAGCCATCGCTGCGATTGGTAGCCATGGTCAAACCGTACGGCATGAACCCGAGCAAGGTTTTACCATTCAAATTGATAACCCTGCTCTTTTAGCCGAGCTTACTGGAATCACTGTAGTGGCCGACTTTAGGCGGCGAGATGTTGCAGCGGGCGGTCAAGGTGCACCACTAGTACCAGCCTTTCATCACCAATTATTTACTCACCAGTTGAATGCGCCCGGTGCCGTACTCAATATTGGCGGCTTCAGCAACCTAAGTTTGATGGCGTCCAATCAGCCGGTCACTGGCTTTGATTGCGGCCCTGGTAATGCATTAATGGATCTTTGGATCCAGCAACATCAAGGCCAAGCCTATGACGCTGCAGGACAATGGGCTGCTAGCGGCACACTGCAACCGGCGCTACTTGAAGCGATGCTCAGTGAAGCTTTTTTCCATAGCACTGGCCCCAAAAGTACTGGACGGGAACTGTTTAATTGGCCTTGGCTAACCCAGCACCTAGCGCAATTTCCAGACTTACCCGCTGCAGATGTACAGGCAACGTTGCTAGAACTCACCGCCAAAAGCTGTGCTGATGCGTTGCTGCAAGCAATGCCAGAGGCCGAAAAACTTTTAGTATGTGGCGGTGGCGCGCATAACTTATATTTATTACAGCGGTTACAGCACCATTTACCGCGCTGCACTGTTAGCACAACCGATACTGTAGGCATTCCAGCCGACTGGATTGAGGCTATGGCCTTTGCATGGTTAGCCTATTGTTGCCTAGAAGGAATTCCCGGCAATCGCCCTGAAGTGACGGGCGCTAAAGGCTTACGAATACTCGGAGGGATTTACCCTGCGTAATACAGGGTAAATGTCTGCTTAAATCGAGAATGAAGAGCCGCAGCCACAGGTAGTGGTGGCATTTGGGTTATTGATCACGAAACGTGAACCCTCTAACCCTTCTTGATAATCCACCTCGGCCCCTTCTAAGTATTGATAGCTCATAGGGTCAATCACTAAGGCCACGCCATCACGCTCAATTAAGGTGTCATCTTCAGCGAGCTCTTCATCAAACGTAAAGCCATACTGAAAACCTGAGCAACCACCGCCGGTAATAAATACCCGCAGTTTTAACTCTGGATTACCTTCTTCTGTAATCAAGGTTTTAACTTTGTTCGCTGCATTGGCAGTAAAATGCATGGCAGCAGGAACGAAGGCTTCAACACTCATTTATTTTTCTCCCGGCTTACGCCAGTAATGGTTAATCAGCTAGATCAAACGCGCACGCAAGCACATTTAACTAATCAGCAGATGGATATAATGTCTTTTCCGACCTTTCTAGTCAACTATTAAGCACTCTGCCAATTTAAGGCATGAGCGCTACCGACTCTAAGCCGCTATTTTCAGGCCAACCAAATAAAATATTTAAGTTCTGAATCGCTTGACCCGAAGCTCCTTTGACCAAGTTATCAATCACCGAAAGCACTACCACGGTATCGCCATCCTGTGGACGATAAACGGCTAACCTACAGTAATTGGCTCCTCGCACTGAACGGGTTTGTGGATTTATACCCGCAGGTAAAACATCAACGAACTGCTCGTGTTGATAATACTGCTCAAATAGCTGCTGCAGATCCACGGTGCGATCTTGAACTGTGGCGTATAAGCTGGCGTGAATTCCCCGAATCATAGGCACTAGATGCGGCGTAAAGGTTACGTCAAAATTTTGACCACCACTGGCACGACGTAAACCTTGTTTAATTTCAGGTAAGTGGCGATGGCCAGTTACTGCATACGCCATCATATTTTCCGTTGCCTCACAAAAGAGTGAGCCCAACTTAGTGCCACGCCCTGCACCACTCACACCCGACGCACAGCTAGCAATCATCGGACCAGAAACTAAGCCGGCCTCAACTAACGGCAACCAACCCAGCTGTACCGCAGTGGGATAGCAGCCTGGCACTGCAATTAAACGGGCTTGCTTAATGGCTTCCCGATTAACTTCGGGTAAGCCATAAACAGCTTCTGTCACTAATTCTGGAGCACCATGGGTTTGTCCATACCACTGCTCCCACTCGGCAATATTTTCTAGGCGAAAGTCAGCTGAGAGATCAAGCACTTTGGTACCCTCAGCTAATAATTCAGCGGCTAAGCCATGGGCTACGCCATGGGGTGTAGCAAAAAATACCGCATCACACTGTCCAAGCTCTTTAGCCGATGGATTAGAAAACGTTAGCTCAGGATAATAGTCACGCAAGTTAGGGTACATATCAGCTACTTTAACGCCATCTTCTGAGCGCGAAGTGATCACACTTACCTCAGCCTGCGGATGCAGTGCTAATAAGCGCAGCAGTTCTACGCCGGTATACCCTGTTCCACCCACAATGCCGACTTTAATCACTGACCTTTCTCCTAAAATGAATGAACCGTATGGGAATTTTATCAGACTTACGCTGATAAGCTATTAAGCGCCGCGGGAATTTATTCTGCAGGTAATTATGTTCTAATAAGCTATCTTTTTTGACTTGATAAGGAGCCAACGTGGCCTATCTTTGGTTTAAAGCACTGCACTTGATTGCAATGGTGTGCTGGTTTGCAGGACTCTTCTACTTACCACGATTATTTGTCTATCATGCAGCTAGCACCGATAGCATCAGCCAAGAGCGCTTCCAGATTATGGAGCGCAAACTCTATCGTGGCATTATGAACCCCTCAATGATTGCCACCTTGGTGTTTGGTGGTTTAATGCTGTATTTAAATCCATCGTGGTTTCAATCAGGCTGGTTGCACGCCAAACTTACTTTAATTGTGCTGTTGGTTGGCTATCACCACGTGTGTGGCGCCATGCTGAAAAAATTCGCTAATAACGCCAACACTAAAAGCCATGTCTTTTATCGCTGGTTTAATGAGATTCCAGTCATTTTTTTACTGGCGATTATTATTTTAGCCGTCTTGAAACCTTTTTAAGCGCTCTATCGATGTTATGACGCTTTAATTCGCGTCATAACATCGTTTCAAAAGATGCTAACTATGTAAGCCTTCCACACCTTTCATTTTTATACTCAACTCTAACCCTTATACTGCTATTCAAACCGCTGAGGCTAAGTGCAATCATTACTAGCATGCCCCATAAATTAACGCTGGCTCTCATGCCTAGGCATCGCTAAACTCACTTATCAAAAAATAAAACAAAGAGGAATCTGCAGATGGATTGTTTGTTTTGTAAGATTATTGAAGGCGATATTCCCTCCAATAAAATTTACGAAGATGAATTAGTGTACGCTTTTCATGACATAGCGCCGCAAGCTCCGGTGCATTTTTTAGTGATTCCTAAAAAACATATCACCACTCTCAATGACTTAACCGAAGCCGACCGTGAACTGGCAGGGCATATTTTATATACCGCCCAGCGTTTAGCTAATGAACTTGGCTGTGATGCAGGCTATCGCGTGGTGATGAACTGCAATGAGCATGGCGGCCAAACAGTGTACCATATTCATTTACATGTACTTGGTCAGCGTCAATTGGAGTGGCCTCCAGGCTAGTATACTGGCTGCCTCTATTTGCTTATGGGCAGCCTTCACTTTTTCGGAGTTCAGCATGGCTAATCAACGTCACTATTCACCTTTCGATCGCTTGCTACTGCAGGCGGATGCTGCCTTAAAGACCTTGCTTCCGCAAAGCAACACCTCAACCCGCCCTTCGCCCGCCCATTTAGCTCAAGAAGCTGAGCTAACCGAATCAAAGCGGCGCCATACCTTAGGTCTAATGCGCATTAATCACACCGGCGAAGTCTGCGCTCAAGGCCTGTACCAAGGCCAAGCTTTGACTGCACGCTTGCCAGAAATACGCTCAGCCATGGAGCGCGCGGCTGATGAAGAAATTGATCACCTAGTCTGGTGTGAGGAGCGTATCCATCAACTGGGGGGGCATACCAGTGTATTGAATCCTCTATTTTATGGTTTATCTTTTGGTATTGGCGCTGGGGCTGGTTTAATTAGCGATCGTATCAGCTTAGGTTTTGTTGCTGCCACTGAAGAGCAAGTCTGTAAGCATTTAGATGATCACCTGACTCAGTTGGCCCCTGAAGATCAAAAAAGCCGCGCAATTTTAGAGCAAATGCGTACCGATGAAGAAGAACATGCTACCGGCGCTTTAGCTGCTGGCGGAATTCGTTTCCCAACTCCGGTGAAATGGGGTATGAGCCAAATTGCTAAAGTGATGACTAAAGCTACTTACCGTATTTAGTCCTAGTCTAAAAACACAAAAAGCACGCTTTGGCGTGCTTTTTACGTAATGCAATATAACGCTTACTTAGTAAGGCATATTACGGCCGTAGAAAATCTCTAGCATTTCATGGCGTAAGCGCTGCTCAACGTCACGACGCTGCTCATAAGATAGATTGCGACTGGCATCACCAAATAAATAGTCATCTAGCTCAAAGTTTTTCAACAGCATTTTAGTGTGAAACAGGTTTTCTTGATAAACGTTCACGTCTGTCATTTGGTAGTCAGCGCGGGTAACGTCTGTTAAGTAGTTCTGAATCGAGTTAATTTCGTGATCAATAAAGTGCTTACGTCCCTCAACATCACGAGTAAAACCACGCACGCGATAGTCAACAGTGACAATATCAGAATCAAACTGATGGATGAGATAGTTCAGCGCTTTCAGTGGCGAGATCACACCGCAAGTCGATACATCAATATCCACTCGGAACGTAGCAATACCATCTACCGGGTGCACTTCTGGGTAGGTATGCACAGTGATATGGCTTTTATCTAAGTGGGCCAGCACAGTTTCCGGCAATGGACCTGGCGACTCTTCAATTTGGCTTGCTGTTGGCTCAACTGGCTGCTCAGAAATCAAAATGGTGACACTGGCACCCTGGGGTTCATAATCTTGGCGGGCAATATTAAGAATATTAGCGCCAATAATATCCACCACATCGGTCAAAATTTGCGTTAAGCGTTCCGCGTCGTATTCGCGATTAATATAAGCCACATAGGCTTGCTGATCGTCCGTGGTTTGAGCATAGCTAATATCATAGATATTAAAGCTTAGGGTTTTGGTTAGGTTATTAAACCCATGCAGCCGAAGTTTACTAGTCACTGGTCACTACTCTTAAGAAATGCGGCTAGCCGCGTTATCAATGTATGCCTGTCAGCTCATTGTGATCACTAATGAGCTGCGTAGGGCGTGTTTCACCTCTTCGCTATGCGATTATGGTTTTGTTCTGTAGGCCCTAGAGCCTCACTTAAAAAGGCGGGTATTATGCAAAACTCACCCGCAGTTAGCTATCTATTTCATTCGTTCAAGCATCGGCTGCTAAAATCTCTAGCGAATGGGTAATTTCCACGCCACCATTACTGAGCATAATCGAAGCTGAACAGTATTTTTCTGCCGATAAATCAACCGCACGCTGTACCACACTGGGTTTCAGCTCATGGCCTTTAACCACAAAGTGTAAATTGATCTTAGTAAAAACTTTAGGCTCGGTTTCTGCCCGTTCAGCTTGTAACTGAGCTTCACAGCTTACTACCTGCTGGCGTGATTTCTGCAAAATATTAATCACATCAAAGCTGCTGCAACCACCTAACCCCATTAGCACCATTTCCATTGGTCGCACGCCCATATTACGTCCACCAAACTCTGGTGGACCATCCATAACAACGGCATGACCACTGCCACTCTCAGCCACAAACTGTACGCCATCTACCCACTTAACTGTTGCTTGCATTATTACCTAACTCCTAAGAAAAAATCAGTTTAACCTAGCTGCAGATTTTTTTTAAAACGCTATACTGAGCCAGTTAAAAATTAAGGCAAGTGCGAATCGCTCTCTGATCAATTTAGGTTTTTATGATGCCAAAGAAGCTATTATTGCCTACCTAAATAAAGATTACTTTTGGTAAGTTAGCATTATTTGATGAGACAGCAGAAGCACGCAGCACATGTTTTCGTACACGCTCTGAATGTGAAATTACAGAAACTAGCTATATAAACCAGAGCTACATGACTCATCCAGATGGCATGCAAATCAAAATTACTCGCCAAGAAATTGGCCGCATTGTCGGCTGCTCTAGGGAAATGGTTGGCCGCGTCCTAAAGAACTTAGAAGAGCAAGGCTTGATTGAAGTGGCGGGAAAAACCATGGTGATCTACGGCACCCGGTAAGTAGATCGGCTTAACTCTGGATCCCGCCCCATAGCTGCAGCCTAACGACTGCAGCTAAAAGCTTAAAACCTACTTAAAAGACTGGAACCACCGCTCCTTGATACTTTTCATTGATAAAGTTTTTCACTTCTTCAGTTTCTAAGGCTTTTACTAGCTGCTGAATCGCATCGTCTTGGGTGTGATCTTCACGGGTTACCACGATATTCACATAAGGTGAATCGGCACCCTCAATCACTAACGCATCTTTTTGCGGATTAAGCTTGGCTTCTAGCGCGTAGTTGGTATTAATCAACGCCACATCTACCTGATTTAATACCCGTGGCAAGGTCGCAGCTTCTAGCTCGCGCACTTTAATTTGCTTGGGGTTATCAGCGATATCTTTTGGAGTGGCAGTGATCCCTGCACCTTCTTTTAGCTTAAGCACGCCCGCTTGCTGTAATAACAATAACGCACGACCACCATTGGTAGCATCATTAGGAATCACCACATTGGCTTTATTTGGCAGCTCTTCAAGGGATTTAAGCTTGGCTGAATAAGCGCCAAATGGCTCGATATGAATGCCTGCAACACTGACTAAGTTGGTTTTCTTAGTTGCATTAAACTCATCTAAATAGGGTTGATGCTGGAAGAAGTTAGCATCTAAGCGTCCTTCAGCCACCTGAACGTTGGGCTGTACGTAATCGGTAAATACCTTAACCTCCAGCTCAATGCCTTGTTTTGCTAGCTGTGGTTTTACAAACTCTAAAATCTCAGCGTGGGGCACAGGTGTTGCGGCTACTGTTAAGCTTGCTGCATGGGCCGAACCGATTAAGGTGCTGGCGGCAGCAATGGCTAACCATAATTTTTTCATTTGTCTTCTCCTTGAATCACTCATTACTTACGCGAAAAATGAACCACTAAGCGATCACCCACACTTTGGATAATCTGCACAATCACTACCAGTAACACCACGGTTACCAGCATGACATCATCCTGAAAGCGTTGGTAGCCATAACGTACAGCTAAATCTCCAAGACCACCTGCTCCTACTAAACCAGCCATCGCGGTGTAAGAAATCAGCGTAATCGCCGTCACTGTAATCGCGGCAATAATTCCCGGCAAAGCCTCAGGCAATAAAGCACTGCTGATAATCTGTCGAGTGGTAGCACCCATGGCTTGGGTTGCCTCAATAATCCCTTTATCCACTTCACGCAGTGCCGTTTCTACTAAGCGGGCAAAAAACGGCGTTGTCCCTATTACCAAGGGCGGAATAGCCCCCATTACTCCTAGCGAAGTACCGGTAATCATCACGGTAAAGGGAATCATCGCAATCAATAAAATAATAAACGGCAAAGAGCGCACTACGTTCACCACGAACGATAACACTCCATACAGCTTGCCATTAGCGAATAATTGATTGGGCGCAGTCAAAAATAACACGATGCCGATGAACAATCCCAACGGAATAATAAAGAGCAAAGAGGCACCCAACATAATTAAAGTATCTAGGCTAGCCTGCCAAATTTCATACCAATCAACGTTACTAAAAAAATCAGCCATTATCATGGGCGTACTACCTCAACTGTTACGCCTGCGGCCTGTAACTGCTGCTCGGCTAATTCCACATCACCATCTGTTAGCGCCAGCATTAACTGGCCACAAGGTTGATCTTTAATACGGCCAATCCGGCCCGATAAAATACTGTAATTCACTCCAGTGGCGCGAGCTACATCACCCAGCACCGGCGAATAAGTCGACTCGCCTAGGAAGGTCAGACGTACAATACGTCCCTGAATTTGCTGCAAATCCAAGGCATCATCGTCCTCATCTTCTTGCACAAAACGCTGGGTGGTCGGATGTTGCGGATGCAAAAACACCTCGGCCACATTCCCCTGCTCAACCAGCACCCCCGCATCCATTACTGCTACCCGATCACACACCCGTCGAATCACATCCATTTCGTGGGTAATCAGCACAATAGTTAGCCCAAGCTGCTGATTAATATCCCTTAATAGCTGCAACACCTGACCGGTGGTTTGTGGGTCTAAGGCGCTGGTTGCTTCATCACACAGCAAAATTTTGGGATCAGTGGATAATGCCCGAGCAATCCCAACCCGCTGCTTTTGCCCACCCGACAACTGAGCAGGGTACTTGTGTGCATGCTCGCTTAAACCAACCAACTGTAATAACTCGGCAACCTTTCGCGTAATCTCTGCTTTACTGTGCTTACCGTGCAAACGCAGTGGCATGGCCACGTTATCCGCGACAGTTTTTGACGACAATAAATTAAAATGCTGAAAAATCATGCCAATTTGTGCACGAAATGCTCTTAGCCCTTCTGCGTTTAAAGCAGTTACTTCGGTGCCATCAATTTCAATCCGGCCACCGCTTGGTTCTTCTAGGCGATTAATCAAACGTAATAAAGTACTTTTACCAGCGCCCGAGTGGCCAATCAAACCAAAAATCTCACCACGTGCAACCGTTAAGTTCGTTGTTTGCAGCGCAGGAACTAGCTGCCCATGCACGTGATAGGACTTTGTAATGTCGTGGAATTTAATCACAAAAAACCTTGTATAGAGTTGAGAGTCCGACCCTACTCGGTCGATCACTATGCCCGCCACCACTTAGAATGATAAATACTTTAAAGTATCAGCCTAAGATGATTTTGGAATATATAATTATTCAGCACTTAATAACTGCAACAACGGCGCCTGATCCACGGCAATTCGCTCAATCAACTGTGGATTAAAGGTCGCAGATAATCGCTTAAAGCGCGTATTCAGTAGTGCGGCCACCCAATGAAACTCTTTGGTGTCTTGCACCTGGACTGCGATCTGGTAACGGCCATCAATCGCTTGTTTCGCCGCTTGCTCTAAGGTGCTCCCCAAGCGCAGATTATCTTGCATGGGTAAGGCAATGCTTTTTACCACCGTCAGCTGGCTCGCCGTAGGCACCACATCGGTAGGTTCTGCTGGCGATGGTGCTTGGGCTTTAGGTGCTGGCTTGGCTTTAACAGCGGGCTTGGGTAACGCTTTAACAGACGGTACCACTGGCTCAGGAGGTGCAGGCTCTATCACCGCCTCAGGTAATTCAGCAGCTAAAGCGGGTGCATCGGGTAACCATTTGCGGGCATTGGCCAGCGCCGTTGCTGCTTGTTGCATATCATGCTGCTCTAGCGCGTGTTTGCTTTTAGCTAACCACGCCTCTGCTAGCTGCTGCTGATATAACTCAAGCGCGGTACCAGACAATCCCGCAGATTGCATTTCATGTAACTGCTCTGCGGCAAACGGCAAATTATCTGCCTGTAAATACTGCTCAAACACTTGAGCTGAGATGGCAAACTGCATCTCTTGCTGCTCTTGTGCTGTCTGCTGTGCCACTCCTTGACAAGCCATTAAAAAAACACACATTCCGCTCAGCGCAATGCTGCGCACCATGAATTGTTTCATTAAGTTGTTTTCCGAGTCACTAAATTGCCGTGCAGTCTACACCTTCATGCGGTTTGGATAAATTGCCGCAGACAAAATTCCCCTTAGCGACGCAACCTAATCAGTAAGCTTAAGACAAAACACAATGCCGCACACACCACAATTGAAGGCCCAGCGGGAGTATCTAAATGCCACGACATGGATAACCCTCCAAGCACTGACAACAGGCCAATTACACTGGCCATTAACGCCATTTGCTCAGGGCTGCGGGCCAACTTTTGTGCGGTGGCAGCGGGAATAATCAGTAACGAGGTAATCAATAACACCCCCACCACCTTCATTGCCACTGCAATCACCACTGCAATTAACAACATCAACACCAAGCGCAGTTGGGTTACTGGTAAACCCTCAACTTTGGCTAGTTCTTCATCCACCGTTAACGCCAGCAGGTTACGCCAAAAATAGCCCAATAGTCCTAGCACCAAAATACTACCCAAAACTATGAGCAGTACTTCATTAAAACTCACCGCCAGTAGATCGCCAAATAAATAACCCATAAGATCTACCCGGACACGGGGCATAAAACTTAAGGTCACCAACCCCACGGCCAAGCTACTATGCGCCATAATGCCCAACAACGTATCGGCTGCTAGCGACTGCTGTTGCTGCATAATCACCATAAACACAGCCAACAATAAACAAACCCCTAGCACCATTACGCTCGGTGAAATTTCTAACAATAAGCCTAAAGCCACCCCAAACAATGCCGAGTGAGACAAGGTATCGCCAAAATAGGCCATGCGTCGCCATACCACAAAAGAACCTAAAGGCCCTGCCACTAAAGCCAAAGCGATACCAGAAATTAGTGCATATAAAAGAAAGTCAGCCATGGGTGCAATCGGGCCCGTGTTGATGATGAGAAGTATGCGGCGTGACTACGCAGCCATGTAAATCGTGGGCATGATCGTGATCATGGTGATACACCGCTAAGTTACTGGCAGCTTTGCGGCCAAATAGCTCAATAAAAGCTGGATCTTCGCTCACTTGCTCAGGGTGTCCTGAACAACAAATATGGCGATTTAAGCAAATCACCCGATCAGTTGACCCCATCACCAAGTGCAAGTCATGGGACACCATAAATACACCACATTGGTAACGCTTTCGTAAGTCAGCGATTAACTTATACAGCTCCAGCTGACCATTCACATCCACCCCTTGAACCGGCTCATCTAATACCAGTAACTGGGGCTTGCGAAGCAGCGCACGGGCTAAGAGCACCCGCTGCAACTCACCGCCAGAAATACGCTGAATGGGGCTATGCAAGACTTTTTCCGCTCCCACTTCGGCTAAGGCCTGTTGAATCTCGCTCTTACGAGTATTTGGCACCAAGCGTAAAAAACGCTCAACGGTCAACGGCATAGTCGGATGCACCGCTAGCTTTTGCGGCATATAGCCAATACGTAACTTTGCTTGGCGCGTCATGCTACCGCTGCTGGGCTCGAGTAATCCTAATAAAATTTTTACCAAAGTGGTTTTGCCAGCACCATTTGGGCCAACTAACGTAAGCGTTTCATTGGCATATAACTCAAGACTGATCTGCTCTAGAGTGTTTTTACCGGCAAACTCAATACCAATATTATCTAACTTAACTAAGGGTTTAGGCATGCTGTGCTCGACATTGGGCACACTCACCCGCTACTTCCACAGTATGGTTGTGCACTACAAAATCAATACTTTGCGCCTGTTGCGCAATTGCTTGATCGATTAAACCATGGGGAAATTCATAGGCTGATTTACACAGCTGACAAATGAAAAAATGCCCTTGGTGCGGGGTTTCTGGATGCTGGCAACCAACAAAGGCATTTAATGAAGCGATCCGATGAATTAAGCCATTTTCCAATAAAAAGTCTAACGCTCGATATACCGTAGGCGGCGCAGCACGGCGGCCATCCACGGTACTCAACACCTCTAAAATATCATAGGCCCCCATCGGCTGATGACTTTGCCAAACCAGCTCCAGCACCCGCTGCCGTAACTGGGTAAAACGTAATCCTTGCTGTTTACATAGCTGCTCGGCTTGGGCTAAGGCATGATCAATACAGTGCTGATGATTCTCTTCACTGCAATGGTTAGGTATTTTTTCCATTGGTAGCTGACTCCACAAAAACTAAACGTTACTATATAACTTTTCTTTAGCGAGATACATCATCATGCTGCGCAATTTTCTTTCCGCGGTGGTTCTAGCCGCAACTGCTGCTTCCGCTCAAGCTGAAGTAAAGGTGTTAACCAGTATCAAACCGCTACAATTAATTGCCACCGCTATTCAAGGCGATGCCAATCAAGTAGAGGTTCTGCTACCACCGGGTGCCTCGCCCCATGCTTTTACTTTACGCCCTTCTGATTTGCGCCGCCTACAACAGGCCGACGTTTTTTATTGGATTGGCCCTGATTTAGAGAATTTTTTACCTAAGCTACTCAAGCAGCGTCAGCAGCTCTCAGTGGCAGTACAGGATCTGCCGCAGTTAAAGCTGCTGCATTTTGCCGATGGACACAGCCATGAACATGAACATGAACATGAACATGAACATGAACATGAACATGAACATGAACACAGCTTAGATGCGCACCTCTGGTTAGATCCAGCCAATGCCCAGCGTATTGCAGAACGGATGGCTAATGATTTTTCCGCCCTGGATCCCACCAACGCTGCCACCTATCAAGCGAATCTTGAGCGCTTCCGTCAGCAGCTACAACAATTGGAACAAACGCTCAGTCAGCGCTTAACTATCCAGCAGCCTAAACCTTTTTTTGTCTTTCACGAGGCATACAACTATCTTGAACAACGCTATCAACTGCAGCACCAAGCAGTGTTTAATCTATCCAGCGAAGTACAGGCTGGCGCTAAACACGTACAGCAAACGCGCCACACTTTAGAACAAGCCGGCGCCAGCTGCTTGTTCTACGAAACACCACTGACCCCAAAACTAGCCGCTAGCCTGACCCACAACCTGCCCGTGACTCTGCTGCCACTGGATCCCCTCGCTACTGACATCCCTGTCACCGCTGATGGCTATGTGCGCTTTATCGAACAGCTAGGCACTACCCTAGCCGACTGTTTAAGCCATTGACCGGGGTAATAATAAGCCAATCGGCAGACTGACTTTAGCTTCTAAACCACCACCTGCACGGTTGTTTAGTTCAACTGAACCGCCGTGCTGCTGGGCAATGCGCTTAACTATTGATAAACCCAAGCCCGCGCCATGCCCACCACGCGCGGCATCACCACGAATAAAGGGATTGAAAATACTTTCAATTTCCTCTGCTGGAATTCCAGCGCCACGATCGAGCACACTGACTGCAATATAGGGCGCTAACTCATTGCCTTCAATGGAGGCGGCAACCTCTACTCCACTGCCACCATAACGCAGCGCATTTTCAATTAAATTGACCAGTAATCGCTTGATCGACACCCGGCGCAAAGGCACATCAGGTAGTTCCTCTAAACAGAGACGCACCAGAGGTTCTTGACTGGCATCGGTATGATTATAGGTCGCTGCCACTTCTTTAATCAGATCAACCAAGTTACCCATTTCTAGCGGTTCATCACGGCCATCACGAATAAAGGCTAAAAACTGATCTAAAATGGCATCCATGTCCTCAATATCCCGCACCATGTCCTCTTTAAACTCACAGTGCTGATTAGACAACTCAACCGATAGGCGCAAACGCGTCAGTGGCGTACGCAAATCATGGGAAACCCCAGCCAGCATCAGCTCGCGCTCACGACCCGCTTGCTCTACGTCTTCGGCCATCTGGTTAAATGCTCGATACACCTCAGCCATTTCACTAGCGGTTTCGGGGGCCACCGGTAAACGTACGCTGCGCCCTTGTCCTAGTTGCCGAGTCGCATGGACTAACCGCTTTAATGGCAAACTCAGATGCCGCACAAAAATCCATGCCGCGCCTGTGGACAGCAAACCGATACCTAAAAACCAGCCAAATAAATTCCACATCCGCTGCCCACGTAAAGGATGGGGATATAGCGGTACCCGCACCCAATCTGGGCCCAGCGCTGGTGCATGCACCCATAACGCTGGAGGGGCTTGGGCACGAATCCGCACCTGGGTTTCTTCACCTAACTCGGCGCGCATTTGCTCACTGAAAATATCACTATAGGGCCAGTGTTTTTCTCCTAGCGGTACCTCTTGTTCCTGTACCCGCTGCAGCCCTGCGGCTTTAGCTATGACCGGCCGCTCATTAGGTGCTGCGGCCCAGTAAGCACGCAAGGTAAGCGCTGCCCCATGGCTGTACTGACGGTCCACCAGTACATCTTCATTAACCATCAGATAAACCAAGGTTAAAGCTTTAGAAAATAAAACCGTAAGCAGCACCATCCACAAGGTGCGAGCAAAGAAACTTTGTGGAAACCAAAAAGGCAAACGCATTTACTTCTGCCCATCCGGCACAAACACATACCCCACACCCCATACTGTTTGAATATAACGGGGCTTGGCTGGATCTGGCTCAATCATGCGCCGTAATCTTGAAACCTGAACATCAATTGAGCGCTCAAGCGCATCCCATTCTCGGCCGCGCGCTAAACTCATCAGCTTATCTCGAGTTAACGGCTCCCGTGGATGCTCAACCAAGGCTTTAAGCACTGCAAACTCACCGGTGGTAAGCATTTGTAGTTCACTGCCTTTTTGCAATTCACGGGTGGCCAGATGCAGTTGATAATCTCCAAAGCTCACCACCTGCTCACTGTTGCCTGGGGCCCCAGGCACTGCCACCACTTGACGACGCAGCACAGCTTTAATCCGCGCCAATAACTCACGTGGATTAAAGGGCTTGGCTAAGTAATCATCTGCGCCCATTTCTAAACCTTGAATCCGGCTACTTTCATCACCTTTGGCAGTCAGCATAATAATTGGAATTTGGTTGTTTTCCTGGCGTAAGCGTTGGCAAGCAGTTAAACCATCTTCACCGGGCATCATTAAATCTAACACCACTAAATTGAACACTTCACGGGCCAATAGGCGATTCATCTGTTCAGTGTTTTCTACCGCTCGAGCACGGTAGCCTTGCTCATTTAAAAAGCGCTCTAACAAATTACGTAAACGAGCATCATCATCCACAATCAAAATTTTTTCGGCTTCATTATTCATAGTGCATCCTCTCTTAATTGCTGTTTATTATGAACTAAGCCGCAGAGGGAGGTTAGTACGCATTGTTAGCAAATTTTACACTCTGCTAAGGGTTTTCTAAGGAATCCAATGCCTTGCGCCAACGCTTGTCCTATAATTAGCCATTTCATTTAATTCATACTCCAGACAATTAGGTAACTCATGGATCGTATCAGTTCCCGCATTGCCGAAGAGCTCGGTGTCCGCTCGCAACAAGTGAATGCAGCTATCGCTTTACTGGATGAAGGCTCAACCGTCCCTTTTATTGCGCGTTACCGAAAAGAAGTAACCGATAGCCTAGATGACACCCAGCTGCGTCACTTAGAAGAACGGCTACGCTATCTACGTGAGCTCGAAGAACGACGCAGCAGTATTTTAAGCAGCATTGAAGAGCAAGGAAAATTAACCGCCGAGTTACGTACAGCGATTACTACAGCTGACACTAAAACTCGCCTTGAAGACCTATATTTACCCTATAAGCCCAAACGCCGCACCAAAGGCCAAATTGCTCTAGAAGCAGGCCTTGGCGAGCTAGCGGATCAGCTATTTAACGATCCCAACCTAGACCCTGAACAACAAGCAATCAGTTTTATTAACCCAGAGCAAGGTTTTGCCGACAGTAAAGCGGTGCTAGAAGGGGCTAAATATATTTTAATGGAGCGCTTTGCTGAAGACGCTGAGTTGCTGGCCCAGCTACGTGCTTTTTTACAGCAAGAAGCGTTGTTTAGCGCCAGCGTCATTACCGGTAAAGAACACGAAGGAGCCAAGTTTAGTGATTACTTTAGTCATCAAGAGCCCTTTAAGTCGGTGCCATCGCACCGTGCATTAGCTGTTTTCCGTGGACGAAATGAAGGGATTTTAACCGCTAAACTAGTACTCCCCGATGAAGTGCCCGGTGCTATGTATCCCTGTGAAGTGATGGTTGCTCAGCAGGTTGGCATAACCTATCAAGAGCGCCCGGCTGATGCTTGGCTGGCAGAAGTGGTGCGCTGGACGTGGCGTATTAAGCTAGCCACGCATCTAGAAACCGATCTATTTAATGAGTTGCGCGAACAAGCAGAAACCGAGGCAATTAATGTATTCGCCCGCAACCTGCATGATTTATTGCTCGCCGCCCCAGCTGGACCACGCTGCACCTTAGGCCTAGACCCAGGTATTCGTACTGGCTGTAAAGTCGCGGTAGTGGATAAAACCGGTAAGCTGCTCGCTACCACAACTATTTATCCCCATGAGCCACGCCGGCAATGGCAGGAGTCCTTAGCGGAACTCTCAAAGCTGTGCAAGAAACATGCGGTCGAACTGATTGCGATTGGCAATGGTACCGCCAGCCGTGAAACCGATAAGCTGGCTGGCGAGCTTTTAAAATTGCTGCCTGAACTGAAGATGAAAAAAATCACCGTCAGTGAGGCTGGTGCTTCGGTGTACTCGGCCTCAGAACTAGCAGCCAAGGAATTTCCCGAATTAGATGTCTCTTTGCGCGGCGCGGTGTCCATTGCCCGTCGCCTGCAAGACCCTCTGGCCGAGCTAGTCAAAATTGATCCCAAGTCTATTGGCGTTGGCCAATATCAGCACGATGTTTCCCAAGTGCAATTAGCTCGCTCGTTAGATGCGGTCGTAGAAGACTGTGTAAACTCAGTAGGCGTGGATGTAAACACTGCCTCGGCGGCACTGCTAACGCGGGTCTCTGGTTTGAACAGCACCCTCGCCCACAATATTGTGAACTATCGCGATGAGCATGGTGCTTTTGTTGATCGTTCTGGGCTGAAAAAAGTACCCCGTTTAGGCGCTAAAACCTTTGAGCTATCGGCTGGCTTCCTACGCGTGATGGACGGCAACAATCCACTCGATCGCTCAGGCGTTCACCCAGAAACCTATCCTCTGGTTAAGAAAATTGCCCAAGATACTGGGCGCGATATTCGCTCACTGATTGGTGACTCGGCATTTTTGCATAGCCTGGATCCTCAACGCTTCACCGATGAGCACTTTGGCTTGCCAACGGTGACAGATATTTTGGCCGAACTGGATAAACCTGGCCGTGACCCGCGCCCTGAATTTAAAACCGCAGAGTTTCAAGATGGCGTTGAAGAGCTAAAAGATTTAGTACCTGGCATGATTTTGCAGGGCGTAATCACCAACGTCACCAACTTTGGCGCCTTTGTAGATATTGGCGTGCACCAAGATGGTTTAGTGCATATTTCGGCCCTATCCGAGCAGTTCGTCAAAGATCCGCATACCCTAGTTAAAGCCGGTGATATTGTGCAAGTGAAGGTGATGGAAGTAGAGATCGAGCGCAAACGTATTGCTCTGTCTATGCGTCTTAGCGATCAACCAGGAGCAAGTTCAGCACCTAACCAACGCAGAACCGAGCGACCACAGCAAGCCACAACGGCGAAAAAGAATACCGCTGCCAGCCAGCAACAAGGTAGCATGGCGGCATTATTTGCCAACGCCAAACAGCTTAAAAAGAAATAACGCACTCTAAGTGCGCTCTCAGACTAACGAACCCTTGGTTTGGACGAGAGTCTTTATTTACGAGCGTCGCTTCGGCGCTCGCAGTTTAACGCTTAGTGCAAACAAAGAGGACAATGAACTTGAGCGAAATTTATAACCGTCGCTTGGCCCTATTAGGCCAACCCGACTCCCTAGCTCAGCTCAAACAAAGCTTACATGGCATTGAGCGTGAATGTTTACGAGTCGATAAAAGTGGGCAGCTATCGCAGCAACCACATCCTAAAGCACTGGGTGCAACGCTGACTCACGGCTCAATCACCACCGACTATGCCGAGCCATTACTCGAATTTATTACCGCCGCTTTACCGGACTCTCAGCAAACCCTTGAGCAGCTAGAAGAAATTCACCGTTTTACCATTTCACAACTGGCCGATGAGGTGCTCTGGGCTCCTTCAATGCCAGGGGTTTTGCCCGATGAAAGTGAAATTCCGGTGGCTTACTACGGCGAATCAAATATTGGCCAGTTTAAATGGGTCTATCGCCAAGGATTAGCCGTACGCTATGGCAAAACCATGCAGTGCATTGCGGGCATTCACTACAATTACTCCTTGCCTGATTCACTGTGGGGCATCTTGCAAGAAGATGATCAAGACCCGCGCAGCGCTCAAGATTATCAGTCCGCTCGCTATATTGCGCTAACTCGTAATTTCCGCCGCTATAGCTGGTTATTAATGTACTTATTTGGTGCATCACCTGCGGTAGATAACAGCTTTGTGCGCCATATGCAGCACTCCCTTAAGCGGTTTGATGAGCATACGCTGTATTTGCCCTACGCCACCAGTTTACGCATGAGTGATCTGGGCTACCAAAGTAATGCTCAGGCCAGCCTCACTCCCTGCTACAATGAGCTGTCCAGCTATATTCAAAGTATCCGCAAAGCGGTGGCTACACCTTATCCGCCTTACGCCGCCTTTGGCACCGAGCAAGCCAATGGTGAATGGCGCCAGCTCAATACCAATATTTTGCAGATTGAAAATGAGTACTACTCGATCATTCGTCCCAAACGCATTACCCAAGGTAATGAGCGCCCAGTCGAGGCTTTAGAAGCCAGAGGGATTCAGTATGTCGAGGCACGCTGTATTGATATCAACCCATTTTTAATGCTTGGTATCGATTTAGAGCAAGCTCGATTTTTAGATGTGTTTTTACTGTACTGTGCCCTGCAAGACAGCCCTCGCTTAGAAGGTGGCGAGTGCCCGATGTGCACGGAAAACTTTATGCAAGTGGTTAAACAAGGTCGTAAACCCGGCCTGATGCTAACCCGCAAATCAGGCTCGGTTAGTCTGCAAGACTGGGCTAAAGAGCTATTTGATGGCATGCAAGCTACGGCTGAGTTGCTAGATAAAGCCTATAACACTAACCAGCACAGTGACGCACTTAGCAGCAACTACCAAAAGCTGCTCAATGTTGAGCTGACGCCTTCAGCTCAAGTATTGGCCAGCATGCGCGCCGAGCAGCAAAGCTTTAGTGAGTTTGCCCTCGCCCAAAGTTTGCGCCATGCCCAAGCGTTGGCCGCTAAGCCATTAACCGCTGAGCAGCTGGCTTATTACCAACAACTAGCCAGTCAATCAATTGCTGAACAACAGGCCATCGAACAGCAACCACAACTGCCGTTTGCTGAATATCTAGCCAAGGTTTCACTACCTTAAGTCTTGCTAGCGTGGAGTAGACAAAGAAAAACCCAAAAAGCAGCCGCACTTTTTGGGTTTTTTGTTAGATGCTTACAGTCACAGAGCCCTTTAGATTTTTAAGCACAGGTACTTAATCTCTAAATAATCTTCAATACCGTATTTAGAACCCTCACGACCTAAGCCAGAGGCTTTAACTCCTCCAAAGGGAGCCACTTCATTCGAAATGAGGCCGGTATTCACGCCTACCATGCCGTACTCTAACGCCTCACCAACTCGCATAATTTGACTAAGATTCTGACTATAAAAATAAGCAGCTAAGCCAAACTCAGTGTCATTTGCTGCCCGAATCACCTCAGCCTCGTCACTAAAGCGAAATAATGGCGCTAAGGGACCGAAGGTTTCATCCTTAGCTACCAGCGCCGTCGCTGGCACTTCCGTTAAAATAGTTGGCGCAAAAAAACTGCCGCCTAACGTATGGGGCTGACCACCTAATACAATCTTAGCGCCCTTAGCCGTCGCATCGGCAATATGTTCCTGCACTTTAGCCACGGCTTGCTGATCAATCAGTGGCCCTAAGTTCACTCCTTCAGCTAAACCATTACCTACCTGTAACTGGCTGACGGCTTTGGCAAATTTTTCAGCGAACTCATCGTATACCGCCTCATGAATATAGAAACGGTTAGTACAAACACAGGTTTGACCATTATTGCGATACTTCGATTGCACCGCGCCCGCCACTGCTGCCTCAATGTCAGCATCAGCAAAGACAATGAAGGGCGCATTGCCGCCTAACTCCAGTGACACCTTTTTAATATCAGCCGCACATTCCGCCATTAACTGGCGACCAACATCAGTCGAGCCGGTAAAGGATAGCTTACGCACACTAGGACTACTGGTTAAAACCTGGCCAATTTCTCCTGCCGAGCCCGTCACCACATTAAACACACCCTTTGGAATCCCAGCACGCTGAGCTAACTCAGCTAACGCTAAAGCAGAGTAAGGAGTTTGTGAAGCAGGTTTAAGCACCATGGTGCAACCTGCAGCCAAAGCCGGCCCTGCTTTACGGGTAATCATAGCAGATGGGAAATTCCATGGCGTAATGGCCGCAGTCACACCAATAGGCTGTTTAATCACCAGTAACCGCTGATCGGTTTGTGGTGCAGGAATAATATCACCGTAAACTCGCTTCGCTTCTTCGGCAAACCACTCAATAAAAGAAGCGGCATAGGCAATTTCACCTTTAGCTTCGGCCAACGGCTTACCCTGCTCGAGCGTCATCAGCCGCGCCAAGTCGTCTTGATTGGCCATTATCAGCTCAAACCAAGCCCGTAAATAGGCTCCACGCTGCTTGGCCGTCAGCGCCCGCCAAGCTGGCAACGCCTGCTCTGCGGCTTGAATTGCTTGCTGGGTTTCTGCCGCCCCTAATTTCGGCACACTGCCGAGCAATTCTTGGGTGGCTGGATTATGTACATCAATAAACTGTTTTGACTGTGCATCACACCACTGGCCATTAATAAAGGCTTGCTGGCGAAATAACTGCATATCTTGTAATTGTATAGATTGAATCGACATCGCAGGTTCCTCGGCAGGGATAAAAGGCTTGAAAGTAGCTCACGCCCTTTCAAACAAAGGACTAATTTACGCTATAGCAGACTCAGCATGGAATAAATAGTTTGTGCTAGAGCTAACCTCGAATGCTCAAAACCAAAAAGCCCATCACTCAGGATGGGCTTTTGGCTAGTGCACAGCTTAAGCTAAACGCTTATAACGTACACGCTTCGGTTGTAGCGCTGCATCACCAAGACGTTTTTTACGATCTTCTTCAAACTCGGTGTAGTTACCCTCAAAGAACACCACCTGGCCATCATCTTCATAGGACAGAATATTGGTTGCAATTCGGTCTAAGAACCAACGGTCGTGGGAAATCACAATCGCAGAGCCAGCAAAGTCCAGTAAGGCTTCTTCTAGTGCGCGTAAAGTTTCTACGTCTAAGTCGTTAGAAGGTTCGTCCAACAGCAATACGTTGCCGCCTTGCTTTAGGGTCAACGCCAAATGCAAGCGACCACGCTCACCACCAGATAAGTCTTTGACAAATTTTTGTTGATCGGCACCTTTAAAGTTAAAGCGCCCCACATAACCGCGAGAAGGTACTTCATAGTTACCGACTTTAATCATGTCAGCACCGTCAGAGATTTGCTCCCAGACCGTTTTATTACCATCTAAATGATCACGGTGCTGATCAACACTGGCCAACTCAACGGTTTCACCAATAACAATTTCACCGGAGTCTGGCTGTTGCTCGCCCATAATCATGCGAAACAGCGTCGATTTACCAGCGCCGTTACCACCGATTACCCCAACAATCGCCCCTTTAGGTACCGCAAAGGATAAATCATCAATCAGGATACGATCGCCAAAGCCTTTGCGCACGTTATGAAACTCAATCACTTTATCGCCTAAGCGTTGGCCCGCTGGGATATAAATCTCGTTGGTTTCGCTACGCTTTTGGAACTCTTGCGACTGCATTTCTTCAAAACGCGCTAAACGTGCCTTAGATTTAGACTGGCGGCCTTTAGCCCCTTGGCGTACCCACTCTAACTCCGCTTTCATCGCTTTGTTGTGGCTTAGCTCTTGCTTCGCTTCTTGCTCTAAACGGTTAGCTTTAGCTTCAAGCCACTGGGAATAGTTACCCTCAAATGGAATACCCTGACCTCGGTCTAGCTCTAAAATCCAACCAGCTACGTTATCTAAGAAATAACGGTCGTGGGTAATCGCCACCACAGTGCCTTGGAAATCATGCAAGAAGCGCTCAAGCCACGCAACCGAGTCGGCATCCAAGTGGTTAGTTGGCTCATCCAGCAATAACATATCAGGCGCTGATAGCAATAAACGGCACAGGGCAACGCGGCGCTTCTCACCACCCGATAAATGCTCAACCTTGGCGTCCCATGCCGGCAAACGGAGTGCATCTGCTGCCACTTCTAATTGGCGCTCAAGGTTATGGCCATCGGCGGTTTGTAAAATTGCCTCTAATTTTGCTTGCTCGGTGGCTAACGCATCAAAATCCGCATCGGGTTCGGCATACGCGGCGTACACTTCATCCAAACGCGCCTGGGCTTGCTTAATTTCATCCACCGCTTCTTCAACGATTTCTCGTACGGTTTTGCTTGGGTCTAACTGTGGTTCTTGGGGCAAGTAGCCAATTTTAATTCCCGGCATCGGACGAGCTTCGCCATCAAACTCTTTATCCACACCCGCCATAATGCGCAGCAAAGTAGACTTACCCGCACCGTTTAAACCTAAAACCCCAATTTTTGCCCCTGGGAAAAAGGACAACGAAATATCTTTTAAAATCTCGCGCTTGGGCGGCACCACTTTACTTAGGCGGTGCATTGTAAACACGTATTGAGACATGAAATACCTAGCTAATTAAACAACCATAAAGCTCAGGCTAAACCTGAGGATTTTGCAGGCAAGCTACCTGAATCTCGGCACTTGGGCAAATAACAATCAGGCTATTTTACGCTGTTTCTTAATTCTGTAGCAGCTTTTCTCCAGACTGAGCTTTTCTTATGCAACAAGTGACCCTGATTCATGTGCGCCTTGAAGCAACTTAGGGTAGAATCAGCGCTTAAATTTATTCCGCCCAGCTAATTCTCAGGGGACTGTTATGTTCAGCCGTGATTTAACTATTGCTCGTTTTGACGCCGAACTGTTCGAGGCGATGGAGAAAGAAGCCCAACGCCAAGAAGAGCACATTGAGCTTATTGCTTCAGAAAACTACACCAGCCCAGCAGTGATGGAAGCGCAAGGTTCTGTGCTGACCAACAAGTACGCTGAAGGTTATCCAGGCAAGCGCTATTACGGCGGTTGTGAACACGTTGATGTGATCGAGCAATTAGCCATTGATCGCGCTAAAGAGCTATTCGGCGCCGACTACGCTAACGTACAGCCCCATGCAGGCTCACAAGCTAACTCTGCTGTTTACCTAGCATTATTAGAAGCGGGCGATACTATTTTAGGTATGAGCTTAGCCCACGGTGGCCACTTAACCCACGGTGCTTCAGTGAGCTCTTCAGGCAAACTGTACAATGCGGTGCAGTACGGCATCACCGATGAAGGTTTCATCGACTACGACGAAGTTGAGCGCTTAGCGGTTGAACATAAGCCAAAAATGATCGTAGCCGGTTTCTCAGCTTATTCTCAGGTGTTAGATTTTGCCCGCTTCCGTGAAATTGCGGACAAAGTAGGTGCTTACCTGTTTGTCGATATGGCGCACGTTGCTGGTTTAGTTGCTGCTGGCATCTACCCCAACCCAGTACCCTTTGCGGACGTGGTAACCACCACTACCCACAAAACCTTACGCGGTCCACGTGGCGGTTTAATTTTAGCTAAAGCTAACCCTGAGCTTGAGAAAAAACTAAACTCAGCGGTATTCCCAGGTAGCCAAGGCGGCCCGTTAGAGCACGTCATTGCTGGTAAAGCTATCTGCTTTAAAGAAGCATTACAGCCTGAGTTTAAAGCCTACCAACAGCAGGTAGTAAAGAACGCACAAACCATGGCTCAAGTTTTTGTTGAGCGTGGCTTTGATGTGGTGTCTGGCGGTACTGAAAACCACCTGTTCTTGTTATCCCTGATCAAGCAAGACATTACCGGTAAAGATGCCGATGCTGCTCTAGGCCGCGCGAACATCACCGTTAACAAAAACTCCGTGCCAAATGACCCACGTTCACCTTTCGTTACTTCTGGTTTACGTATTGGTACCCCAGCAATAACCACCCGTGGCTTCAAAGAAGCTGAGTGCCGTGACCTTGCAACTTGGATCTGCGATATTTTAGCTGATATCGAAAACGAGCAAGTGATCGCTGAAGTACGCGAAAAAGTGAAAGCAATCTGCGCCAAATTACCGGTATACGGTAACTAGCTCTACTGCTTCGCTAACCCAAAACGCCGCTCAATGTCAGCGGCGTTTTTGTTGCTCGCTAATAAATTACAGCAAGCGCTTACACTTCGAGTAAAAATGTAACAGGCCCATCGTTGGTTAAGCTAACTTGCATATCCGCCCCAAATTGACCGGTTTGCACTATCGCGTGCTGTTGTTTTGCTTGCTTAACTAACAAATCAAACAGCTCTTCCCCTAAGGCAGGTGGCGCAGCGGTAGTAAAGCTAGGACGCAGCCCACTTTTCGTATTAGCTGCCAAAGTAAATTGGGAAACCAATAATAAACCACCCTGAATATCTTTTAAGGATAGATTCATTTTATCCTCGGCATCAGCAAACACGCGGTAATTCAATAACTTATGCAGCATCTTAGCCACAGATGCCGGCGTATCCTGCGGCTCAATCCCGACGAGTACTAATAAGCCTTGCTCAATTTGCCCGATAGTCTGTTGCTCTACTTCAACCTTGGCGCGGCTAACACGCTGAATCAATGCTTTCATTAGCTAAACCTTATACCTATGAATCCGGATAAAAATGCATAAAAAAGGCAGCCGCTACGGCTGCCTTTTTAATCGAAAAACGATTATTTGACTTCGTGATGATAACCCGTGACCCGCTCAACTTCTTCTTTAGAGCCTAGGAATACAGGTACGCGCTGGTGCAGCGAAGTTGGCTGAATATCCATAATACGCTGCACTCCGTCGGTTGAAACACCACCGGCTTGCTCTACGATAAACGACATCGGATTGGCTTCGTACATTAAGCGTAACTTACCAGGCATGCTTGGATCACGATTATCTTTTGGATACATGAAGACTCCACCGCGGGTCAAAATGCGATGGACATCAGCAACCATCGAAGCAATCCAACGCATGTTGTAATTTTTCTCTAGCGGACCTTCGACACCTGCCAGCATTTCATCCACATAACGCTTCACTGGTGCTTCCCAATGACGCTGGTTTGACATATTAATCGCAAATTCAGCGGTGGTTTCAGGAATGCGCATATTCTCGTGGGTTAAAACAAATGAACCCATTTCAGAGTCTAGGGTAAAACCAATCACCCCACTGCCGAGCGTTAAAATCAGCATAGTTTGCGGGCCGTAAATTGCATAACCCGCAGCCACTTGCTCAGTACCTGCTTGCAAGAAGGCATCTTCACCAAGATCACCGGTATCACCATTGCGATCAGGGCAGCGCAATACGGAGAAAATAGTACCTACTGAGACGTTAACATCAATGTTGCTTGAGCCATCTAACGGGTCAAACACTAATAGGTAAGAACCTTTAGGGTACTGACCTGGAATCTGGTAAGCCTTTTCCATTTCTTCAGAAGCCATGGCAGCTAAGTGTCCACCCCATTCGTTGGCTTCGAGTAAAATTTCGTTAGACAGTACATCTAATTTCTTCTGTACTTCACCCTGTACGTTTTCCGTACCCATGCTACCAAGCACCCCACCTAGGGCACCTTTAGAAACTTGGTGACTGATCATTTTGCAAGCGCGGGCCACCACTTCAATTAAAAAGCGTAATTCGGCAGGGGTTTGATGCGAGCGGGTTTGCTCAATAAGAAAACGACTAAGGCTGGTACGGGACATATTAGCTCCAAGGGCTACAGCAACGAGCACAGCCGATCAGCTGCACCCTATTAATTAAGCTCAAACAGCATGTTTGATCAGAAAAAGATGATGCTGGCTATTGTAGCTGAATCCGCCACCTAGCTAAATCAACTTCTGCTTACCCGTTTAAAGTTCCTGCTAACTGTTGAAAATTTGAGCAAGATCAAGACATTGAGCTAAGATGTGCCACACAATACGACTAACGTTGTAATTATTTAGTTATTTGTACTCGTTTTATTGGAGTTTATTATGCGTAAATCCGTTTTTGCAGCCTCATTACTAGCGCTTGCAGTAGCAGCCCCAGCTGCATACGCCCACCAGGCAGGTGACATCATCGTTCGTGCGGGTGCAGTAACCGTTCAAACTAAAGAAAATACCTCTGGTGTAAAAGTAGACCGTGGTGCATTAGCTGGTGCTAACTTAGGTGGTAAAGCCACTTTAGATAATGATACTCAGCTTGGTTTAAACTTTGCCTACATGGTGACTGATCACTGGGGCGTTGAGTTATTAGCTGCTACTCCGTTTAAGCACGATGTTGGTCTAAAAGGTACTGACTTAAGTGCTGCAGGCTTAGCTAATGATTTTGCTAATGGCAAACTGGGTAGTCTCAAACACTTACCACCTACTTTAAGCGCTGTTTTCTACCCAATGGACTCTGGTAATAAGTTCCAGCCGTATGCAGGTTTAGGTATTAACTACACTTGGTTCTTTGATGAGAAAGTATCTAGCGAAGCCAAACAAAAAGGCTTTAACAATTTCCGCGTTAAAAACACATGGGGCTGGGCAGCACAGTTAGGTGCTGACTACATGCTAACTGATAATCTGATGCTAAACGCGCAAGTACGCTACATCGATATCGATACCCGTGCTTATGTTAATAATAGCGCCTTAGGTGTGCGTGCTAAAGTTAACGTAAACGTAGAGCCTCTAGTGTATATGGCTGGTATAGGTTACAAATTCTAAGATTAATTTCTTAGCTATTAAAAATAGGCGCATGATGCGCCTATTTTTTATGCTGAGTTTAATTGTTATGAGCCCTTCAACAACTCAGCCAAGCCTTGCTCAATTGAGACGGGCTGGGTTAGTGGAAAGTAATGCTGGAGGCGCTGATTATTGGCTAGTGAATGCTTAATATCCCCTGCTCTAGCTGAGCCATAACTAACACTCAAGGGCTGTTGTAAGGCCTGTTCGATCCCTTGCAGTAATTGATTCAGGCTCACCGAGCCGCCTAGCCCAACGTTAATCGCCCCACCACTTGGGATCTCATCCACCTCAAGTGCTGCCTGCAAAATTTTCACTAGATCACTGACAAACACAAAGTCACGGGTTTGCTCGCCGTCACCAAATACGGTAATCGGCAACTGCTGCTTAGCCCGCTCAGTGAAGATGCTAATTACTCCAGAATAAGGCGAAGAAGGATCTTGGCGTGGGCCATAAATATTGAAGAAGCGAAAGATAACCGGCTCTAGCTGGTGCTCGCGCTGATAAAACTCTAAATAATATTCACTGGCTAATTTATCACTGGCATAAGGTGTAAGGGGCTGTTTGGCTAAACTTTCGCTAATCGCCTCACCTTCACCGTTATTACCATATACCGCTGCGCTAGAAGCAAATATCACCCGCTTCACTTGATGCTGGCGCATGGCCTCGCAGACATTTAAGGTACCAATAAAATTACTTTGATGAGTGGCTAAAGGCTGTTCAACCGACGCCTGCACCGAAGCCACCGCCGCCAAATGCGCCACGGCATCACAGCCTGCAACACAGCTCGCTACTAGCTCTGCATCAGCAATATCACCTTCAATAACCGTTAAGCGCTCGCTACGCGGTAAGTTACTTAACTTACCCGTTGAAAAGTTATCCAACACCCGTACCTGATGCCCTTGAGCTAAGAGGCTATCCACTAAATGCGAGCCAATAAAGCCGGCCCCACCGGTGACCAAAATAGTTAATTTAGACATTACGATAATAGCTATCCAAAAGTTCAGCTAAGCCTGCCCGCCAAGCGCGTGGCTTAATGCCGAAGGTATAAGTAATTTTACGGTTATCTAACACACCATGCTGCGGCTCAATTGTGGCGTCGGAGAAATACGCGTGGGGCTGGGCAATAACCTCTTCGGAGAGTTGGGGTCGCCATTGTTTAGCCTCAGCTAAAATAGCTTTGCCCACCGCTAAGCTGGTCGCTGCCTCTTGCCCACCATAGTGATAAGTCCCCCACAGTGCCGCGCCACAATCTAACTGCTTTAAGATCGCCATCAAGACCCGAGCCACATCAGCAATCGGCGTTGGATTACCACGGCGGTCATCGGCCATTTCAATCAGTTGGTGATCTTGCGCACGCTGTAACACACGGCCTAATAAGCCTTGAGGATTATCATCAAGCACCCAGCCCAAGCGCAGAATAATATGCTGTTCGCAGGTTTCACGAACCACCTGCTCCATACGCATCAAAGCTTGACCACGGGGACTTAACGGCTGGCAATCTTCTTTTTCTGAATAGGCTGTAGCCTTCGCGCCATCAAACACGCGGTAGCTGGAGGGTTGAATTAAGGTCACCTGATCCTTTGCACAGCGCTCAGCCAGTAAGCGCAGCACCTGCTGTTGCGGTGGAAAAGTTGCAGGGTTAACCGCACCCGCCTGAAACCAGTCGTAGTAATACGCCAAATTCAGCACTAAATCAGGCTGTACTTCAGCAAATAGCGCCTGCAAGCTTTGCGCACACCAGTCGCCCTCTGGCGCTATCGGAGCCACAAAGGCAATATCATCTTCCGCCCCTAAATGCATTAAGGCCTTACCCAGCGCATTACCGCCACCGAGTAAAATTAAACGCAAACGCATAGTGACTCCTTATTTAACTCGTGGACTATTGCGGCCGTCGGCCTTCTAAAGCGGCAATTCGGTTTTCAATACTGGGATGCGTGGAAAATAACGAATCCCCTTTGTTATAAATATAGGCTGCACTGCGATAGGCTTGCCCAGTGCTTTCGTGCTCATACTGGTGCTGCTGATGTTGGCCAGAAATTTTACGCAAGGCGCTGATCATCGCTTGATTATCTTGGGTGAGCTGCACCGCTGCCGCATCCGCCATGTACTCGCGAGTCCGTGACAAATATAGATATAACACCTGGGTAATCACCGGCAAGACCAAGTTAAGCAGCATTAAAATCATCCGCGCTTTATTCGCCGCCTGATTACGCTCACCACGGGCAACAAAAAACAGCTGACTAAAGATGTTAGTAATCGTCAAAATAACGTTAGCTAAAATACCCACATACAACGTAAGTTTTGAGTCGCCATGCACAATATGCCCCACTTCATGGGCCATTACTGCCTGTACTTCTTGTCGATTTAACTGATCCAGTAAGCCCTGGGTAACCCCGAGAATCGCGTTTTTCGATGACCATCCGGCCGCAAAGGCATTGGGTTCAGGGGTGGCTAGAATATAGAGCTTGGGAATATAGCCTAACGTCGCGGCCAGGCTAAGTTCTTCAACGATATTTAATAGCTGCCGCTCGCCACGAGATAACTCTGCAGCAGGTGAAATTTCTCTGGCATTCATCCCGGTGAGCATCATCTTATGCCCCCAAAAATGAATGGCGATAATCCCGAGTACTGTCAGCGCTAAAATCAACAAGGTGGCGTAAGGCATTTGTTGAAAACTAGCAAAAGCCCATAGGTTTTCCGCTAATCCCCAATAAGGGTTAGCATTTAATACCGTATCTACCAACAGCCCCACCAGCGTCATAATCAGCATATAGCTAACAATAACTAATTTAGTGCGTTGGTTATTACGACGAATAATTTCACGAAAATCCATGACTAACTCCTTTGGCCCTGAGCCCTTGTTAGCAGTGACTCAGAGCATTATTAAGTACAGGATTAATCAAAGCTGATACGGCGCTCTTCCTCTTGTTTAATCGCAGTTTCATCTAAACGCCAGTAATCTTTATCTAGGTTAAGTGAAGGAAAAAACTTCATAATAAATAAAGCCGGAAACGAAGCAATGTAAGCGCGGAACTTTTCTAACGAGTTGTTATAGCCTGTTTTCGCAAAAGACAGTTTGTTCTCGGTAGAAACAATTTCTTCTTGCAGATTAGTCATAATCTCTGCTGACTTTAATTCGGGGTAGTTTTCCACCGCGACATTAATCGCCCCACTAGAGACCACTTTAGATAACTCTTGCTCGGCGGCTTTGGCTTCGCTTGGATTAGTTGACTGAGCTTGAGCACGTAGTTCGGTAATTTTAGTAAAAACTTCAGACTCATGACTTAAGTATTTTTTTACCGTAGCCAGCAAACTATCAAACACCTTACCCCGTCGATCCAACTGCACTGAAATCGCAGTTTCACTGGAAATCACCGCTTCACGCAAGGTAACTACGCGGTTATACAGATAAAACACAAGCGCTGCTAAGGCAATCAACACCACTAAAAATTTCATAGTTTCAATCCTTTTACATGAATGACTTAGCCTGCAGTTTAACCCGAAGTGCTAGCCCAACGATATGCGCTGGGAAAAACAATCGGTAGTTCTAGCTGCTGCTACTTGGTTTTCTCTAACTGTTGTTTAAGCAGCCCGATTAATTGCGCCAAAGCCCCTTGGTTTTGTTGCAACACCTTAATTCCAGCCTGCCCTTGTTGCTGACACAACGCCTCGGACTGTTGCCAACCCAGCAGTTGTTCAGCCAGCGCACTTGGCGTGCTCACTAAAGTTAAGGCGCCCGCCTGCTGCAATTGCTCGGCAATCTCTAAGAAGTTAAAGCGCGAAGGGCCAGCTGCAATGGGTTTAGCCAGTGCTGCAGGCTCTAAAAAATTATGCCCGCCATTGTCCACCCAGGTTCCGCCAACAAAGGCGGCATCGGCCACGGCATACCACAGCATCAGCTCGCCCATGCTATCGCCTAGCAACACTTGATCCGCCATCTGTAATGGACGCTGCTGCGAACGCCGCATACTGCGCAGCCCCTGCTGTTCTATCAGCTGCGCCACCTGATTAAAACGCTCTGGATGACGTGGGACTAAAATCAACAAGGCTTCAGGCACTTGCTGCAACAACTGCTGATGGGCCTGTAAAATTAGCTCATCCTCACCGGCATGGGTGCTTCCTGCAACCCAGACAAAACGTGATGCTAAGTGCCATATATCCGCTAACTGTGCCGCCGATTGCAGTAATTCAGGAGCTAGGTTTAAATCAAACTTAATTGATCCGGTCACCTGCACCGCGGCGGGTTGCGCACCCAATTGTAAAAAGCGCTTCGCCTCCGCTTGGCTTTGCACCGCAATTCCAGATAGTTCAGCCAGCATAGGTGCAGTTAAGCGCTGAAACTTGGCGTAACCTTTAGCTGAGCGCTCAGATAAACGCGCATTGGCCAATACCACAGGTATGGAGCGCAAATAACACTGATGAATATGGTTAGGCCATAGCTCGGTTTCCATCACAATGGCCAGTTTAGGCTGCACTTGATTTAAAAAGCGTTTCGCCGCACAGGGCAAATCGTAAGGTAAGTAACAGTGCTGCACCGAATCACCAAACAAGGCTTGAATCCGTTCAGAACCGGTAGGCGTCATGCAGGTTAAGGTGATCGGTAACTGCGGATATAACTGCTGCAGCTGCTTAATTACCGGTGCTGCGGCAATGCTTTCACCCACTGACACCGCATGCAACCAAATACCACCAGGCTTAAAGGCTAACTTTTTTAATGCAAAACGCTCGGCAATCCGCTGCCTATAGGCCGGTGCTTGGCGCGCACGAAACTGCAAGCGCAACCAAATAAAAGGCACGGCCAGATACAGCAAGATGCTATACAGTGTGCGATTCATCATTTAGCGCTGCACCGGACGTTTTTGTAACTTCCGCTGCAAAGTCCGGCGATGCATACCCAGAGCCCGTGCCGTGGCGGAAATATTGCCATCATGTTCGGCCAATACCCGCTGAATATGCTCCCATTGGATACGATCCACTGACATAGGATTTTCTGGAACCAAGGTTTCCACATCGGCTTTATCTGATAGCAAGGCAGCCAATACATCATTAGCATCGGCTGGCTTACACAGGTAATTACAGGCCCCGCGCTTAATCGCCTCGACTGCCGTAGCAATGCTGGAGTAACCGGTTAAAATCAGCACACGCATTTCAGCATCTAACTCGAGTAATTTTGGCAGCAAGACCAAGCCAGAATCACCCTCCATTTTCAGATCAAGCACCGCTAGATTAGGCAAATCCTGTTTCGCGATCTGTAAACCGTCATCGGCATTGGCTGCCACCGATACCCGCAAGCCACGGCGCGTCATTGCACGAGCCATAACATGGGTAAAGGTTTCATCATCATCTACTAGCAGTAAATGGGGCTGCTCGGTGCTATCAAATATAGCGTCATCAGTCATTGCGTACTCCTATTCGAGCGGGCGATTAATTATCGACATGCTTAAGCGCAAGGTAAGCGCAACTCGGCTAAAGTCCCGCCCGTTGCATGATTATAAAGCTTTACCGTGCCCCCTGCTCGGTTGACGCTGGCTTGAGTTAAAAACAAGCCCAAACCAAAGCCTTTGCCCTTGGTGGTAATAAAGGGTTTACCCAGTTGCTCAGCAATGGCTAAGGGCACTCCGCTGCCATGATCTTTAATCTTGACGCTGATCCATTCTCGGCTCCACTCCAGGGTAATAATCAAATTATCTGGACAAGCATCTGCAGCATTATTCAGTACATTTAATAGTGCTTGCGTCACATCCGCTGGAATCTGTTTACTTGGCTCATTCTCACGGCTTAACACTTGATAACTGTAAGTAGCCTCAGGGCGCATCAGATGCCAGCGATCTAAGGATTTTTTCATCCACTGGGTAATCGGCTGCCACTCGGCTTTATGATTGCGATCCGCTTCTGAGGCCCGCACCAATTGCTGTAAGGTTTCGCGGCATAACTTAACTTGGCCCTGTAATAACTTAACGTCTTCATGTAACAAACGATCCGCGCGATAGCTTTGTTCCAGCTCTGCCAGCAACACACTCATGGTCGATAACGGAGTACCTAATTCATGCGCAGCACCTGCCGCTTGGGTAGCTACCGCCAACAACTGCTGATCGCGCATGGCTTCTTCACGACGCACCGCTTGCAATAAATCTTGATTGCGCACCGCGCCAGCCATCTTCACCACAAAAAAGATAATAAAAACCGCCGATAACGCAAAATTCAGCCACATACCAAACAGGTGCAAAGAAATCAGATTAATGCCGTACTTTTCACCCACCATGTGTAATGGATGAAACCAAATTAATAGCGCGGTATAACCGGTTAACGCTAAGCCGCCCAAAATAAGCGAGTACATCCAAGATAAGGTCGCAGCAGCAATGGTTAGCGGCACTAAATAATAGGCCACAAAGGGATTGGTTGACCCACCGGTGTAATACAGCAAGGCACTATGGATAAAAATATCGAAACCCAGTTGCACGGCAAACTCAAACTCCGTCACCGGCCATGACAAACGCAACCGTAATAGCGTGAGCAAAATGGCAATAAACGACAGTACCAACAACCCTATTAGCTGCATCCAATCTAAATGAATTAACTCCGAGGCGTAGGCAATCCATAAGGTAGCGCCTTGGGCGACCAACACCACCATGCGAATAATCGCTAAGCGCCATAAATTTTGCTGGCTAGCAGAAAACAGTTGGGCAGGGGCAAGCATAGTTTTCCTTAAATTTATCCTTACAAAAAGCTAGCCAGTACAGTAGCGGCTTGGCTTACTATGGAACTCAACCTGTAGTTTAACAGTCATTGGGCTGATTAATTTTGGAGTTTACCTATGTCTTCTGTGCTTAAGCCGTTATTTTTAACCCCGCTGTTAGTGGCGGGCAGTTTATTGCTAAATTCCGCCCAAGCGGCCGAGCCACGCTTTAATCAGATTTCACTGCGGGCTGAAGCCAGCACCGAGGTGCCCCACGATCTGATGTCGGTCACCCTATATAGCGAGGAACGTGGCGCAGAGCCAAACGTTATTGCCGAAAAAGTCACCGCACAATTAAACCAAGCAGTGACCAGTGCTCGTAAAGTAGAAGGCATTAAGATCAGTATGGGTAATCGTAATAGTTACCCAGTTTACGGTGAAAAGAATCAAGAAATTACCGCTTGGCAAGAACGCGGTGAAGTTCGTTTAGAAAGTAAAGACTTCACAGCCCTCTCGCAACTCACTGGTGAGCTGTTAAAAGAGTTAAAAATGGGTGGTATGCAGTTTGCAATTGCCCCAGAAACCCGCCGCGAACACGAGGATAAATTACTAGCCGAAGCGATTAGTGCGTTTAAATCTCGGGCCAAAATTGCCACCGATGCATTGGGTGGCAAGTCTTATAAAGTGGTGAACTTAAACTTGAACACCAGTAACTTTCCAACGCCGCCCATGTATATGCGCGCTGCCAGTGCTAAATATGCCATGAGCGAGTCGGCTGATATTCCTCAAGTAGAAGGCGGCAATGCCCAAGTAACGCTGTCTGCCGATGGTGTGATTGAAGTGCAATAACCTTCTCTGGCATTCGCCCTAATAGGCAAATGAGACGGCAAACGACAATTACTCTCATTTGCCTTTACTTAGCTACTGAGAATGATTAGCATGTGCGCCACTATAACTAGGTGGAGGCTGCCATGCACATTCCTTTTTCACGCTCTCTGTTGGCGTGTTCTGTTTTTGCGGTATCTTCAGTAGCGCTTGCTAATGAAACCATTGATTTTGGTAATGTTGTTGTTAGTGCGTCAGGATTTGAACAAAAAATCACCGATGCACCGGCAAGTATTTCTGTCATTAGCCGAGAAGAGCTTGAAAAAAAGCGCATAACAAGTATCGCTGATGCGCTATCAGATGTAGAAGGTGTGGATGTAGGGGGCAGCGCAGGAAAAACAGGCGGTCTCAACATCAGCATGCGCGGCATGGAAAGTAAGTACACCCTAATTTTGATTGATGGCCGTCGTCAAAATGCTGCTGGTAATGTTACCCCTAATGGTTTTGGCGAAACCTCCACTAGCTTTATGCCTCCTGTTTCCGCGATTGAACGGATTGAAGTTATTCGCGGACCGATGGCCACGTTATATGGCTCCGACGCCATGGGTGGTGTGATTAACATCATTACCCGCAAAGTAAATACTGAATGGGGCGGCTCCATTACTGCTGAAACCACTCTTCAAGAAAAAAGCCAATATGGCAATAGTCGCGCCACCAATGCTTATTTAAGCGGACCAATTATTGAAGACACGTTAGGTTTAACCCTACGCGGTAGCTATTTTGAACGCGATAAATCTAAAATTAAATACGACAATGCTAGCGGTGAAAGTGTAAACCCAAGTATGGGCCGCAACCCCGTAAAATCCGATATTTATAACTTAGGTACTCGTCTCGTCTTCACCCCCAATGAAGATAATGACCTTGGTTTTGAATACGAAGTTAATAAGCAAACTTACGACAATAAAAAAGGCCAACTAGGTACTTTAGGGGCTGCCGGTGGTTATGAAGATGAGCAGCGCTACGATCGCGAACAATACACCTTGTTCCATACCGGCCGTTATGCTCTAGGTACCTTGGAATCTAGCATTATGCGTAACACCACTGAAACCCATGGCAGATTAAATCCGTCAGCTATGACCACGCCAGGTATTACCCCAGGTGGAAAGCGCAAACTAGAGTCTGAAAACACTATTTTTGACACTAAGTTTATGTTCTCTTTAGGCGACCACTTTATGAGCGTAGGTGGACAGCTTTATAAAGCAGAACTAACCGATGGTGTAGTGCTCGACAAATTTAAACACCGCATGAATGCCCTGTTCATTGAAGATGAATGGCGCTTCCATGATGACTTCTCATTAACTTTAGGCCTACGTCGTGACCACCATGACAAATTTGGCACTGAGTACAGCCCACGCGCCTACTTGGTTTGGAATGCTAATGATAACTGGACAGTAAAAGGTGGCGTCAGTAAAGGTTTTAAAGCCCCTGAGTTACAGCAGCTCGCTGATGGTATTAATGGCTTTGGTCGACAAGGAAAACTTCCATTAATTGGTAACCCAGATCTAAAACCAGAAACAACCGTCAGCACTGAGTTAGGTTTCTATTTCGATAACCTAGATAACTTCAACGGTAACTTCACCCTATTCCACAACAAATTTAAAGATAAACTTGCTACCACCACAGTTGATAACTGTCGGGTAACCAATAGTGCAAGCTGTGTAGATATTGGCGCTGGCTGGGAACAAGTAGCCCCAACCTTCAGTAAAGCAATTAACGTAGATGAGGCAGTTACTCAAGGTTACGAAGTTGCTGGTACCTATCACTTTACTGATGACTGGAGTCTCAACGCTAACTATACCTATACCCGCACTGAGCAAAAAAGTGGGGCTAACAAAGGCTGGCCACTCACCAATACTCCACGCCATATGTTTAACGCTGGACTCAATTGGCAAACCACTGATCGGTTGAATACTTGGCTTAAAACCGAATACCGGAGTGAGCGCTATCGCCGTACTGATGCAAGTGAAGACTTTGCTTATAACGCATTTGGTGATTACAAGGCCTACACTTTATTCCACTTAGGCGGCAGCTACCAAGCAACAGATAACCTTGTACTTAACGCCACTATCTATAACTTATTAGATAAAGACTTCATTAAGTATAAATCGTATACAGATTCGTCTGGAAAAGTTGCCTACGACAATAAGTACAACAATAACCAAGAGCGTCGCCGCTTATGGTTATCAGCTACTTATAACTTCTAAGCCAATCCTCACTGCCGCTTAACTAAGCGGCAGTGATTACTTGCCCTATGTCTAAATACGCTATTAAACAGTTTTCACTCGGCACACTGCGCCAATGGCACTGGATCAGCTCGGCGCTGTGCTTAGCTGGGATGCTGTTATTTGCCATCACCGGCATTACGCTAAATCACGCCGGCAGCATCGAAGCGAAGCCCCAAACGATCACGGTAGAGGCCGAGTTGCCAAAGCCGCTACTCAAGCAACTGCAAAAATCTGCGGCTAATCAACAACTCACACCAGCCATTAAGCAATGGATTGAGCAACAAGTACCCCGCGGCCTTGCTTGGCAAGACCCAGAATGGTCGGAAGATGAACTGTATTTAGCCCAACCACGCCCCGGCGGTGATGGTTGGCTGAGTTTAGATTTAGACAGCGGCGAGCTGCTGTATGAATCTACTGATCGAGGCTGGATTGCCTACTTTAATGACCTGCACAAAGGCCGCAATTCGGGCGAATTATGGTCGTGGTTTATTGATATTTTTGCTGGGATTTGTGTGGTGTTTAGCCTAACCGGCTTGTGGCTGCTGCAGCACCAAGCTAAATCACGCCCAACCACCTGGCCCATTACCCTCGCCGGCTTATTACTGCCGTTACTCATCATGCTGCTGTTTATTCACTGAGGCAGCATTTACCTAAGGACAGTTGTTATGCTTAAAAAAATGCTAACACTGAGCGCCCTAAGTCTCAGTTTTTCAGCTACTGCGGCTGAAATCTCAATTGATGTTGAAGTACCCCAATTAGACGTTGCTGAATACCACCGTCCCTATGTTGCGTTATGGATTGAGCAAAACAATAAACACGTTGCCGACCTCAACGTCTGGTATGACCTAAAGATGAAAGACAACGAAGGCGAAAAATGGCTAAAGGATATGCGCCAGTGGTGGCGTAAAAGTGGCCGCAGCCTTGAGTTTCCTGTTGATGGTGTCAGCGCAGCAACTCGCCCTGTAGGCACGCATACCCTTAACTTTAAACACGATCATCAAGCCCTTAAGCAACTTGAAGCAGGCGAGTATCAATTAATTGTTGAAGCTGCCCGAGAAGTTGGTGGCCGTGAGCTACTTAAAATCTCTTTTAACTGGCCGCCAAAAGCCAGTGAAATGCTCAGCACTCAAGGCAACAGCGAGTTGGGCAAGATTAATCTCACCCTAACCCCTTAAGTTATTTCTCTCTGTCTCGTAAGGAGCACCTATGAAACCTGTCGTTAAGTGGACCGCTTTAGCATTAGCCGTTTGTCTCCCCCTAAGCGCCCAAGCCCACCGCGCTTGGATGTTACCTTCAGCGACGGTGCTGTCGGGTGAAGAGCCTTGGATTACCGTGGATGCCGCTGTTTCTAATGATTTGTTCTACTTTGAGCATTTTCCACTGCAAATTGAAGGTGTTGGCGAGCCACTTGTGCTACCCAATCAAAAAGCCGCAGCCGAGAAAAAAGATGCAAAACCAGCGCCCGCTCGTCCTCGCGCCAACTTAGAAATTATTCGCCCCGATGGCAGTAAAGCCGAACCTCTATACGGCAACACGGGCCGCTACCGCAGCACCTTTGATGTGCAGTTGGATCAAAAAGGGACGTGGAAACTGGCTATCGTTAACCAAGGCTTATTCGCCCGCTTTGAGCAAGATGGAAAAATGCAGCGCTGGTCAGGTAAAGCGGCAGACTTTGCCCAACAGGTGAACCCAACAGCTGACAAACTACAGGTCACTGAAACCGCAAGCCGTATGGAAGTGTTTGTCACTTCAGGCAACCCAACTGACGAAGTGCTAAAACCAAGCAAGCAAGGCTTAGAATTAGTTCCAGAGACTCACCCCAATGACTTGGTAGCCGATGAAGCGGCTGTGTTTCAGTTTTTATTAGACGGTCAGCCAGCAGCTAACTTAGAGGTTTCTGTAGTGCCAGGCGGCAATCGTTACCGCGATGAGCTCAATGATTTAACCTTAAAAACTGATCAAGACGGCAAAATCAGCATCGACTGGCAAGGTCCTGGCATGTATTGGTTAGAAGCCGTAGCCGAAACGCAGCCACAACTCAAAGACTCACCGGCCCAAAAACGCCGCGCGAGCTACAGTGCTACCTTTGAAGTGTTAGCGCCCTAAGCGATATGTTCGAGCTGGTTCAAAACACAAGCCGCCAATTGCTCGCCGCAGGGTTAACCTTCAGTTACCTTGCGGGGTGTGGCGCGTTACTGTGGCAGGCTCGACAGCGCCGCGCTGCGCAGCCCAAGCTAACTGCTGAGGACTCGATAGTTATTGCTTGGGCTAGCCAGTCGGGTCAGGCACAAAAACAAGCCGAACAATTACTGGCTGCGTTTAAGCAGTCACATCTCAGTGCCCAAGCCATCGCCCTAAAGCAACTAACCCCAGAGCGGCTCCACGGCTTAACCCAAGTGATTTTTATCGTCAGTACCTATGGTGAAGGGGAACCGCCAGATAATGCCCAAGCTTTTTATCAGCAACTCAGGCGCAGCCACTTAGACTTATCCTGCGTCAATTACTGGCTGTTAGGCTTAGGTGATAGCAGTTATCAACAGTTTTGTGGTTTTGCCCAGCAATTAGATCAGCAACTGCAACGCTTAGGTGCACAACCTCAAGTAGCATTACATACCCTAGATTGCTTACACCCTACTGATTTAACCCGCTGGCAATCGACCTTAAACCAACACTTTAGCCTTGAATTTAGCCAGCCAGCGCCAACGCCCAGTTATCCACTGATGCTGGTTAAACGTACCCGCCTTAATCCACAAAGCCCACACGCCGGATTATTTTACCTGCAATTTAGCCTGCCCAAAACTGCACACTGGCAAGCAGGCGATTTAGTTAAACTGTATCCATGGAATGATACACAGCATAAGCCACGCGAATATTCATTAGCCTCTATTCAGCAATCTGGCAGCCTGGATCTAATTGTACGGCTGGCCGAGCATCACACTGCCCAAGGCCCAGAGTTTGGCCTGTGCTCTGGTTGGTTATGTCACTCACTGCAACTGGGCGACCGCATTGATGCCGAGCTAGTCAGCAACCAAAACTTCCATGGCCCAGATGATTCAACACCACTGTTACTGATCGGTGCGGGCAGTGGGCTAGCAGGATTACGGGGACATTTACAGCAGCGCCCCACAACCACTCAGAACTGGCTAATTTACGGTGAGCGTGATCCACACAACGATCAGCCATTAATTGCTGAGCTTCAACAGTCGCAAAGCTCAGGCTTATTGCAACAGCTTGATTTAACTTACTCGCGCTGCCCTAAGCAACCGCACTATGTACAGCACCGCTTGCAGCAACAGGCTGAGCAAGTTAAGCACTGGATTGCACAAAACGGTGCTATTTATGTTTGCGGTAGCCTTAAAGGCATGGGCGAAGCAGTGCATCAGACCCTGCTTGAAACTCTAGGTCAAGACGCCTTGCAACACCTGCTTGCCGAAGGCCGCTATCGCCGTGATTTGTACTGATTTTTGCTCATTTGCTGAAACAATAATGCCAAGCAAAGGGCTTGGCATTATTAGAACGAACCCGCAGTCGGGGTTAAATATAGAACGATTTCAGCGGCGGGAAACCATTAAACTCAACCGCACTATAACTGGTGGTGTAAGCCCCTGTGGATAACCAATATAAACGATCTTCACTTTGTAAGCTTAAAGGCAGACCATATTTGTAGTTTTCATACATAATATCGGCGCTGTCACAGGTCGGCCCCGCAATCACTACATCTTCTACGTTGGTGTCACTGTCTTTATCAGTCAAAATTGGAAACTTAATTGACTCATCCATCGTTTCAATCAGCCCAGAAAACTTACCCACATCGGTAAACACCCAGCGCTCCATAGAAGTATTGGATTTACGTGAAATCAACACCACTTCGCTCACTAAAATTCCCGCATTGGCCACCAATGAACGGCCTGGCTCCAGAATAATTTCAGGTAATTCTTCACCAAAGTCTTCGACCAAAAAGCGGGTGATTTCTTCAGCGTAGGCTTTTAGGTCTTGGGTTTTAGTTAAGTAATTAGCAGGAAAACCACCGCCCATATTGATCATTTTTAGATGAATACCATCTTCATCACGCAAACGATCAAAAATGATTTTAACCTTACCAATTGCTGCATCCCATACGCCAATTTCACGCTGCTGCGAACCCACATGGAACGACACGCCATAGGGCACCAAACCTAAATCACGGGCCAGTACCAGCAAGTCCATCGCCATATCGGTTTGGCAACCAAACTTACGCGACAACGGCCAATCAGCAGAGCTTGAGCCTTCGGTTAAAATACGCACATACACTTTAGAACCCGGTGCTTGCTCGGCGATGTTACGCAAATCCGCCTCTGAATCGGTGGCAAACAAGCGCACCCCTTTATCGTAAAAATAGCGAATATCGCGGGCTTTTTTGATGGTATTACCAAAACTCACCGTTTCGGCTTTAACGCCGCAGGACATTACCTTATCTAGCTCATAGATCGAGGCAATATCAAAGTTTGAGCCTTTCTCACGCAATAAATCAGTAATCTCAAGCGCCGGATTCGCTTTCACTGCAAAGTAAATTTTAGCGTAAGGAAAGTTATCCACCAGCTCATCATAGGCGTTAGCGATAGTTTGCTTATCAATTACTACAAAAGGCGTTTCTTGTTGATCAGCAAAGGTTTTCAGCTTAGCAAAAGTTTCGGGCGCGAAATAATCTTCCACGTTAATGGACATACCGGTTTCTCCTCGGAAAACAATAGAAATAAAGGGGTGAATACCGAACGCTTTATCAGTTTCCCCACTTTGGTTCGCCTACTTCCCAAGGCATGTCGCCGAGGATTTATAGCCATAAAATCTAAGGTTATCCCTAAATCAGCTACCAACCTCTCGTCAGCAGTACTTGAGCCGCATGGATCGTTTCCAGTATGAGCGTTCTAGGCGCGCAATCTAAGACCTATGCTGAGCGATTGCAACAGGTAATAAGCACATTTTTTGATTATTTGTGCAAGCCGCCGCCAAAAAATAACAAATAGATGCAAATTCAACTACTTACATCCAGCTCTGACTCAATCTGAAAATTCTAAGCAACCCTTTAATCATTCTGCAGCAATTAACGGCTTAGCCTTACGTTGTATATTCATCACCCAGAAAGCCACCTAGCCTTTGTCCTACAAAAATAACAAGCCACACCCACTTGAGTAGGATGACTCAAGAAAAAGGATGATAACTACTGCTAGGGGCAATACTTAAAGGAATACAGGATGAAAAAGAAAATTGCGTTAGTAACAGGCGGTTTAGGTGGTATTGGTCGTGAAATTTGTAAAGCATTGGGCCAGCAAGGCTTTTTAGTGATCAGTACCTTTATGCGACCAGGCCGCGACGAAGAATGGAAACAAACGCTGGCGCAAGATCAGATTGAAGCCTTTGCCTATCAATGTGACGTTGGTGATTATGAGCAATGCCAACAACTGGTCTCAACTATCAAACAGCAGCATGGCCACATCAGCGTACTGGTCAATAATGCCGGTATAACTGCCGATGGCACCTTACGTAAGATGTCACCTGTGCAATGGCACGAAGTCATTCAAACCAACCTCTACTCGGTATTTAATACCTGCAAGCTGGTAGCCGATGATATGGCTGAGCAAGGCTTTGGCCGGATCATTAATATTTCTTCAATTAACGGTCAAAAAGGACAATTTGGACAAACCAACTACAGTGCGGCAAAAGCAGGCATGCACGGTTTTTCCATGGCACTAGCCCAAGAGCTGGCCCGTAAAGGCGTAACGGTTAACACCATCTCCCCCGGTTACACCGCTACCGAGATGGTGATGGCAGTACCAGAAAAAGTGCGCGAGAGCATCATTGCGCAAATTCCTGTCGGTCGTTTAGGAGAACCAAAAGAAATTGCTGGACTAGTGAGCTACCTTGCCAGTGATTTAGCCGGTTTTATTACCGGGACCAATATTGCCATTAACGGCGGGCAGCACATGCAGTAATTTTCTCCAGGTAGCTGCCTTGTGGACAACTAATGCGCTGTAAGGCAGTCTGATCTTCGTTACTCCGTTGATTCGGCAGTTTTTTCTTCCACTCATTAGTGTCCGATATTATGCCAACTACTCTCGCACCCGATCTTTCCCATAAAGTTGCTTTAGTCACCGGCTCCGCCAGTGGCATTGGTAAAGCCATTGCTGAAAGCTATGCCAAAGCCGGAGCCGCAGTGGGAATTGCCGACTTAAACTTAGCCGCCGCTGAAACCACTGCAAAACAAATTCAGGCCGCCGGTGGCCGCGCTATGGCGCTGGCTATGGATGTGACCGATGAGCAACAAGTACACGCTGGGGTCGATGCTCTGGTTGCCAAATTTGGTAGCTTAGACATTTTAGTGTCTAACGCGGGTATTCAAATTATTGACTCCATCGATAAATTAGCCCTCAGTGACTGGCGTAAAATGCTCGCCATTCACCTTGACGGCGCTTTTATCACCACCCAGGCAGCGCTCAAGCATATGTATCCAGAAAATCGTGGCGGTGTGGTGATTTATATGGGTTCCGTCCATTCCCATGAAGCCTCACCACTCAAGGCGCCCTATGTGACAGCCAAACATGGCTTGCTGGGCTTAGCCCGTGTGCTTGCGAAAGAAGGCGCAGCGCACAATGTACGCGCCCACGTCATTTGCCCAGGCTTTGTCAAAACGCCATTGGTTGAGAAACAAATCCCCGAGCAAGCTAAAGAAAAAGGCATTAGTGAAGAAGAGGTGGTGAAACAGGTAATGCTAGGTAACACGGTTAACGGTGAGTTTACGACCGTACAAGATATTGCTCAGCTAGCTTTGTTTTTAGCCACTTTCCCCAGTGCAGCCTTAACCGGGCAATCCTTTGTTGCCAGTAATGGCTGGTTTATGCAGTAAGCTGAATCGCTGGCATTCGGCGCACGAGCGGTGGTTAGCTCGTGCTACACTGCGGTTTGTTTTTATTCGCTTGGAGCACTCCTATGCTACCGCCTAAATCATTATTTGATTCGCTCACCAGTCAGGTTAACCGCTTATTTGAAGGCGCTGAACCTGGCAGCAAAGGCGAACTAGAATCCCAGTTAAATCTTTTACTGCAAAGTGCCTTTTCGCGCCTAAACTTAGTGAGTCGTGAAGAGTTTGACTCACAAATGGTGGTGTTAGCCCGTACCCGCGCCCGCTTAGAAGCGCTCGAGGCCAAAGTCGCTGAGCTTGAGCAGCAACTTGGCAACGCCACCTCAACCGCAGCTGAAGCTAAGCCGGCCACTACCCAGCCTAGCGAGGATACCCCCGCAGCTACTGAGTAATCGGCGTAAGCTTTAGATCAAGGAGGATCTATGTCTCTCGCCATTATTCAAAGTCGTGCGCAAACCGGAGTTGAAGCTCCTGCCGTGAGCGTCGAAGTTCACCTAAGCAATGGCCTGCCCTCGTTTACTCTCGTCGGCTTACCAGAAGCTGCGGTACGCGAAAGTAAAGACCGAGTACGCAGCGCATTAATGACCTCGGGACTGGATTTTCCCATTCGTCGGATCACCCTCAATCTAGCGCCGGCTGATTTGCCTAAAGAAGGCGGGCGCTTTGATTTGGCGATTGCCTTAGGTTTACTCTGCGCCAGCGGGCAGCTGGCTGAAAATTGTCTCGATGGTTTTGAGTGCATTGGTGAGCTGGCTTTATCTGGTGAGGTACGCCCGATTCGCGGAGTACTCCCCGCTGCCCTTGCAACGCGCGCCGCCAAACGCCAACTGATAGTGCCACTGGCCAATGCCGAAGAAGCCAGTCTTGCTTCGGGACTGACTATTTATGCCGTCGAACACTTGATGCAACTGGTTTTGCATTTTCTTGGCCAACAACCGCTGCAGCCTTATCAGTCTAAAGGCTTGATTGCAGCCCCCCAGCACTACCCAGATCTCTCCGATGTTCAGGGGCAACATGCAGCTAAACGCGCGTTAGTGGTGGCAGCGGCCGGGCAACATAATTTACTCCTCAGCGGCCGTAAAACATTACTGGCTAGCCGCTTACCAGGGTTACTACCGCCACTGACGGAAACAGAAGCCCTGCAGGTGGCAGCCATTTATTCGGTAGTCAGCTACGCCCCGCTAACTGCTTGGCCATTACGACCTTTTCGGCAACCTCATCATAGCGCCTCAGGACCGGCATTAGTTGGTGGGGGTAGCCGACCACAGCCTGGGGAAATTACCTTGGCCCACTTAGGCGTACTGTTTTTAGACGAGCTACCTGAGTTTGATCGTAAAGTGTTAGAAGTGCTACGTGAGCCTTTAGAATCTGGCGAGATTGTGATCGCCAGAGCCCAAGAAAAAGTCCGCTTTCCCGCACGTTTCCAGTTGGTCGCTGCGATGAATCCTTGCCCCTGTGGCTTTCTAGGCGATCCTTCTGGGCGCTGCCGCTGTACGCCTGAGCAAACCGAACGCTATCGACACAAACTATCCGGACCGCTGCTCGATCGCATTGATCTGCATATAACCGTGGCCCGCGAATCAACTCGCTTAACCCCAAATGCCGATCCTGGATTATCCAGTGCCCAAGCTGCGGCGCAAGTTGCCGCGGCCAATCAGCGCCAATTACAGCGTCAAGGTTGCAGCAATGCACAGCTGAATTTACTCACCTTACGTGATGTCTGTGCACTGACCCCTGATGATCAGCACTGGCTAGAGCAAGCCTGTGAGCGCCTCAACCTATCGTTACGCGCGACCCACCGCATCTTAAAAGTCGCCCGCACCATTGCCGATCTCGAGCACGCCCCCAGCATTACCCGCACTCATCTGGCCGAGGCGCTGCAATATCGACTCAGTGCAGCCCGCTAATCTTTAGCGTGCTGCAACATTGAATTAACCCTACTAGGACTAAGGGGTTAGGCAATTTGTCGCACTAGCGGTTTACTAAGTAACGTTTAGTTCTTAGACTAGCACTACTCAGTCTAAGATGACGTCAATATCCAGATAAAAACCATAATAAATGTGCATCTAGCCTAAGAACATTAAGTATTTACATGCGACATCCTTGTGTGTAAACCACCAATAAACCGTGCTTAAAACTTTACCAAAAGTACAGTTTTAGTATGCCAAGGAGATATCCTATGCGCTCAATTAAACACCTGATCTATGGTGGCTTATTGGCCACTGCCATCAGTCCTGTGATGGCAGACGATGGAGAGAAAATTTATAAGCAAGGTGGCTCACAGCCAGGAGCGCTTGCTTGTATTACCTGCCACATGCCTGATGGTAAAGGTATGGATGCCGGCGGCTTTCCTAACATTGCCGGCTACTCTGCAGGTTATTTAGCTAAGCAGATCCAAGACTTTAAAAATGGCACCCGTGAAAACGTGATTATGCTGCCAATTGCCACGGCTTTAACCGATGCCGAAATTGATGCCGTAGCCAAATATATGGCCAGTCTTGAGAAACCTGAAGTAGCAGAAATCACCCGGGCTAAGACGCCAGACAATCTGGGCGAATCCTTAGCGATTCGTGGCGATTGGAGCCGCTCGATTCCTGAGTGTGTGGCCTGCCATGGTCCAAGTGGTGTCGGGGTTGGCGATGCCTTCCCAACATTGGCTGGCCAAGGTTCAAATTACCTCGCAACCCAGTTACGCGCTTGGCAACAAGGCACCCGTAAAAATGATCAAAACGATCTAATGGGTCATATTGCCCGCTCACTCACTGAAGAAGAAATCACCGCAGTTGCCGATTACTTCGCTGGTCTTGGTAAATAAGGAGCAAGCCATGAAAAAATTATTACTCAGTGCATTTGCCCTCAGCGCCATTGGTACGGCGATTGCCGCACCGATTGCTATGGAAGACCAATCACAACTGAAACCAGCGCCGGTAAAAGCCGAAGGCGAGCAGTATCATGTGCCGCCCTTAGAAGCTGACTTACCAGATAACGCCTATGGCGAAATGGTACGTAAAGGCCACGCGCTATTTGTCGATACTAAACGTCAAGCGCCCGAGCTAGTGGGCAATGGCATGAACTGTGTGAACTGTCACATGGATCAAGGCCGTTTGGCTAACGCCGCACCAATGTGGGGCGCGTACACCATGTACCCGGCTTATCGTAAGAAAAACGATAAGGTCAACACCTACGCCGAGCGAATCCAAGGCTGCTTCCAGTTCAGTATGGACGGTACTCCACCCGCAGCTGACAGTGAAGAAATGACCGCACTGATGACCTACTCCTACTGGTTAGCCACTGGTGCGCCAACCGGCGTTGAAATTCCAGGCCGTGGTTACCCTGAAGTTGCTCAGCCAGAAGGCGGCTATAGCATTGAGCGCGGTAAGCAAGTTTATGCCGAGCAATGCGCCATCTGTCACAGCGATGATGGCTTAGGTCAAAAAGTCGGCGAGCACTACGTGTTCCCACCACTCTGGGGTAAGGACTCGTTCAACTGGGGTGCCGGTATGCACCGGATCAACACTGCAGCGTCGTTCATTAAAGCCAACATGCCACTAGGTAAAGGCAATACCTTAAGCGATCAACAGGCTTGGGACGTTGCCGCCTTTATGAACAGCCACGAGCGTCCACAAGATCCACGCTTAGTGGATGGCGATGTAGAGAAAACCCGCGTTAAGTTCCACGCTAACGATGGTGTTAACCTTTACGGTGAGAAAGTTAATGGCGTAGTACTAGGTCAAGGTATCAAGTAACTGATCTTGGCTTTAACCACCGTGCTAGTCCTCGATTAGCACGGTTTTTTATGCCTAAGCACAAGTATTAACCGCAGTAACCAGTTTTTAACAGCCCAGCAATAACAGTCAGCGAAGCCGATCACTCCGCTTCGCTGAACACATAACAGACTAGGCTTTCTTCTTTTTCGGCGTCATATATTTCATCAGGTTTTGAAACCACATCACCTGCCGAGTATCGCCGTCAATTTTAATGCTTTTATCCTGAATACCCTGCATAAACGCCAACGCTTTATTTTTAGCGGTCATGGTAGCTAAGCCAAAAGCCGCATCTTTAAACCCAATACTAAAGGTTGGCGCTTGGGCTGATTTTTTGCTGCTCGTGACGGTTTGATTATGCACATGGTAATAACGCTGAACCTTGCCATCTAAGGTATGCAGCAAAAACACTACATCCTTATCTTTAATTTGCTCCTGAAACTTCGGGCTTTGGCAGCTTGCGCGCTTCATTAAACGACTAAGGGCCCACAATAAAATTCTAAACTTCAAGGCTAGCGCTCCTGATTAACCACTCAAAAGCAGGCATTGTAATGGGTTTCAGCTACAAAAAGCAGGCTTGGCGCAACTGACTTATGAGTCTGTTTTTGCCTGAGGGTTTTTACTCTGAAACTTGCCTGCAGGCTGACCTATTCGTACTTACTCCGCTGGCAGTGCTGGCAATACAAAAGGTAGCTGTCGATTTAAGCGTAAGCGCTCACGCTGCCGCTCACCAGTTACCACATAAGCTAGTAATTGCTCCTGTTCGCGATATTGCAAACTCAGGTGTGGCGCACTGCCCTCAACTAACCACTGGGCATCGGCTGGTGCGCGGCCAGCAAATACAATTGGCAGCGCCGGCGTTTTCACTACCGTTGGCATGGGCCCATAAGCCACGGCTGTAGGCTGACCCGCTAAGGTTTTGGCCAAGGCTCGAACCTCAGCCATTAATGGCAAGATATATTGTAAGTTCAGTCCCTCTAGTTCAACACAATCACCAAGGGCATAGATATCTGGCGCACTGGTTTGCAACTGACGATTCACCACAATGCCTTTAGCTGTCACTAATCCCGCTTGGCTGGCTAAGGTTGTTCGTGGCCGTAAGCCAGCTGCGGTAATAATGGTATCCACCTGTAACTGCTGACCATTGGCCAGCTCAGCACGATAACCTGCACCCTGCTGAGTTAAACGGTGCACACTGGTGTTTAAATAAAACTGAGCACCCGCCGCTTCTAGTTCAGTTTGTAAGGCTGTGGCCACCAACTCGGGCAGTTGCTCAGGCAACGGCCAAACACAGGGAGCCACTAACAGCGCTTGATGCCCAGCGAGTAATAGGTCATTAGCAATTTCACAGCCAATTAATCCCGCGCCTAAAATCAATACGCGCTGTTGCCGAGGCAGGGCTTGGCGTAAACGGGCATAACTGGGCAAATCATTGACGCTATGAATTTCAATTAAGCCTTCGGTTTGCAGCGGTGGAATCCATGGCTCAGCGCCCAAGGCTAAGACTAACTTACGGTACGCCAAGCGCTGCCCAGCAAACTCCAACCAATGTTCGACGGGATTAATCGCTGTCACTTCAGTCTCAGAGTAAATTTTGGCCTGTAACTGCTCGGCCATATGCTCCGCCGAAGAAGTCATAATTTGTTCAACTGCTAAGCCTTGGCTTAAGGCATTCGACAATAAGGGTTTGGAATAAAACTCTGCACCATCTCGGCTAATCAGCACCAATTCGCTGTCTTGATCTAACTGCCGAAACTCACGGGCTAAATTATAGCCCGCCAAACCCGTGCCAATAATCACAATAGGTAATGCCACACGCTGCCCCTTTTTACTAAATTTAGCGACTTAACATACGCCTTCTTAGCCTAGATTTCTGCAACCCGATTGAGTTGCACGCCTTTTATTCACTAGACAGCATGGTAAGATTCTTCTTTTTGACCGATAACCGCCTGTGCCTATTTTATCTTCTTCCGCTGTGGATGTTGCCTCCGGCCTTAACTGGCAAGCACAACAGACTGCGCTTAGTTTACTGCAGCAACACTGGTTATTTAGCCGTGAGCTACTCACCCAACAACTGCGTGACCTTAGCCAACAACAGTTTGCGGTGCAGCCGCTACGCGAGTACTACGCACCGCTACGCAAAGATGAGTGCCACGCCTTAGGCATTGCACCCCACAGTCAGGGTTGGATCCGCGAAGTACTGTTGCTCGGTCAACAGCAACCTTGGGTATATGCCCGTAGCGTTGCCTGCCAGCAACAAATGCAGCGCTCTTCGTTTGATTTAGCCACCCTCGGCAATCGCTCCTTAGGCGAGCACCTGTTTAAACAAAATGCCTTTCAGCGCTTACCGATTGAAGTCAGTCCTTTTCCCCTCAGTTGGTTACCCGCTCAGTTAAATTTGGCTGAATACAGCCAGCCGTTATGGGCACGACGTTCCTGCTTCGCCCATGCTGAATTACAGGTGCTAGTAGCCGAAACCTTTTTACCCAGCTTTTGGCATGCGGCGCAGCAAGCCAGTGCTTTAGATTAGGAAACTTCTATGTATCAGCATCTTTTGCAATCACTCAGCCGCCTGCACCCGCGGGCTTGGGACTTTATTCGGCTCACCCGTTTTGAGCGACCGATTGGCATTTATTTACTGCTATGGCCCACCTTAACCGCGCTATGGATTGCTGGCGACGGCAGCCCTAGCTTAAAAAACGTCCTGATTTTTACCCTAGGTGTCGCCTTTATGCGTGCTGCGGGTTGTGCCATTAATGACTACGCCGACCGCGAGTTTGATGGGCATGTGGCCCGCACCCAAGATCGCCCCTTAGCCACTGGCCGCATTAGCCCTAAAGAAGCGTTATTAACCGCAGCCATCCTCACTGGAATCAGCTTTATCTTAGTGCTAATGACCAATGGCACCACTGTATTTTGGGCCTTTGGTGCAGTGCTACTGGCCGCGTGCTACCCCTTTATGAAGCGCTACACCTTTTACCCCCAAGTATTTTTAGGCGCTGCTTATTCCTGGGGAATTTTTATGGCCTTTACTGCCGAGCAAGGCAGCGTACCGGCTGCGGCGATTATTTTGTATCTAGCTAATTTACTCTGGACCATTGCCTACGATACCTATTACGCCATTGCAGACCTTGAAGATGATTTAAAAATTGGCGTTAAATCTACCGCGGTCGCCTTTGGCAAATCCGTGCGCAGTATTATTTTTACCCTGCAAATTTTGATGCTGTTGCTGTTAAGCTGGGCCGGTCAACTGTTTGAACTAAGTGATGCCTTTTATTGGGGCTTATTTGCCGCTTTAATCTGTTATCTCTGGGAACTCTGGCATACACGAGGCAACCATCCGCAACGTTGTTTTGAAGCGTTTTTGCATAATCACTGGGCAGGTTTATGTATTTTTCTGGGTAGCGTGGTGGCCACGCTTTAGCGGCAACTAGCTAAGCGACTGGGGCAATGTCACATTACTGCAACAATTTCGTTATCTAATAGCCTTAATTCTGAATAGTAGAGATGAGGATCGCCATGACTGGCAAGCGTATTTTGATTGTGGATGATGAGGCGCCGATTCGGGAGATGATCGCCGTTGCCTTAGAAATGGCTGGCTACGAATGCTTAGAAGCGGAAAATGCCCAAGATGCACACTCGATTATTGTCGATGCTCAGCCTGATTTACTCCTACTCGATTGGATGCTGCCCGGCACCAGCGGCATTGAATTGGCGCGCCGCTTAAAGCGCGATGACTTAACTGCCGAGCTGCCGATTATTATGCTCACCGCCAAAGGTGAAGAGGATAATAAAATTTTAGGCTTAGAAGTGGGCGCCGATGATTACATTACCAAACCCTTTTCGCCGCGCGAGTTAGTAGCGCGCTTAAAAGCGGTGTTACGTCGTGCCGGCATTGGCGAAAATGAAGCACCAATCGATGTTAATGGCCTAGAAATTGATCCCATTAGTCAGCGGGTTTCTTGCCACGGAGAGCCGCTCGCCTTAGGTCCTACCGAATACCGTTTACTGCACTTTTTTATGACCCACCCCGAACGCGCCTATACCCGTGGTCAGTTATTGGATCAGGTCTGGGGCGGTAACGTCTACGTTGAAGAGCGCACCGTGGATGTGCATATACGCCGTCTACGTAAAGCCATTGGTGAAGAACACGCCGAGTTGATTCAAACCGTGCGTGGCACAGGCTACCGCTTCTCGACCAAGAGTTAGCTACGCTTATGTCCCATTGGCGCACGCAACTTCTGCTACAACTGCTACTCATTGGCTTAGTCTGCTTAGTGCTCGGCATGATCAGCAAAGCCTATGCCCTGAGTTTTATGCTCGGCTTAGGGGCGCTGTTGCTGTGGCATTTTCAGCAACTGCTGCGCTTATTGCGCTGGTTAAAATACAGCGAGCCAGGTACCGAGCCACCCTATAGCAGCAACCTGTGGGGCGAAGTATTTGATCAGCTGTACCGCATGCAGCAACGTGATTTGCGCATTCGCGCCAGCTTGCAATCAGTGATTGATCGGGTGCAAGAATCCACTGCGGCGTTAACCGATGCGGTAATTATGCTAGATAAAAATGGCCAATTACGCTGGTGGAACCAAGCAGCAGAAACGCTACTGGGCTTTAAAAAGCCCCAAGACTTAAATCAATTGGCCAGTAACCTGATTCGCCACCCTGAATTTAAAGAGTTTTTTTACCGCAAAAAACATAACGATACGCTGGTGCTACCTTCACCAGTTAAAGAGCAAGTATTGCTGCAGTTTCACTTAACCGTTTACGGCAATAACGAACACTTACTGCTGGTGCGCGATATCACCCGCATTCATCAGCTCGAACAAATGCGTAAAGACTTTGTGGCCAACGTCTCCCACGAGTTGCGTACGCCGCTGACTGTCATTAGCGGCTATTTAGAGACCCTACTCGATAACGCCGACGAAAACCTTAACCCGCGCTGGCGCCGTGCGCTGCAACAAATGCAATTGCAAGGTGAGCGGATGCAGCATCTAGTAGATGATTTGCTGCTGCTGGCCCGCCTTGAAGCTACCGAACACCACGCTGAAAATCAGGGTGTTGAGCTACAGCCGCTGCTGCATAAAATAGTTAACGATGCCCAAAGCTTATCCGATGATCAGCACCAGTTTGAGTTACGAATTCAGCCCAACTTATCGGTACCAGGCAATAAAAACGAGTTACGTAGCGCCTTTTCTAATCTGATTTTTAACGCTGTAAAATACACCCCTACCCCTGGAGCCATCACTATTTCTGCCTGGTCTGATCAGGCGGGGATTCACGTGGCGGTCAGTGATACCGGCGTAGGGATTGATAAAAAACACCTACCCCGCTTAACTGAGCGCTTTTATCGGGTCGACTCCAGCCGCGCCAGCTACAGTGGCGGCACGGGTCTTGGGCTGGCAATTGTTAAGCACGTATTACTCCGTCATCAAGCACGCCTTAGCATCAGTAGTGAGTTGGGGGTGGGCAGTACCTTCACCTGCCATTTTGAGCATACCGCCAGCGCTTAGGCTAATCCCTTAAGGCCCAGCACCTTAAGTTTTTTTGCCCTAGTGCTGCAACCAAGTTTTATTTTTTCTGCTCTAATGGCGCAACGGTGTAATGCTTATGCCATGGGCCGCTGACTCATAAAATAAGATTACAAAGCCTAGGTGAAAGCATTACACTACAGCCCTCCGTTTCTGGAATAACTGCCCTACTTGCAAGGTGTATTCATGAAATTAGTCACTGCAATTATTAAACCTTTTAAATTAGATGACGTGCGCGAAGCACTCTCCGAAATCGGAGTTCAGGGCATTACTGTCACTGAAGTCAAAGGTTTTGGTCGCCAAAAAGGCCACACCGAACTCTACCGCGGCGCCGAATATGTTGTAGATTTTTTACCCAAAGTTAAAATCGAAGTCGCCATTGCCGCCAGCCAACTAGATGATGTAATCGATGCCATCAGCAACGCGGCCAATACCGGTAAAATCGGTGACGGTAAAATCTTCGTCACCGCCCTTGAGCAAGCCATCCGGATTCGTACCGGTGAAACAGGTAAAGATGCGATTTAATTGCCCTGTTTAGCCACTAACCCCTAAAAACCTTCCATCTGGAAGGTTTTTTATTTGATCGTTCAGCTAAACAATCCCCGCCTCTAAACTGGCGGCCATGGATAAGCCTAATTCCTCGCATTGCTGAAGAAACTCGGGTTTAAAATCGCCCAAGCAAATCAGCGGTTGTTGGACGAGTTTCCAGCGTAAGCCTTGGGTGATGCTTTCGATGGCGCGGCGGGTGCCGGTGCCATCTAATCCGGCGCGGATATAAAAAGCAAAGGGCAAACCCTCGGTGTGTTCAATGCACGGGTAATAGCAGCGATCAAACATATCTTTCACTAGCCCTGCCATATAGCCAAAGTTTTCGGTGGTGCCGATGATGACCGCATTGGCGGCTAAAATATCTTCAGGCTGGGCTTCTAGCGGAGCTAACACCTTAACCTGAATATTCTCAATATCAGGATGGGTTGCGCCCTTAACCACTGCATCGCGCAGTTGCTGGGTATTGGCTGAGGGCGCGTGGGCGATAATGAGTAAGTGCTTAATATTAGGCATAAGATAACTCCTCAACTAGGGATCATTAATCCTTAATCACCGGATAATAGGCATCGCCCCACAGGGTTTTGGGGTTGTCCATCATGATATCGATGAGCAAGGGGACAAAAGCCGATAAAAAAGTAACCCCCAGTTTCACTTGCTCGCGGTTGATGCTGCTATTCCAGGTGGCACCGCCGTGCATCAGTTGGTTGCGCAGCACATAGACTCGATTCATCGCTAGGCTAAGCACCGTAGCAGTATCACGACCACTTAAGGCTTGGCGAGTAGCGAACTTAGCGCTGCTAAAGCGTTGTTTCCACTCGGCTTGGCTGATTTTACCCCGCTGAAAATTCCAAAAATCGGCAGCCATGTATTCGTTATCCATTAAAAAACGAATACTGCGCGGCAGCTGCTCCCACACCATACGCTCGACCCGGCCATCTAGATCCAGATTGCACAACTTGATTAAAAACTCGGTGAAGGTTTCGTAGGCCGAGGTGCGGTACTGCTCGTCAATATCTTGAGCATAGGCCGCATTAAAGGCGATCCATAAAAATACCAGCTTGGCATCTAAATCATCAGTTTCTTGCTCTGCGCGCTGTAACCAGCTCAGTGCGCGGTGCACGCGTAAAGATAGGCCTTCTGAAAAGTCTGGGCGTAGGCGCCGTTGTTTAGTTTTAAGGCTGTGGTGGCTCAAGGGCGGCTGGGACATGCTGGATTTCCTTCTCTCCAAGATCTAAATCGCTCCACACCTTAGCATTTAAATCACCAATTTCGTATTGCGCCTGCGCAATCCAAGCAAAGGCTTGCTGATTGAGCTGATTAATCGCCTCAGAACCTGTGCCTTCGGCATATAACACCGGGCCAAACCGCACGGTAATTTCTCCGGGGTATTTCGCCCAGCCTTTTTTCGGCCAAAAACGCCCAGCGTTATGCGCAACCGGCAATACCCCCACTTGGTTATTAACCGCCAAGGCTGCCCCACCGCGGGAGAACTTGCCAATATTGCCCACCGGCACCCGTGTACCTTCAGGAAAAATTAATAGCCAGCGCTGATCTTTAAGCGCTAAGCCGCCTTGGGTCGCTACTTGCTTTAAGGCTTGCTTGGGGTTGCTACGATCAATGGCAATGGGTTTTAGCATACCCATAGTCCAGCCAAAAAATGGGATGGATAACAGCTCTTTTTTCAGCACCTGGGTCAGCGGCTCAAAGTACTTAGACAGAAAAAACGTCTCCCAAGTGCTTTGATGTTTAGCCAAAATCACACAGGGCTGCTGGGGAATATGCTCTGCCCCTTCAATCCGGTAAGTGATACCTAAAATATGCTCGGCTAGCCAAAGCGCCCCACGGCACCAGTACACCGCAGTAAAATGATAGCGTTTAGAAAACCCTAAAAAGGGTGCTACAAATAAGCAAACCACGCACCACAGCAAAGAAAACAGCGCCAATAACACATAAAACACTGTGGTTCGAATGTTTGCTAGTAACACCATATTAAGCTCCTGAGCTGATCAAATACTCGGCCACTGCGGCTAAATCAGAAAAAATTAAGGTATCTGCGGGTAAACGTTTATTGACGGTTTCTACACCTTTACCGGTTTTGACTAATACCGGTTTAGCTTTGATTGCTACTGCTGCTTCTAAGTCACGCAAACTATCGCCGACAAACCAGACATCAGTTAAATCGGTTTGATAGTGCGCCGCTATTTGTTCCAATAAACCAGGCAAGGGTTTACGGCAATTACAGCCATCATCAGGACCATGCGGGCAATAGGCAATGTAGCCCACCTCACCGCCCGCCGCCTGCACCAAAGCGCGCAACTTAGCGTGCATGGCGTGCAAGGTTTGCTCGCTGTAGTAACCGCGGGCTAAACCCGACTGATTGGTGGCAATCGCCACGGTCCAACCAGCTTGGCTAAGTTGTGCCATGGCCTCAATTGCTCCGGGTAAGGCGATCCACTCATCTACGGTTTTGATATAGGCATCAGAGTCCTGATTAATCACACCGTCACGATCAAGAATAATTAACTGCATGCCTTCGTTTTTACCTTCTAGCTACATCAAGGTCACCCGTGTGACCCAAGAGTCAAAAATTTACTGCGCCGATAAAAAAGCCGCTGTTAGCAATCACTCGCAGCGGCTTTAAAGGTGTTAGTCAAGCACCGAAATATCGGCTACCGCCAAGAATAAGCGGCGTAACTGCGCCAGCAAGGCATGGCGGTTGTTACGAATATCGGCATGCTCGGCATTCACCATCACATCATCAAAGAACTTATCCACCGGCTCTTGCAAACTGGCTAAACGGGATAAAACTTCGCTGTACTGATGTTGTTCACGCAGAGGTTGAGTTGCTTGCTCGGCTAGTTGCAGCGCCGAATACAATGTGAACTCAGCCGGCGTATCAAAGAACCGTGGCTCAATTTTTACCTGTTGGGCATCGGCACTTTTACCCAGTAAGTTCGATACACGCTTATTAGCTGCCGCTAAGGCTTGCGCCTCTGGCAACTGAATAAAGTTTTGTACCGCCTGTACTCGCTGATCAAAATCTAGCGGCGAGACGGGATGAATCGCACGCACCGCTTGATAGACCTGTACATTGACCCCTTCGTCTTCGTAGCGCGCACGTAAACGGTCAAAGATAAATTCTTGCACTTGCTCCAACAAGCCTGCCGCTTTTATTCGCTCGCCAAATTGGGCAATCGCCTGTTGTAAAATCGCTGGTAAATCAAGTTCGAGCTTTTTCTCGATCAAAATTCGCAGCACACCTAAGGCAGCACGACGTAAGGCATAAGGGTCTTTAGAACCTGTTGGCAACATGCCAATGCCAAAAATCCCCACTAAGGTATCTAGCTTATCGGCAATCGCTACTGCCGCACCGGTTAGAGTGCTAGGTAGCTCAGCTCCGGCCCCACGTGGCATATACTGCTCGTTCAGAGCTAACGCCACCTCACCTGGCTCTTGGTTCGCTTGGGCGTAGTAGTAGCCAGCGATACCTTGCATCTCAGGAAACTCGCCGACCATTTCCGTAGCAAGGTCGCATTTTGAGAGCAAACCTGCACGCTGTGCCTGCTCGACATCACCGCCAATTTGCTGGGCGATTTTGCCCGCTAAGGCCGAAACCCGTAACGCCTTCTCATAAACCGTACCCAGCTGCGCTTGGAATACCACTGATTTTAACCGCTCATTAAAGTCGGCTAAGGGCTGCTTTTGGTCTTGTAGATAGAAGAACTCGGCATCGGTTAAGCGCGGACGCACCACTTTTTCGTTACCTTCGATCACCTGACGCGGATCTTTACTTTCAATATTAGAAACGGTGATAAAGCGTGGTAGCAACTTGCCTTCAGCATCTAACAAACAGAAATACTTCTGGTTATCTTGCATGGTGATAATCAAGGCTTCTTGCGGTACAGCCAAAAAGTGCTCTTCAAATGAGCAGACTAACGGCACAGGCCACTCAACCAGTGCAGTGACTTCATCGAGCAAGCTTGGCGGCACAATGGCGGTGCCCTGCTGCTCGCTAGCTAACTGCTCAACTCGACGTTGAATCAGTTCACGGCGCTCATTAAAGTCGGCAATCACATAGCCGGCACGGAGCTTATCAAGGTACTCGCTGGGCTTATTGATGGTGATCGCTTGATTATGATGGAAACGATGGCCATAGCTGAGGCGATTAGCGGTTTGCCCAAGAATCTCACAGTCAATGATTTCGCCACCAATAATCATTAATAACCACTGGGTGGGACGTACAAACTCATTACGGCTCGCACCCCAACGCATCCGCTTGGGCACCGGCAGACTATTCAGCGCGGTTTCCACGATCGCTGGCATTAACTCTGTGGTTGGCAAGCCTGCAATCTGACGCACATAGCGCAATTTAGCCCCACTGCGATCCACTTCGCTTAGCTCTACGCCGCACTTACGGGCAAAGCCTTCTGCAGCCTTAGTCGGTGCACCAGTTTCATCAAACGCCACATTAACCGGCGGCCCTTCTAAGGTGACTTCACGATCTGGCTGCTGAATTTCTAAGCCTTCGATCATGACCGCTAAGCGACGTGGAGCCGCATAAAAACGCGCTTCACCATGCAGTAAACCGTTTTCTTTAACCCCTTTTAGCACCCCTTCTAAAAAGGCTTTACCTAAACTTTGCAGGGCTTTCGGTGGCAGCTCTTCGGTTCCTAATTCGACTAAAAAGTCTAGGTTGTTCATTCTGCTGCCTCCAATTTAGCTAATACTTCATCACGCAAGCTGGCTTCGGCCATCGGGAAACCTAGTTTAGCCCGGGCCTGTAAATAACTTTGGGCCACCGCACGTGCAAGGGTGCGAACCCGTAAAATATAACGCTGACGTTCGGTCACCGAAATGGCCCGGCGCGCATCCAGCAAGTTAAAGGTGTGGGATGCTTTAAGCACCATTTCATAGGTGGGCAAGGGTAAATCTAAAGCAATTAAGCGATTCGCTTCGCTTTCATAGAAATCAAATAACTCGAACATTTTTTCAACATTGGCATGTTCAAAGTTGTAGGTGGATTGCTCGACTTCGTTTTGATGGAACACATCGCCATAGGTCACGACACCAAAGGGGCCATCGGTCCAAACTAAGTCATATACTGAGTCCACGCCTTGCAAGTACATGGCTAAGCGCTCTAAACCGTAGGTGATTTCACCGGTTACAGGATAGCACTCAACGCCACCGACTTGCTGAAAATAAGTAAACTGGGTGACTTCCATACCATTGAGCCACACTTCCCAGCCTAATCCCCACGCACCCAGCGTTGGCGATTCCCAGTTATCTTCCACAAAGCGTACATCGTGCACCTGAGTATCAATACCGATACGACGCAGCGATTCTAGGTATAAGTCTTGAATATTGTCTGGGTTAGGCTTGAGCACCACCTGAAATTGGTAGTAATGCTGTAAACGGTTAGGGTTTTCGCCGTAACGGCCATCAGTTGGACGACGCGAGGGCTGCACGTAGGCCGCATTCCATGTTTCGGGGCCAATCGCGCGTAAGAAAGTAGCGGTGTGGAAAGTACCCGCGCCTACTTCCATATCGTAAGGTTGTAATACAATACAGCCCTGCTCGGCCCAGAAGCTCTGCAAGGCGAGAATCAAATCCTGAAATGTGCGTACCGCAGGTGTTGTCTGGCTCACAAAAATACCCATTTAAAAACTGGCATGAAAGCCCACAGTATACCTAAGCTCGGCTCGATTGTCGCAGCGCAGATCAGCGGAAAAAGTCTCAGCCAATAATTTTATCTATCCCAACTCTAGGTAGCGCTAGTTAAGCCTCTGCAAGACTAAACTTTAGTCGACTTTTGGCATCCCATTGCCCTTAGGTGTAGCATGAGCCTAGGTGCTCACAGCCACTTACCATCGCCACTCGTCTTCTCGACGTATCTTGGCGTCCTACCCCCCCATACCTTTAGATAGGAGACCTAAAGCACCATGGAACTGTGGAAATCCTTTCGCGCGTTGTATTTTGCCACCCTACTCATGCTCCTTGGCTCAGGTTTATTAAGTACCTACCTAGCCTTACAAATCGCCGATAAAGCCAGCAGTATCTGGGTGGGTGCTTTGATGACAGGGTTTTATTTAGGACTGGTACTTGGCGGTAAGTTAGGACACCGGCTGATTGCCAGGGTGGGTCATATTCGTGCCTATGTGGCCAGTGCTGGTGTTGTTACCGCGGCGGTGCTCGGCCATGGCCTGACTCAAGAGTTGAGTATTTGGCTGGGTCTGCGGGTCATTGTCGGGCTGGGCATGATGTGTATGTACATGGTGATTGAAAGCTGGCTTAACGAACAGTCCAGTGCCCATGAACGCGGCTTAGTGTTTTCTGGCTATATGATGGCTTCTTATCTGGGGATGGTCTTAGGGCAACTGGTGTTGGTGGCGTTACCTAGTTTGGGCACTCAATTGCTGTTATTGGTGGCTTTGTGTTTTTCTTTGTGCTTGGTGCCAGTGGCCGTGACTCGCCGGATTCACCCCGAACCGTTACGCCCTGCGCCGCTGAATCCGCGCTACTTTATTAGTAAAATTCCCTTGTCGATGATTACCGGAATCACTGCAGGCCTGGCCGTGGGTGCGTTCTATGGTCTAGCGCCACTCTATGCCAAGTTAATTGGCCTACCGACCGATAAAATTGGTTTGTTTATGGCGATCTGTATTGTGGCCGGCTTATTGGTGCAATGGCCTATTGGTTGGTTATCTGACCGCTTAGCACGGCCCACGTTAATTCGTGGTTGCAGTATTATCTTAATGCTTACCGCACTGCCGTTAGCTATTTTTAGTGAATTCCCATTATGGGCAATCTTTACCCTAGGCGCGGCCAGTAGTGCGCTATTTTTTAGCTTATATCCGCTGGCTGTGGCTTTAGCCAACGACCATGTGGATGCCGATCGCCGGGTGTCACTCACCGCGGTTATGCTGACTATTTTTGGTGTTGGCGCCAGTATTGGCCCACTGTTGGCAGGATCCTTGATGAACCTGATAGGTGCCAATATGCTGTACGCATTTTTTACCGTGTGTGCGGTGATTATTGCAATCTGCGTGCACCCAAGCAATATCCCAGACGATACAGTGGTCGAAGATACGCTACAGCACGTGGTGATGCCCGACAGTTTAAGCAGCTCACCATTAGTAGCGGCCCTTGACCCGCGAGTTGATGAAGCAGTGGTGCAAGAGCAAATGCAAGAAGTTAATCTGGACGATATCGCCTTAGATTCTGAAGAACAGCACTATTAATACCCTAGCCTGCGGGTGAAACATAATCCCGCCTAGGTTTTAGCTTAAAATCCCAAGCCTTAATCGGTTTGGGATTTTTTTGCCCGCAGCCTTGAGTAACTCTGCATGAATACGGTTATCAAACAACTTAGTTTTATCGCGATTTTAATCACTCTGCTCAGTGTCAGCTTTTGGTTTAGTGCCAGCTGGTTACAGTTGTGTGCAGGCCTTGCCTTATTTTTATTTGGCATGCAGTGCCTTGAAGAAGGGTTAAAACAGTTAGCAGGCAGCAAACTGGATACCTGGCTAGAACGCAGCACCGCCACCCGCGGCAAAAGTTTTTTATTTGGGATGGGCGGCACCATGCTCTTGCAATCCACCACGCTGATGTCGTTACTAACCATTGCCTTTATCAGCACCGGATTGATTCAACTGGCGGGCGGCATTGCCATTTTGCTCGGTATTAACTTGGGCACCAGTGCTGGCATTTGGCTACTGGCCGCTGCCGGTCAAGGCTTTAGCCTGAGTCCATTAGCCCTGCCACTACTGGTATTTGGCGTGCTGGCAGGCTTTCATGGCAGCAAAGGTAAAGCCGCTGGTCGCTTAGTATTAGGCATTGCCTTTATCTTTTTAGGCATCGATCAGCTTAAAGTGGGTTTCAGTGAGTTTGGCGACTCGATTGATTTTACCCAAGCGGTGGATAACACCCTAATAGGGCAACTGATTCTGGTGGCAATTGGCTTGCTACTGACTTCAATTTTGCAATCCAGTCACGCCACCTTAATGCTGATTTTAGCCGCGCTCGCCACCGGACAAATCGAGCTATGGCAAGGTATGGCGCTGGCCATTGGTGGCAACGTGGGCAGTAGTGTAACCACTGCCATTGTCGGCTGGTTGGGCGGTAACCGGGGCGGCCAACGCCTTGTTTTGGTGCATGTGTTATTTAACCTTAGCGGGGGAATTATCACCTTACTGCTATTAAGCCCCTTAGCTTGGCTTTGCCAATGGCTGATGCAGTGGTTAGCCGCAGGGGATAATCCTCTGTTGCAGCTGGCACTGTTTCAAACTCTATTTAATTTAATTGGCGTTGGCTTATTTTGGCCATGGCAAAATTTACTGGAAAAAGCGCTGATTAAGCTACTGCCCGATCGCCAAGAGCCAGAAGTGCTCATTGCCGACCAACAGCTCTCTGCCCATAGCGCACCCCTTACCCAAGCTCGCTATCTCAGTGCCTCAGCGCTAACGTCACCAGACACAGCCTCACGGGCAGTGGTACAAGAGTTGCAGCACTTAGGCCGCCTAAGTCTGGAGGTAATTTGCCATGCGCTCTACCAACCAATTCAACAACTACTCGCGCCCACCCTTGATGAAGCCCGCTTAATGGCCCGTCCAGAGCGTGAATGGTTAGATGCCCAAGTGCTCTACGAGCGTCATATTAAAGGGGTATATGGCGACCTATTAGACTTTATTAGTCGTTTAGATATTCCCAATGAACCAGAACAGCAACAGTTTTGGCGCACGGTACAAATTGTTGCCCTGCAACTGGTGGATGCGGTTAAAGACGCTAAACACCTACAAAAAAACTTGGGGCGATTTTTGCAAGAAAGCAGCCCCTGCATGCAACAAAACTACTTTGAACTCAGAAAACATCTGATCTGGGTGCTTCGCCAAGTCCGGGAAATGGGCTTACTCGAATTACCGGATGAAGTCTGGCGCACGCGCCTAGACTGGTTTGATGGGCAGGCAGCACAGTTTGATCATCTGTTTCGCCAGCAAATTTTTGCCCAAGTGCGAGATGCGCAATTAAATGGTCATGAAGCCAGCTCGCTGATGAATGATCTAGGTTACTGCAGCCGTATTACCCAAAGCTTACGTAATGTGATGCAATTGGGCTTATCCCAAGAAGGTGACTTATTACGGGAAATGCGCCGCTTAAGTGACAATGACGAGATGCCACTGATTTCGGTTTAGCCAACAAAAACGCCAAGTATCCCGTTGGCTACTTGGCGTTAGTGATTGAGCAGATTATGCAAGCTGCGTAGTAAAACTTAAGCTTTACCAGTAATGATCAGGTACTTTTCCATCAGCTCATCTTTGCTTTCAACGTTATTAGGATCTAACGGAATGCAATCTACTGGGCATACTTGCTGGCACTGCGGCTCATCATAGTGCCCCACACACTCGGTACAGAGCATGGGATCAATTTCATAAATTTCTTCGCCCTGCGAAATCGCGCTATTCGGACACTCCGGCTCACACACATCGCAGTTAATACAATCATCAGTGATGACTAGCGCCATGATTGGCTACTCCTACAAAACATTATTCCGCGCAACGAGTCAGCTAATTAGCCGCTTTTTCAGCCGCCACTTGCCGACGGCGCTCAGCTAAAGCCGCCTCTACTGCGGGATGCACAAACTCAGAAATATCTCCTTCAAGCGCCGCAATTTCTCGCACTAAGGTTGAGGAAATAAAGGAGTATTTTTCTGATGGGGTTAAAAACATGCTTTCAACATCAGGGGCTAATTTACGGTTCATATTGGCCAGTTGAAATTCATACTCAAAATCAGAAACTGCACGCAAACCACGCATCAGTACATGGGCATCGACTTCTTTTACAAAGTGCGCAAGTAGATTGCTAAAGCCCAATACCCGTACATTAGGTAAATGCGCTAAGGCTTCTTCGGCCAAGGCTACGCGCTTTTCTAAGCTAAATAATGGCTGTTTTTTCGGGCTAGCCGCAACCGCTACAATTACTTCGTCGAAAATGCGGGCCGCACGCTCCACAAGATCGCTATGACCGCGAGTGATGGGGTCAAAGGTACCAGGATATAAAACGCGCTTCATCGCGATGTCCTTTACAGTGTCCAATTTAAGGGGCAAATCTTAACGCACCCAGCGCTTGTGGGCAAAGGCTGAGTGCGTGGACCTGTTAAACAGCGTGAATTAAACGAACTTACCCTGCTGAAAATCATTCACTGCTTGGTAAATCTCCTCTTTGCTATTCATCACAAAGGGGCCATATTGCGCAATATCTTCTTTTAGTGGTTTGCCCGCTATCAATAACACCCGTGTTGGCTGCTCAGCACTACGCAAAATAACACCATCGGCAGCTGCTGAATTATTTAGAATCGCTAACTGATGGCTACTCACTCTCTGCCCAGCCAATCGCAGCTCTCCTTGATAAGGCACGACAAAAGCGTTCATCTCGGCAGCCAAGGCTTGGGAAAACTCACTATTAGCCGGCAAGCTGATATCTAAAATCAGCGGCTCGGTGACTGGGCGCTGAATTGCTCCTCGCACCCCATGGGTTTCGCCCGCCAAAATTTTTACCTGTACGCCCTGCTCAGTTTCTATAGCCGGAATTTGCTCGGGGTTTACATCTTGATACCACGGCTGATCCATTTTATTGGCCGCCGGTAAATTTACCCATAACTGAAAGCCCTGCATTAAGCCTGCACTTTGCTGGGGAATTTCTGAGTGAATCACCCCACGGGCTGCACTCATCCACTGCATCCCACCGTCTTGTAATAAGCCCTCATTACCTTGGCTATCGCGGTGTAGCATTTTGCCGTGCAGCATATAAGTCACTGTCTCAAATCCTCGGTGTGGGTGGTCAGGAAAGCCGGCAATGTAATCATCCGGATTATCGCTACCAAACGCATCGAGCATCAAAAATGGATCTAAACGACGCTGCAGTTGTTGCCCAAGTAAACGGGTAAGTTGCACGCCTGCACCGTCTGAGGTTGCTTGCCCAGCCACGACTGATTCAATTTCGCGGCTACGTTGAATCGCTTGTTGGGTAACGTGTTTCATCTCAATCTCCAGCGTCGTTAATAACAAGGTTCAGAAATTATTGCACCTGCTGAGCAATATCTTGTTCGGCCTCAGCAAAACCTTGGGCGGCAGCATCGGGGCCCATATTTAATCCTTCGGCATACACAAAGCGCACATCAGTTAATCCAATAAAACCCAGTACAGTTTTTAAGTATGGAGTTTGGCTATCTTGCTCAGTACCACGGTAGCGCCCACCTCGGGCAAAGCCGACGTACACTGTCTTATCGGTTAATAAACCGACTGGGCCATTTTCGGTATAACGGAAGGTAGTACCGTTACGGCACAGTGCATCAATCCAGCTTTTTAGTTGAATCGAGTTACCAAAGTTATACATCGGCACGCCAAGCACCAGCACATCGGCTGCTTGCACTTCAGCAATTAACTGATCATCTAAGGCCACGCGGCGTTGCTGCTCAGGTGTGCGTACCTCTTCTGGCGTAAATAGCGCTTGAACACCAGCACTGTCTAATACCGCGGGTGATTGCTGGCCTAAATCACGAATGATTACTTCAGCTTCTGGGTGCTTATTGAGCAAGGCTGCCGTTATTTGGTTAGCAATTTTTGTAGAGTTAGCTTGATCACCGCGTACGCTGGCATTCACTTGTAAAATTTTCATCGAGAGTTCCTTAGCACTGGCTGGATAAAATAAAATAGTTAATCGTTAAATGTGGGGTTATCCTAGCAACTGTTGCGCACACTGATTAGAGAGGGAAAATGGATAACATTGTTCCACCTGAAGAACAATTAACCGCAGATGATTTGGTGATCTTTGCCAAAGTGGTTGAACTTGGCAGCTTTACCGCCGCCGCCAATCGCTTAGGATTGCCTAAGTCCACCGTTTCTCGGCGGATTAGCCAGCTAGAACAGGTATTAGGCGAGCAGGTGTTACTACGCACCACAAGGCGTTTGCGCTTAACTGAATTTGGCGAACAGTTACTCGAGCACGCGCAACAAATTAGCCTTGAAGTAGGTGCAGCCCAGCAGCTTAGCGATAGTCGTCAAGCTCAACCAAGCGGGCGATTACGGGTATCAATGCCGGCTGACTTTGCTAATATTTTATTGGTCGATATGCTGGCGGCCTTTAGTGCGCTGCATCCCCATGTCAGTCTTGAGCTCGATTTATCTGCCCGCCGAGTTGATCTCTTAGGTGAAGCTTTTGATCTGGCGCTGCGAGTTGGCAATGTGGATGACAATCCACAATTAATTGCCAAAAAACTGCGCGTCTTTGAATGTGGCTTGTATGCCTCAAGTGCTTACTTACGGGAACGAGGCACGCCTGCCACGCCCGACCAGTTAATGCAGTTTGACTCGATCCGCTTAATGACAGGCCAAGGCGCCAGTATCCCGTGGTTACTAAAAAAAGGCCAAGAACAATGGCAAGGCTTACCTCCTGGACGCCTCACTGCCAACTCGCCAGAACTGTTGATTAATTTGGCCTGCCGCGGTGCAGGTATCATCGCCGTGCCTCACTATTTTACGCAAATTTATCAGCACAAAAACCTGCTGCAGCGGGTATTACCTGAGTGGTGCTTACCAGCGCAAACCGCGTGGGCGGTGTTTCCTAGTCGCCAATTAATGCCCACTAAAACCCGTGCTTTTTTAACGATGCTAGAAACTGCACTGCAGTTTGACGACTAATTTAAACTTTGCGCAGCGCACATGCGCGAACCCTTAGCCCTATTCTCGGTCGATTAGTTTATCGCCACCACTGACTCTAGGTAGGGTAATGCCATGTCTCGTACCGCTAAAATTTCCCTGGGGCTCCTGTTTAGCCTGTTATTGTTAGTCATCGCCATTGAATGGCTACTACCCCTTTGGTTATTACACTATCTCAATCAAAAACTAGATAATTTAGAGCAATATCGTGGCCATATTGAGCACATTGATCTGCAATTATGGCGTGGGGCTTATCGAATCGACCAACTCAGCATTGTTAAAAAGAATGCAGAAATTCCCGTCCCTTTATTTGCCGCCAAACAAATTTTTATCTCGATTAGCTGGCCAGCTCTTTGGAACCGGCACTCTGTTGTTGCCACCGTCAGTTTTGAACAACCTGAAGTCAACTTTGTTGATGGCGGCCGAACAGGTGCTTCACAAACCGGTCAGGGCGTGGACTGGCGTCAGCAACTGCGGCAATTAGTGCCGATTAAGCTTAACGAAGTACAGATCCATGATGGACAGCTAGCCTTTTACAATTTTACCACCCAGCCCAAAGTGCATCTGTATGCTGATCAAGTTCAAGGCAGCATCAGTAATCTAACCAATATTGAGGACGCTCAAGGTCAGCGAGTGGCGCACTTTACTGGGCATGGCCAGTTATTTAATGCGGCCAAAATAGAGGCTAGCGCCTCCTTTGACCCCTTAACTGATTGGCAAAACTTTGCCATTAAAGCCAAAACCACGGACGTGGCACTCAAACACTTTAATGAATTTACCCAAGCTTACGCTAAGTTTGATTTTGCTAAAGGTACTGGCGATGTGGTGCTGGATGTTGAAGCAAAAGACTCGCAGCTCAGCGGTTACATCAAACCCTTGCTGCATAACGTTGAGGTATTTAACTACCAGCAAGATATTAAAAATCCGGATAAGAATATTTTCCAAGGGCTATGGGAAGCGCTGGTTGGTACTGGTGAAACAGCACTAAAAAACCAAGCAAAAAATCAGTTTGCCACCAAGGTTGAGCTTAAGGGCACCACTCAGCACGCCAAACTGAGCCCCTTACAAGCTTTTTTATCAGTGCTAAAAAATGGCTTTGTTAAAGCCTTTACCCCTACCTACGAGTCTGCTCAGTAACTGGTGACGGCGCACTTTAAACTCAACACCGCCACCGCCATTAACTTTGTGTGCTTAGGCTTGATTAAGTAATGCCTGGATCTGCTGCTTGAGCTGATCCATTCGCACTTGATCACCGGCTATGGGTTCCCCTACTCGCAGTCCCACTTTGTTCCAAAGGCCACGACGCAATGGCTTTTTCATCGCTACTCCCTCAATTCGGCTAAAGTACGAACCCCATAAGTTAGTGAGCGCCATAGGGATCACCGGTACCGACAAGCCCGCTTGTTTGGCTGAGGCTAAAATTTTTAATAGCCCCGGTTTAAACGCTCCTAGCTCACCATCACGGGTAATGGCTCCTTCAGGGAAGATCGCTAACACATCACCGTTTTTTAGCACCTGCGCTGCTTGCTCAAAGGCTTGCTCATAGGCGGCCGCATCATCGCGCTGGGGTGCAATAGGAATGGCTTTGGCTAATTTAAATACCCAGCCTAAGACTGGAGTTTTAAAAATCCGGTGATCCATTAAAAAGTAAATCGGCCGGGGGCTAGCAGCCATAAGCAAGACCGCATCAACAAAGCTGACATGGTTACAGGTTAAAACCACCGGCCCCTGCTGGGGAATGGCCTCAGCATTACTAACCTTAAAGCGATAAATAAGGTTGGAAAGTAGCCAAGATAAAAAGCGTAAAAAGTACTCCGGCACCAGCATAAAAATATAAAAAGTTACTAGTGCATTCATCACCCCAACCACTAAAAACACTTGGGGAATAGTTAAACCCGCAGCCAATAAACCACCAGCAAGTAAGGAGCTAGCAATCATAAAGAGTGCGTTTAAAATATTATTGGCAGCAATCATCCGTGCCACATGAGTCGGTTCCGTACGCATTTGAATCAAGGCATACATTGGCACGCTGTACAGGCCGGCAAATAAACTTAAGCCTAATAAATCCACTAATACCCGCCAGTGTGCAGGCTGCTGCATAAAAGCGGCTAGGCCCATTTCGGCCTGATTTGGCAAACCACGGGTAGAAAAATACAGATCCACCGCAAACAGACTCATGCCAATAGCGCCAATCGGCACTAAACCAATTTCTACTTGGCGGCGGCTAAGGGTTTCACAAAGTAAGGACCCGATAGCAATACCCACCGAAAACACCACCAGCAATAATGAAGCTACTTGCTCATTACCCTGCAGTACTTCTTTGGCAAAACTGGGAAACTGACTTAAAAATACCGCGCCAAAGAACCACATCCAGCTGATCCCCAGCATAGAGCGAAACACCACCGGATTGGCTCGTGCCAGTTTTAGATTGCGCCACGTTTCAGTCAAGGGATTCCAATTAATTTTAAGCTGCGGATCAGTGGCCGGTAGCTCTGGCACTGCTTGTGCGATTAAACGCCCCAGTACTGCTAAGCCCAAGCAGGCTGCCGCGACCTGATAGTGACCTATTTCGGGCACCGCAATCATTAAGCCACCTGCGACGTTACCCAATAAAATCGCCACAAAGGTGCCCATCTCAATCACCCCATTCCCACCGGTTAGTTCACGCTGATTGAGAACTTGGGGTAAATAGGCGTATTTCAGTGGACCAAAAATGGTCGACTGCAGCCCCATTAAAAAAGTACATAGTAATAACACCACAGGACTTTCTAGGACAAAGCCCACAACCCCCAGCAGCATAATGCCGATTTCTAAATCTTTAACGTGGCGAATTAATTTGGTTTTGGCGAACTTATCGCTGATTTGTCCTGAAGTCGCCGAGAATAATAAGTAAGGAAAAATAAACAACGCAGCAATCACAAGACCTGCCATGCTCGGTGGCATCCAGCTGACACTCAGCTGATAGGTGACCATTACGGTAAAGGCAAACTTAAATAAGTTGTCGTTTGCAGCTCCTGCAAACTGCACCCAAAAAAATGGCGCGAAACGCTGTTGTTTAAGCAGACTAAACTGACTGCTATGGTTTTCGGGCGACGCTTTCTTAGAGCTTTTCATCGGTCTGTTCTACCCTGTTACTCAAGCGCCAAGTGCCAACACTTGACGCATTCACTTAAAATTAACCGGCGGTTAATCGTTAATTATTAGAACCAATAGACCGACTGGAAGTAACATTTTGTGCTTTTTTTAGCGAAAATTTACTCAATTACTCTAAAAACAGCTGTAGTAAATCATTTAAAAACAGCTGCCCTTGGGCGCTAGGTCGTAAATACGCAAGATTTTTGTCTAACAATCCCTTGTGCTCGGCCTGCTGTCGGCCTGCTGCTAATTGGGCTAACGGCAAGCCTGTGCGCTGGCTAAACAGCGTACTCGGCACACCCTCAACTAAACGCAGGGTGTTCATCAAAAATTCAAATGGCAGATCTTCAGCCATCAGCACCTTACTGCCGGCTAAAAAAGCTTTATCAGGATTCAAATAATCCGCAGGCTGGCGGGTTTTCCACATTCGTAGAATTTGGCCATCGGCTTGGGTAATTTTGCCGTGGGCGCCAGCTCCAATGCCTAAAAAATCACCAAATTGCCAATAATTAAGATTGTGCTGCGCTTGATAGCCAGGCTTGGCATAGGCTGAGGTTTCATACTGGCGATACCCCTGTTCAGCTAACAGTGCTTGCCCTTGCTCTTGAATATCCCACAGGGTGTCGTCTTCAGGCAGTACCGGCGGCTTACTCCAAAACAGCGTATTGGGCTCCATGGTCAGCTGATACCAAGAAATATGTGTCGGCTGCAAAGCAAAGACACGGGCTAAGTCATCCATTGCATCTGCCACAGTTTGCTTAGGTAAACCGTGCATGAGGTCTAAGTTAAAGTTATCAAACCCAGCCGTGCGTGCCATATCTGCGGCGCGCATGGCTTCTGTGCCGGTATGTACTCGCCCCAGTACCTTAAGCTTATCGTCTTGAAAGCTTTGCATTCCAATCGATAACCGATTAATGCCGGTCTGGCGAAAGCCAGTAAACTTGTCTTGCTCAAAGGTACCAGGATTAGCTTCTAAGGTAATTTCAATCCCTGGCTGAAATGGAATTAACTGCTCGACTCCGGTTAAAATCTGTTGCATAGCATTGGCAGAAAACAGGCTAGGAGTGCCACCACCAAAAAAAATTGAGGCCAGTTTACGCCCTTGCACCCAAGCTAAATCTTGCTGCAAATCCTCAAGCAATGCAGCCACATACGCTGCCTCAGGTAATTCAGGGCCAGCGGCATGGGAGTTAAAATCGCAATACGGGCATTTACGAATACACCATGGAATATGGATATACAGTGAAAGCGGCGGTAACTGCAGCAAAGAACTGGGCATTTACAGTCCTAAGCGTTGCTTAAGCAAACGCATCGCCAGCGCCCGATGGCTATGCTGATTTTTCAGCTCTGGGGCTAACTCTGCGCTACTGCACTGATGCTCCTCAAGCCAAAATAAAGGATCATAGCCAAAGCCATGTTGGCCTTGAGCTTGCAACAAAATACGGCCCTGCCACAGTCCTTCACACACCAGCGGTAGTGGATCAGCCGCGTGGCGCATAAGTGCTAAAACACAGACAAACTGCGCACCCCGTTCAGCTTCAGGTACACCTTCAAGCACGCGCAACAATTTGGCGTTATTCGCCGCATCACCTTTAGCACCTTCATCGGCAGCGAAGCGCGCCGAATAAATACCCGGCGCACCGCCTAAATAATCCACAGCCAGTCCCGAATCATCGGCTAAGGCCGGTAAGCCCGAAACTTCGGCAGCATGTCGGGCTTTTAAAATGGCATTTTCAATAAAGCTTAAGCCCGTTTCTTCAGGCTCGACTTGGCTAAACTCAGCAATCGAACGCAGTTTGACCTGCGCTCCGAGCATCGCTTGTAGCTCTTTGAGTTTGCCTGGGTTATGGCTGGCGAGAACAAGTTCTTTCATTAAGTCGCTACTTATTTACTGAGAAAATTTAGTCCGGAAAAACTTCTTGGCTGAATTGCAGGGTATGGCGCTGGCCATCGGCAAACTCAGCCTCAATCTTGAATTTTAAAATTTCACGGCTGCTTTGCTTGAACTGCGCTAAGTAATACACCGCACTGCCTTCTTTGGTTTCGCGAAAGGTTAATGGCGTAGTTTTACTCATTAAGTCGGTCACCGTACCGCTAAGTTTTACTACCTGACCTTTACCCTGTTGCACAAAAGACAAGTTCAATACGCCTAGCTCTTTACTGCGGGTTAAGCCACTGGCTTTAGCAATCTCGGGCTGTAAAAAACTGGAATTAAACACACTGTAATGGGCCTCCACTTCACCTAAGCGCTGCATACGCTCTGCAGCCAATACCGGTAAAGCTAACACCGCACTGAGCAATAGGACGATTAAATGACGCATGCTGTTCTCCTTAGTTGTGACGATTAGCCGTGACCCGATAAATCCCCACCTCACCAAAGAGGTTCGGCCACAGATCACTGGCCACGGTTTTCTCATACTGACTATCTACCGCGAGACGATCTAACACCTGCATATTCATTTGCTGACACATCACCTCAAAATCTTTAAAGGTACAGAAGTGAATGTTCGGTGTGTTGTACCAGGTGTAGGGCATAAACTCAGACACCGGCATCTGCCCTTTAGTAGCTAAGTACCAACGGCAACGCCAGTGCCCAAAGTTTGGAAAGGTGATGATGCAGGTTTTACCCACCCGCAGCATTTCTTGCAAAATTTTGTCCGGGTAATGCACCACTTGCAGTGCTTGGCTCATCACCACCACATCAAAACTATCACTATCAAAATTACTCAAGCCTTGGTCAAGGTCTTGTTCAATCACATTGACGCCTTTGTCGATACAGGCAGCAATGTTGTCGGCCGCAATTTCTAAACCATAACCAGTGACTTGTTTGTGCTTCATCAATGAAGCCAACAACTCACCATCACCGCAGCCTAAGTCCAGCACCCGGCTGCCTTTAGGAATCCACTGTTCAATTAACGCTAAATCGGCACGCATCTCACACCTCAATCCGCTGCATAAAGCCGCTAAAGGCTTGTAAATAACGAGGAATCGGAATCAAGAACGCATCATGCCCTTGGGGCGCATCCACCTCTAAATAAGTCACTCGCTTGTCAGCTGAAATCAACGCATCGACAATTTCCCGTGAACGCGCCGGCGAGAAACGCCAGTCAGTAGTAAAGGACACAATAAAGAAACTGGCACTGGCTTCAGCCATTGCAGCACTCAGATCATCGTTAAAGTCAGCGGCAGGATCAAAATAATCCAAAGCCTTAGTCATTAACAGATAGGTATTGCCATCAAAGCGGGTAGAAAACTGCTCGCCCTGATAACGCAAATAGCTTTCAACCTGAAACTCGATATTATTAAAGTCATAGGTTAGGCAATCACTGCGCAGTTCACGGCCAAACTTTTGCCCCATGGAGTCATCGGACAAATAGGTAATGTGCCCGACCATCCGCGCCAACATTAATCCACGCTTAGGAATGACGCCATGGGCGGCAAAGTCTCCGCCATGAAAGTCAGGATCTTTCATAATTGCTTGGCGCGCTACCTCATTAAAGGCAATATTCTGCGCAGATAATTTAGGCGCCGCAGCAATTGCCACGCAATGGCGTACCCGTTCGGGATACATGATACTCCACTGCATTGCCTGCATACCGCCCATGCTGCCGCCAACCACGGCTGCCCATTGTTTAATACCTAAGCGATCCGCTAGGCGCACTTGGCTACGCACCCAATCCTTAACCGTAACAATTGGGAAGGTTGCGCCGTACTGCTTGCCGGTTTCAGGATCAATACTGGCAGGTCCAGTAGAGCCATGGCAGCCGCCAAGGTTATTCAAGCTCACCACAAAAAACTTATTGGTATCAATGGCTTTACCCGGACCAATACAGGCATCCCACCAGCCAGGCTTTTTATCCTCCGGCGAATGGTAACCAGCCGCATGATGATGACCCGATAACGCGTGACAAATTAGCACTGCGTTACTGCCAGCAGCATTCAACTGGCCATAGGTTTCATAAATAATTTGATAAGCCGGTAGGGTTTTGCCGCAGTCCAGCTCAAGTGGCTGCTCAAACTCAGCGATTTGTGGAGTCACTAACCCCACAGAATCTTCAGGAAATGTAGAAGGCACGACCAATCTCTCTCATACGTAAGCTATGCAGTCTAGATTTTGCCGCGCAGTGCGGCAAGGTTAGCCGCACTTATTTTACTAACTTTAAACAAATGTGGCTTAGGCGAGTGACAGAATCTACTGTACGACAGGTATTGACTGGCTTATTTTTCAGTGTGTTTTATCACAATTTTTCATAGCATATACCTACTCAGAACAAGCAACATCTTCTGTTCCTACAAATTGCCTAAGTTAAAAGCGGATTGTTTGCAGGCGCAATAATACGCACACGTTTTTGTCGATTAAGCTCACCAGATTCAATAAGAACTCGACGTTTTGGCACACCGAATAATTTACTCAGAAAATGAATCAGGACTGTATTAGCTTTACCTTCAACAGGAGGCGCTTGAATCCGTATTTTAAGACGCCCATCATGCAAGCCTGCTAATTCAGTTGTACGTGCACCAGGCTGCAAGTGACAAAATAAGACAATATCCTCACCCTCTTGACGCCATACTGTCTCAAGCACTAATTAAAAACTCCCTAATAAAATACTGGGCATATTAACTGCCTGAGCTAAATTCATCAGTACAAAGTTATCAAGCAAGTTAAGTCCAATAATGGCAAAGATTGGCGAAATATCCAGCCCTCCTAAATTAGGAAGGAAACGTCGGAAAATACCTAGCATTGGATCAACTACCTGATTAATCAGTTCTGCAGCAGGATGGCGACTCATTGGTGCGATCCACGATAAAATCACACTGATAATTAACGAAAAATAAAATATTTTTACCGCTAACTTACCTAACAACACAATACTCCAAAGTACCGCACTGAGAGCAAAATCGCCCAACACACTGCTATCAAATATCAGTACCAACATTATGAGAATTAGCCCTGTTTGCAACCCAACTGCCAGAACTAAAGACGCAAAATCTAGACGTCCTTTAGATGGCAATAAGCGTCTTAATGGAGCTAATAATGGCTGAGTACTTTTAACCATAAACTGTGAAATTGGATTGTAAAAATCTGCGTACACCAATTGCAGTAAAAAACGCATCATGACTAAAAAAATATAAAAGCCACCTAATACTTTTACTGCATACAGTAACGCTTGCCCGCCAGAAAGTGCTTCGTTCATAAATTACTCAACTTCTGCTAATAAATTCATTCGGTTACTGACTCAACTGCTGAGCCAACTCTTGCGAGCGAGTCGCAGCTGCGGTAATGGCTTGCTCAGCTAAGGCCATAAAACCACCGTTTAAAAAAGTCTTAATCGCTGCTTCCGTTGTACCCTGTGGTGAAGTCACCTGCTGACGCAAGGTCGCTGCATCATGCGGACTCTGTACAAGCATTTTAGCTGCGCCTAAGGCCGTTTGCTGAGCTAGCTCAGTAGCCACCGCACGACTTAAGCCGAGTTGCTCACCACTTGCTATCATCGCTTCAACTAGCAAGAAAAAATATGCCGGACCACTTCCTGAAATAGCAGTTACCGCATCAATTTGTACTTCTTGTGTTAACCAACTGACCTTGCCTGCACCTTGCAAAATTCTTTCTGCTAATTGTTTTTGCTCCGCTGTAACTACTGCAGTTGCAAACAATCCACTAATACCCGCTCCAATCAAAGCTGGAGTATTGGGCATGCAGCGAATGACTGTTTGGCTGCCCAGCCATTGACTAATAACTGAGCAGGGAATGCCTGCAGCAATTGAAATAATCAATTGCGAGCCTACTTGCTCACTCAAGCTCATACAAACAGACTGCATCACCTGAGGTTTGACTGCTAACACTATCACTTCAGCATACGCTGCTGCTGCACTATTATCTTGCGTAGTCTGAATTCCAAAAGTGTGCTGTAAATATGCCAGTCGCTCAACACTTGGATCACTCACTATAATATACTCGGCAGTCCATCCATTGCTCACTAAACCACCGATTAGACTGGCGGCCATATTACCACCGCCAATAAATGCAATTTTTTTCATCGTTCCAAATTCCCCAATATTAAGTACGTGCACCAAATAACGCTGTTCCTATACGCACGTAGGTGGCACCTTCAGCCACGGCTGCCTCTAAATCATTACTCATCCCCATAGATAGCGTATCTAATGGGTCATCAAGGATTTGATTAAGCTGCGCTTGCAATGCTGCCACTTTAGCAAAGTTTGCACGCTGTTCGGCGATATCTTCAGTTGGGTTAGGAATAGCCATTAATCCTCGTAACTGCAAATAAGGCAAAGACTGCACAGCTATAGCTAAGGCTGGCAGTTCTTCGGGTAAACAGCCTGACTTACTGGCTTCACGACTGATATTAACTTGCAAACAAATATTTAAACGCCGACCACTATCAGCACAGGCTTTATTTAAACGCTCGGCAACCTTTAAGCGATCAACCGAATGCACCCAAGTAAAGTGCTGCGCAATTTGTTTAGTTTTATTGGATTGAATTGGCCCAATGAAATGCCACTCTATTGCAAGCCCTGCTAGCTCCTGTTGCTTACTTAAGGCCTCTTGCACATAGCTCTCTGCAAAAGCAACCTGCCCTAATTGATATAGCTCTGCAATTAAAGAACTGCTGTGGTATTTGCTAACCGCTAAGAGTTGTGGAGCGGCTGCCCCAGCAGCAAGCTCTAAACTTGCCTGTTCCAACCGTTGGCAAACTTGCTGAAAATTTTGTGCTAAGTTAGTAGACATGATTAAATTTTGATTCTTTATTAAACAGTTTATTAAAAATAGTTTGAGTTTTTAAGATGTAAATCAAATCAGACTCTACATTTATAGTTACCATTAATAGCTTAACGCTGACCACTTAACACCTGTTATCTAAAGGTTTTCTGGAGCATCATGAATATTACCGAATTACTGGCTTTTAGTGCCAAACAAGGCGCATCAGATTTACACTTATCGGCAGGATTACCACCAATGATTCGTGTAGACGGTGATATGCGTCGAATGGATGCGCCTATAATGGAGCACAAACAGGTTCATTCATTAATTTGTAGTCTTATGAATGATCGCCAACTAAAAGACTATGAAACTAATTTAGAAACAGATTTCTCATTTGAAGTTTCTGGTGTTGCCCGCTTCCGAGTCAATGCTTTTACTCAGCATCGCGGCTCAGCAGCAGTGTTTCGAACTATTCCAAACACCGCACTCTCCATGGAAGACCTAGAGATGGGAGACGTGTTTCGCCGTATTGCTGAAACTCCACGTGGCTTAGTGTTGGTTACTGGTCCAACAGGGTCTGGTAAGTCCACGACTCTAGCAGCGATGATCGACTATCTAAATAACAACTTTCATCGCCATATTCTCACCATTGAAGATCCTATCGAATTCGTTCACGAGTCGAAACGCTGTCTAATAAATCAACGTGAAGTACATCGCGACACATTAAATTTCAATCAAGCATTACGCTCAGCTCTCCGAGAAGATCCAGATATTATTCTAGTAGGTGAGTTACGTGACTTAGAGACTATTCGTTTAGCTCTTACAGCTGCAGAAACAGGGCATCTAGTTTTCGGTACCCTACACACCACCTCTGCAGCTAAAACCATTGATCGTATCATCGATGTGTTTCCTGCTGGAGAGAAACCTATGATCCGATCAATGCTTTCCGAATCACTAGAAGCAGTAATCTCCCAAACATTATTGAAAAAAAATGGAGGGGGACGCGTTGCTGCCCATGAAATCATGCTTAATACCCCTGCCATTCGAAACTTAATAAGAGAAGATAAGATCGCCCAAATGTACTCCGCAATTCAAACCAGTGGAGCTTTAGGCATGCAAACTCTTGATCGCTCACTGCATGAGTTAGTTAGCCGTGGTTTAATTAGTACCGAAAGAGCACGTGAAAAAGCTAAAACACCTACTAATTTTTAATTATTTTTACTTACTATAGGGAGTCATCATGGTTCGCTCAATTCGTGTATGGGATGCACCCTTGCGGGTGTTTCATTGGTTACTTGCCGCTGCCACCTTCGGTGCGCTCTATACTGGCTGGCAAGGCGGCAGTTTAATGCAATGGCACGGACGCTTAGGCATCTTGATTGTCGCCTTACTGGCCTTTCGTTTGAGCTGGATGCTAGTTGGCTCGACCTATGCCCGAATTGATCGCTTACTCTGCTCGGTACTGCAATTGCCAAAGTACTTGAAGGGTCAGTGGCACCAAGCCGGTCACAATCCACTAGGCGTATTATCGGTTTTCGCGCTGCTCGGCTTGCTGACCTGGCAAGCAGTGACGGGCTTATTTACCTACGACGACATTGCCTTTCGCGGTCCCTTAGCCCGCTTGGTCAGCACCAGCACCAGCTTAGAAATCACCAGCCTGCACCGCTTAGGCCTCTGGTTTATTGTCGGCTTAATTAGCTTACACATTCTGGCCATTGCTCTGCATGCGTTAGTTAAAAAGCATAATTTAGTCAAACCCATGATCACCGGCCAAGCCAAAGCGACCCATGACAGCCAACAAGATGCCAAAGGAGGCGGCTGGATCGCCTTAGTCTTTTCCCTGATAGTAGCTGCTGGTGCGTACTATTTAGCCAGTGGTGCTTGGGTTCCTCCACCACCGCCACCAGCACCTTCAGCCTTTAGTTTCTAATCCGATATATTCAGCCCGCAATATGCGGGCTGAATAGTTATTAAGATTCAAATAACGCCATAAAGCTCTGTACTGCACTAAAGTGCTGGTAATGCTTGAATGGCCCTTGGCTATCTGGCTGGGCAATGGCTAAGGTATGTGCAACGCCATAGTGCTGAGCGCTGGTTAACACCGCTTCACTGTCATCAAAGAACACACTCCGCGCACGACTAAACTGCAACTGTGCCTGTAGTGCCTGCCAGAAACACTGATCTTCTTTCGGATAGCCAAGCGTATGGGAGCTAATTATCTGGTCTAAATAAGGCGCTAAAGCCACCTGTTCTAACTTAATCTGTAACGAGTCAGGATGGGCGTTGGTAATTAACACCCGCTGTTTACCCATCGCTCCTAAACGCTGTAAAAATGCTTGGGCTTCTGGGCGCCACGCAATTTTTTCGGCCGTATCACGTTTCATCTGCACAATCGGCAGCTGCAGCTTTTCGCTCCAAAAGTCGGTGCAATACCAGGCTAATTGACCTTGATAACTGGCCAGTAATGGCTGTAAATAGGCCTTTGCTTGCTCTAGGCTCAGCCGATGTTGCTTGGCATAACAGGCAGGCAAATGATGCAGCCAAAAATAATTATCAAAATGTAAGTCCAGCAAGGTACCGTCCATATCTAATAGCACGGTATCTATCTCGGCCCACGGTAATGGCAACATGCAAACTAACCCATTCAATTGATTGTCGAGCAAGGTATGATACAAGGAATCACTAAAGGAGCCTCTATATGCGTAAAAAACCTGAAATTTTAGCTACTCAAGAAGTGGCAAAGAGCCGTTTATTTCGGGTAGAACAATTAGAGCTACGCTTCAGTAATGGCGTGCAGCGCACCTACGAGCGCTTACGCGGTAAACCCGGCGGCCTAGGTGCGGTGATGATTGTGGCCATGCTCGATGCCGAAAACTTTGTGTTAATTGAAGAGTACTGCGCCGGCACTGAAAGCTACGAATTAACCCTACCTAAGGGGCTGATTGATCCCGGTGAAGATGCCTTAATGGCCGCCAATCGTGAGCTGCAAGAAGAAGCAGGCTATGCTGCCCGTGAACTAGAATGGATCACCGAGCTGAGCTTATCGCCCGGCTATATGAGCCAACGCATACAAGTGGTGCTGGCTCGCGATTTATACCCATCTCGGCTTGAGGGTGATGAGCCTGAACCTATGGGGGTTGAAACAGCCTCGCTCAATGACTTACTCGGCTTATTAGCTCGCCCTAACTTTTCGGAAGGCCGCGCTTTAGCGGCGCTCTATGTGGTACGCGATCTATTACAGCAGCGCGGCTTACTCAAGCCTACTGATGTTAAGGGAGCACCTTAATGCAGATTTCTGATGCGCTAATGCAAGCCGTTGTGGCGCTGGTGATGGAAGCCGGTGCAGCCATTTTGCCTTACTGGAAAACCAACACCGAAGTTAGCCAAAAACCAGATAACTCCCCAGTCACTGCGGCAGACTTGGCCGCCCATCATGTCTTAAGCCAAGGTTTGCAGCACATTGCTCCCGAAATCCCAGTGCTCTCGGAAGAGGACTGCGCTATTGCCCTAAGTGAGCGCCAGCAATGGCAGCGTTGGTGGTTGGTTGATCCGCTCGATGGCACCAAAGAGTTTATCAATGGCAGTGATGAATTTACCGTCAATGTGGCGCTAATCGAGCAGGGCCAAGTGGTCTTTGGTGTAGTTGGCGTACCTGTGCGGCAGCAATGTTTTTATGGCGGCGCTGAGTTAGGCGCTTGGTTAATCGAACCACACAGCAGCCCACAGCCGATTAAGGTACGTAACAGCCCTGAAACACTGACTGTAGTCGCCAGTCGCCGCCATAGTTCAGAGTTACAAGAGCAACTCTTAGCCACCCTCAAACAACAATTTGCAGTAGAACTGGCCAACATTGGCAGCTCGCTCAAGTTTTGTTTATTAGCCCAGGGGTTAGTCGATTTTTATCCACGCCTTGCGCCCACTTCGCAGTGGGATACCGCCGCCGCCCAAGCGGTAGTCGAAGGCGCTGGCGGCGTAGTATTGAAGTTAGATGGCAGTCGTTTTAATTACCCAGCTCAAGCGAGCTTACTTAACCCTTATTTTATGGCATTAGCAAAAGATGCGCCGTGGTTTGCCAGTTTGCGTCCCCTGCTGGCACAAGCTAAGGCTTAAGTTATTGCTAATTCTTGAGCTTTTTAAAGACATAGAATAAGTTTGGCTCACTGACTAAATAAATTGTGCCGTGCTCATCTATCGCTACCCCTTCGGCTTGATTAATACTCTTTTTCAAGCCGTTAAAACCGCGAACTAAACTGATATAGCTGACCGTTTCCCCATTTTCATCTAGCTCTACCAACAACCGCGACTCATCGGATAACACCAGCATGTGTCCTGTACGTGGGTCAATCGCCAGAGATGACATATCACGCACAAATAAATGCTTCGAAGGCAGCTCTTGCAGGGTCTTAGGAAAGTTATTGTCGTCAGGAAATGGCAGACTAAACAACCCATAGGGACTGCGTTCTTTAGCTAAAATCATGCGCTGATTCACCGCATCCCAAGCAATCCCTTCAAAACCTTTATTGCCGGCTTTAACAATGCCTAAGTTGACTGCGACCAATTCTGCATAACGTAATACATCGCCTTTAATCGGCAGTTTAAACACCACCATTTCGCCACGACGCTCATCGATAATAGCCATGCGTTGTGCATCAATTACCTCAACCCCTTCCGGATCAGCAAACCCTTCAAGCTCAATTCTGCGCAACAGCTCACCCTCAGGTGAGATTTCCACAAGTTGCGGTATCTTGCCTGTTACGCTAAATAACGTTTGAGTGGCTGGGTTCCAAGTTAAAGCCGAGGTCTCATACTTTTCTAGGCCCGGCAGTTCCTTAGCTTGAATCACCGCCTCATAATCGGGCAACCAAATACTTTGCTCGCGCACTTTTTGTCTGACTGTGGTTTCTTTAACCCAAAACAATAACTGTTGATGCCAATGAAAATAATGGCTGGCACTACCGAGTAATATTAATAAGGCCATAAGAACAACGATTTTCCAGCGTACTTTAAACAAGGTGATCAATCCTAAGACGAAGTAACAGAAGAATGAGCGCAGTATGTTACCGCAAGGTAAACTACGGCCCAGTTTTTTATTATTTTTTGGGGTAGTTACATGTCTCTGGCGATTCTTCGACTCAAGGCCCAAGCCGACCGCCGTTTGCGCAGCGGCCATCTGTGGGTTTACAGCAATGAAGTCGATACTAAACTCACACCTCTGACTCAATTTAGCCAAGGCCAAGCGGTGATTATTGAAAGCGCCCAAGGTAAGGCATTAGGTATTGCCTTAATGGCGCCTAATCAGTTGGTCTGTGCCCGTTTATACTCCCGCGATATTGAGCATCCGTTTGATAAATCGCTACTGGTACACCGCTTAAACATTGCCGCCTCATTGCGCGATGCAATCTATCCTAGCCCGTTTTATCGTTTAGTGAATGCCGAAGCTGACTTTTTACCCGGGATTGAGATTGATCGCTTTGGTGATTACTTTGTTGTGCAGCTTTCTACCCAAGCGATGGAGCAGCACAAAGCACTGCTGCTGGAAGCAATCGTGCAAGTGTTTAAGCCTGAAGCCGTGCTCTGGCGCCATGATTTACCTAACCGCGACTGGGAAGAGCTGCCACGCTATGTAGAAACTGCCTATGGCGAGTTTCCTGAAGCCCTGATGGTGGAAGAAAACGGCCTTGATTTTGTCACCCACGCCTTAGAAAAGAAAAAAACTTCGTGGCAGTTTGACTTACAAAGCAGCCGTCAGCAGCTGGCGCAATGGGTGACTGATAGACGCGTACTCTGCCTGTATGCCGACACTGGCGCTTGGCCAATTACTGCAGCGATTGCTGGAGCAGAGTCAGTAGTCGCCTTAGAAGCTGGCGAATTAGCCACTGATTTACTGTTAGAAAACGCTGAACAGCATCAAGTGCAAGAGATCGTGCAGTGTTTACAAGGGGAAGTACTAGAAGGTTTGCAGAGCCTAAAAGCCGAAGAACAGCGTTTTGATCTGGTGATTATTGATCCACCGGCCTTTATTAAGCGTAAAAAAGACCTCAAAACCGGTGAAGCAGGCTATCGCAAACTCTATGAAGGTGCCATGCGTTTACTCAACCGCGATGGTTTATTACTGGTCAACTCGCGCTCGCCCTTCTTTAATGAAGAACAAATGCAAGCAGCGTTGCTGGCCAGTGCTCGCCACTTAGATCGTAACCTACAAGTGCTACAAGTCAGTGGTGCTAGCCCTTGCTACCCAAGCCATCCGGCGATCAACGAAAGCCGTGTACTAAAGACCATGGTATGCCGTGTTTTACCTACCAGTTAATCACTGCCATCAATAACGGGGCAGTTAAGCGCCCCGTTATATTTAGCGCTGGTTTAGGCGCGGTAAATAATTTCACCATTGAGCAGGGTATAGCGCACATGCCCCGGCAAGGTTTCACCCATAAACGGACAATTGCGACCTTTCGAATACCAACGCTCACCTACCGTGATGCTCTGCTGCGGATCAAATAACACCAAATCGGCAACCGAGCCAACCGTCAGTCGGCCTGCTTTTAAATTCAGAGCTTGTGCTGGGCCATAGGTTAAGCGGGCAATCGCGGTCGGTAAATCCAATAGCCCCTGCTCAACTAAACGTAACGCTAAGGGTAAAAGAATTTCAATGCTGCTAATACCAGGTTCAGTATCGGCAAACGGCGCTAGCTTCGCATCGCGCTCTTGGGGCTGATGGTGGCTAGCAATTGCACCAATGACTCCAGACTTCACCGCTTCGAGTAAGCCTTGCTGATCTTCTTGTGAGCGAATCGGCGGAATAACATGGTAGTCACTAGAAAAATCGATTAATTCTTCGTCATTTAATAGCAACTGATACATTGCCACATCAGCCGTCACCGGCAGACCACGGGCTTGGGCTTTAGCAATTAAATAAGCGCCTTTAGCAGTGGTAATCTGGCTAAAATGCGCCCGTACCCCACTTTGCTCAACCAGTAGTAAATCCCTAGATAACGCCACGGTTTCAGCGGTTTCTGGAATGCCCGCTAAGCCACGGAAGCTCGCGGTTTTACCTTCGTGAGCAATACCACCGGCAGCTAAATCAGCGTCTTGAGGTTGAAAGATCACAGTTAAATCAAAGGTCGCAGCGTACTCTAAGGCATGGCGCAACACGCGGTTATTCACAATCGGCTGCAAACCATTAGTAAAGGCCACACAACCAGCTTGTTTTAAGGTAACTAACTCTGCTAATTGCTCACCTTTTAAACCTTGGGTTAGCGCACCTAAAGGATATACCTTGGTAAAGCCTTGATCGCGGGCTTTTTCTAAGATTAAGTCAACCACCGCTGCAGTATCGGTTACCGGTTTGGTAAAGGGCGTACAGCATAGGCTAGTTACTCCACCGACTGCGGCAGCGAAGGTTTCGCTGGCAATATTGCCTTTACGGCCATAGCCTGGCTCGCGCAGCGAAGCGGCTAAATCGACTAACCCTGGTGCTGCCACTAAACCATGGGCATCGATCATTTGATCGGCCACAAAATCACGGGGCATCCGTCCGATCGCAACCACCTTACCGGACTGAATAAAAATATCGGCTACTTGATCTAGCTGATTGGCTGGATCAATTAAACGGGCGCCACTGATCTGAATTCGCATGTTAGTTGATCTCCTGTGCCGCTAAACGCTCAAACTCATTCCGTTGCTCCATCTGCCCGCTCATCGCCATAGACAACACTGCCATGCGTATCGCAATGCCGTAAGTAACTTGATTTAAGATCAACGACTGGGCGCTATCGGCTACCGCTGATTCAATCTCTACGCCACGATTAATCGGCCCTGGGTGCATCACAATGGCATCTGGTTTAGCTAAAGCTAGCCGCTGCTCTGTGAGCCCATATAAACGAAAAAACTCGCCATGGCTAGGCAGCAGCCCACCTTGCATCCGCTCGCGCTGTAAGCGCAACATAATGATCACATCCACGTCTTTGAGGCCCTGCTCAATATCGTGATAAACCGATACCCCATACTGCTCTAGCCCCACAGGCAATAAGGTTTTTGGCGCAATCACTCGAATATCTGGGCAACCTAAAGTCTTCAGCGCCAACATATCTGAGCGCGCCACTCGCGAATGCAGAATATCGCCAACAATAGCCACCGATAACTTAGAAAAATCCCCCTTATGTCGACGAATGGTCAACATATCGAGCATCCCCTGAGTCGGGTGTGCATGACGGCCATCACCGCCATTGATAATCGCTACATTGGGGCTGACATGCTCGGCAATAAAGTGGGCAGCGCCTGAGTCGGCATGGCGCACCACAAACATATCGGCCGCCATCGCTTCAAGGTTACGCAAGGTATCGGTCAGGGTTTCACCTTTACTAGTCGACGAGGTTGAAACGTTGAGCGTTAATACGTCGGCTGATAAACGCTTAGCTGCCAGTTCAAAGGTGGTGCGGGTACGGGTCGAGTTTTCAAAAAACACGTTACACACTGTCATTCCACGCAGTAACGGCACTTTTTTAACTGCTCGAGCGCCCACCTCTAAAAAGGAATCGGCTGTGTCCAAGATTTCGGTGAGCATCTCTTTCGGTAATCCATCCAAAGAGAGAAAGTGTCGCAAGCGACCGTGTTCATTAAGTTGCAAAGGACAAGCAGCAAATTTAGAGGGCATGGGCGTTTCCAGTATGACAATTACGCAAGAGTTCTTAGCTCAATGGCTAAAGGTTCAGGTCCGGTTAATTTTACTCGCTGCGCGGCAGGTAAAGTAAGTGTTGCCCCGACAATATCAGGGCGAATCGGCAATTCGCGAGCATTTAAATCTAATAAGCAGACTAAGGTCACGCTGGCTGGGCGACCATAATCAAACAGTTCATTCAGTGCTGCACGAATGGTTCGGCCACTCATTAACACGTCATCAATTAACACTAAATGCTGGCCTTCGATATCAAAGGGCAGCTGTGATGGGCGGACTAATGGGTGCAGCCCTTTGCGGCTAAAATCATCGCGATAAAAGGATACATTTAAGGTTCCCAATGGCTGATCAGCTCGATTCATTGCTGCTAATAAGGCATTAGCCACCCATACCCCGCCAGTTTGAATACTGACAAAGTGGGGTTGTTCAATTTGCCGCTCGGCTAAATACGCCTCTAGCTGCTGCGCCATTACCGGTAATAGGTCATGGGGTTGAGGTAAAGTCATGGCTCCTCCTAGTGTTGCACAAAGTGTTCAAGCCATCCCTGTAATAACAGCGCTGCTGCTATGGCATCCACAGGTCGCTCACGAAAATTTTTAGCATAGTCACCGGCTTGCAAACGCTGTCCCTTGGCTTCAAAGGTAGTCAGACGCTCATCATGCATAAAATAAGTGACATTGAAACGTCCTTCTAAACGGCGCGCAAATTTCTCTGCCCGCTCACACATCTCACTACGGCTCCCATCCATATTTAACGGTAAACCCACCACCACTGCATCGGGTTGCCACTCGTCGAGCAGTTGCGCGACTTGCTCCCAATTAGGTACACCATTTTGCGCTTTGAGGGTGGTCAGCTCACGCGCTTGGGCGGTGACCGTTTGTCCAACTGCCACACCAATTTGGCGGGTGCCATAGTCAAATCCCAGCACTGTTTGAATCGATTGCCCACTCATGCATGACCTACTTGGGTAGAGAGTTGGTTAAGATTAATCCCCAGCAGCGCAGCAGCTTGGGCCCGCTTTTCAGTGGCTGGTGTGTCAAAGATAATGCGTTCAGTAGCGGGTACCATAAGCCAACTGTTAGCCGCTAACTCTTGCTCTAACTGCCCCGCATCCCAACCGGCAAAACCTAGCGCAATCAGGCTTTTTGCTGGCGCATCTTGCTGGTCAGCAATGGCAAACAATACGTCTTGTGAAGTACTTAAGCGTAAGCCGTTAAGCTCAATGCTTTCGCGATAGTTTTGTTCAGCTGAATGCAGCACAAAACCACGTCCAGTGTCTACTGGCCCGCCATTATGCACACTATGCATAAAACCCGTAGGCGCCGTATTTTCTGGACGTAACTGCTGCAAAATATCCGATAGATTAAGCCCACTGGGCTGATTAATAATCAGCCCCATTGCCCCTTTGGGGCTGTGCTCAACCAGATACACCACAGACTGGCTAAAATAGCTGTCCTGTAAATTGGGCATAGCAATTAAAAAGTGATGCCGTAATGAAACAAAATTATCTTTTTTCATGTACACCATTCTACTCTACTAAGGTACTTGAATAAGCTTTACACATAGCTTTTCAGCTAAAATCCTCTCTGAGCGAATAAACAACAGTCTTCAATCAAAGCAATAAGAGCTCAACACTTGAATGCAGCAGCTAAACTCTTAGACAAATGCTTATTTGACAATAAACAATAAAAACTAGTTGGCGAATAGCATACAAATACTTTACAGAAAAATTAACAGCACCCTGGATGTAATATCAATGATTAAGATATTAGATGCTGTTAACTTAACGCTAAAACTTATGCTTTTTCAGAAACCTTTTGCTCAATTACATCCATCAAGCGTGCAGCTATTTTTGTATCGTAAGCCTGATCAATCTCGCGAATACATGTTGGGCTGGTGACGTTAATTTCAGTTAAACGATCACCAATCACATCTAGGCCAACAAAGAGTAAACCCCGCTTACGTAACTCTGGGCCGACCGCCTTAGCAATGGCTAAGTCTTGCTCGGTTAAGGGGCGCGCCTCACCACGTCCGCCAGCCGCCAAGTTGCCGCGGGTTTCACCTTGTGCTGGAATTCGTGCCAAGCAATAAGGTACAGGCTCACCATCAATCATCAAAATACGCTTATCACCTTCCACGATCGCTGGCAGATAAGCTTGTGCCATAATTTGTTGAGTACCATGTACTGTTAGAGTTTCTAAAATTACAGATAAGTTCGGATCTCCCTCTCGGTGTCGAAAGATAGACGAGCCACCCATGCCGTCTAACGGCTTGAGAATTACATCTTTTTGCTCTTGCACAAACTGACGAATAATATCAGGACGACGTGAAACTAAAGTGGTTGGAGTTAACTCAGGAAATAACGTCGCAAATAGCTTTTCATTACAATCGCGCAAACTGGCAGCTTTATTTACCACTAGACAACCTGCTTGCTCGGCTTGCTCTAATAAGTAAGTGCTATATAAAAACTCATTATCAAATGGAGGGTCTTTGCGCATTAAAATGACATCAAGCTCACCTAGTGCTAAATCAATTTCATGATCCAACTCAAACCAATGCTCAGAATCGTTAAAAACACGTAAGGGACACATTTTTGCCCGCACCTCAGAACGAAGCTGGTACAGATCATGCGGCTCCATATAAAATAACGACCACCCTTTGGCCTGAGCTGCAAGTAACATCGCTAAGGTGCTGTCTTTATAGAATGCAATCTCATCAATGGGATCCATTACCACGCCGACTTTTAAGGACATATTGGTTAACCACCTATGTAAAATTGTGCAGTTCTAGCTTAATAAAGGCCTAGGCTACACGTTAGAAGTATAAAAAATTATTGTAAGATCTAAGGTTAATGAAATACCAATCTCTTTTTTCCGTAACCTAACATAGTTACAGGGTAGCAATCACTTTAATTAAATTAACTGTTGAACGACACAGTAAATAACTCATTGCCCCAATGTAAACGTTGCATTGTTAGTCTCCTAAATTAGAATTCCCGTCCAATACCAAGGCATACTAATCAGTTAGAGCCCCAGCATTGGATTAGCTAAATAAGGCCGAGCGATGCTAATCACTTGAGGTAAGCGAATGCGCATGGCCACCGGTAAATGATCAGAAATGGTAACCGGCAATACTTCTACGCTTTCTAACTCTAGCTCTGAGGAAATTAAAATATGATCCAAGCAGCGCTGGGGCTTCCAGCTAGGAAAGGTTGCTTCTAATTGCGGGGCCCGTAGCTTTAGTTCAGCTAGGGGCGAGTTATTCAGCAACACATCTGGCAGGGTATTCATATCGCCCATCAAGATGCAGTGTTTATAATCGCTGACTAACTCTTTGACATACTCCAACTGCCGATTACGGACCCGAGCGCCTAAGGCTAGGTGCATCATCACCACGGCCACTTGCTGCTCACCGTGGCCAATGGGCATCAAGATTGCACCTCGACCAGGCGGTCCAGGCAAGGGATGATCTTCGATAAATTCTGGCTGAAAACGCGCCAGCAAACCATTACTGTGCTGGGCAAAGTGCCCTAAATTGCGGTTGAGCTGTTGATACCAATAAGGAAAGTGCGCCAGTTTAGACAGATACTCCACTTGATTGATATATCCCGAACGTAAACTGCCGCCATCTACTTCCTGCAGTGCAACCACATCAAACTGACTCACTAACTGGGCAATCCGATGCAAATTATTGTTGCGTTGTTGGTGCGGTAAAATATGCTGCCAGCTACGGGTGACATAGTGGCGATAAGCTGCGGTATTAATGCCTACCTGAATATTAAAACTCAGTAGGCGCAATATCCCGTCATCCACCCACACTTTATTATCCACCAAAAAGTGTTCATTCACTTCGGGCTGACAGGGAGCGACTAAGCGGTCCTCAGGACGACGGGATAAAATCATAATACGCGCTACTTACTCTTATTCAGACTCAGTCGCTTGGCGCTCTTGAGCAATCAGGGCATCGGCCAGTTCAGTGGTTTCGGTTAAGCCACCAGCCATACCAATATCAAAACGGTATTTGCCGTTAATTACCAAGGCCGGTACACCTTGTACTTGATACGCCATAGCTTGTTGGCGGGCTTTTTCCATTTGGCTTTTAACCCCAAACGAATTCCAAGTTTTGTTAAAGGTGTCTTGATCAATGCCATCGGCCTCTAAGAAGCTGGCAATTTCTTTGGCATTGGCTAAGCGCTGTTTTTTGTTATGCAACGCATCAAATACTCGGTCGTGCACTTTCTGCTCAACCTTTAAGGCCTGCAAGGTATAGAACAATTGGCCATGCACATCCCAAGCACCACCAAACATCGCTGGCATTTTGACGAAGTTGACGTCTTCAGGCAGCTGCTCAACCCAAGGATTAAGGGTCGGCTCTAACTGATAGCAATGGGGGCAGCCGTACCAAAACAGCTCTACTACTTCAATTTGATCTTTTTTCGAGACCGCCACAGGGCTCTCTAATACTACGTAGTTGGTTCCCGCCACTGGCTCAACCGCCAAGGCTTGGGCTCCGAATAAACAACTGGTTGCAAGAAAAGAAGATAACAGTAGTTTGCGCATCGATGGCTCCCAAATTAGGTCAATTTAAGCTGTTTAAGACGCTTAATTAATCATTAAATTCAAATTATTCAATTCGACTCGGACTAAGTATACGTCCGTTATCCAGCCAATAGCTAAGCGATAAATATACTGTAATAAGTTAATCCAATGGCAGCCTAAACTGCACCGGAGCTGGCCTTTGCCCTTCAGTTAAATAGGTTTGCTCAGTAATCTGACACTCACTTGACAACAAACGCACTAAGGTCGTCGCTCGCGTTCCGTAGTGCTCACCGCGGATAAAAATACTCGACAATAACCGCTCAGCAGTTAAGCCCACTCCGGTATCGGGCAAAAACTCATCCTCTGCGCGCTGTGAATCTTGCATTAATGCCAATAGTTGCTGATCACTAGCCGTGCGGTAACAAGCACTAAAGGCCGTACGCAAACGCACCAACTTAGGCCAGGGTGTATCTAGACTGGCATTACATAAGGCATAAATTCCTGGACTTAAACGCTGAGGCTTAATTTGAGTCGAGTTAAAAAACCACAGTTGCTGGCGGTTACCCAGCAGTAAATTAAAGCCACTATACAGCCCCCGCTCGGCAACGACCTGCTGTAGATAGTGCTCGGGACTCAACTGCGCTTGCAGAAAGTCACTGACTAGTTGCCCACGAGAGCGCGGCCCTTCCGCTAAGTTTAAGTCGCGAATATTAGTCAGCGCCGCAACACTGCCCTGACTATTAACCCCCAACCAAGTGCCCTGAGCATCTAAATCACGTCCTGCCACAATCTGCGGCTGATCTGGCCACGCGGCTAAGGGCGCACTAGGGCGCGCCAAAAACTCATCACGATTAGCCAATAACACAAGCGGCTGTTCAGTACCTGGCTGCCAAGCAAAGACTAATAAACACATGGCCACCCTCCTATTCTGCCCGTGGATTAATTAGTGTCGAGGCGCTGAGGCCGGCTCCACTTTAAAAATCACGCCATTTTGCCCGGTGATGCGCACGGCACTACCTGCAGCCAGCTCCGGACCTTCCACCAACCAAAAGCTGTCATTTAGCCTGATCTTACCGCGACCATTAATAATCGCCTCATGCAGTAACACTTCACGTCCTAGGTATTCTTTACCTAGGTTATTCAGGCTAAAGGCTTCTGGTGCGCGCAATTTAAGACGTTTCCACCAAATCACAGCCGTGACTAACGCTAGGCAACCAAACAACGTCAGCTGCAAGGTCCAAGGCAAAGGGAACAATGCAAGTACTGCGGCCACTAGGGCCGCAGAAATACCAAACCATAAGAAATAGCCAGCTGTCCCAAATACCTCAACTATCAATAGTAAACCGGCGATTGCCAGCCACGTCCATGGTGTCAGTTCGGTTAACAGCGCACTCATTTATTTCTTTCCGTCAAATGCAGCCTTAATGATTTCACCCACCCCTGCAACCGAGCCAACTAACTGGGTAGACTCTAAGGGCATCATGATAATTTTACTGTTATTGGCAGAGGCGACCTTGCCTAAGGCATCCACATACTTTTGTGCCACAAAGTAGTTCACCGCATGCACGTTACCCTCAGCAATCGCCTCCGATACCATGCGCGTAGCTTCTGCTTCTGCTTGGGCAGCCCGCTCACGGGCTTCGGCTTCAAGGAACGCCGCTTCACGTTTACCTTGGGCGGTTAAAATTTGTGATTGCTTTTCACCTTCTGCAGTTAAAATCTCTGCTGCCCGCTTACCTTCAGCTTCCAGAATTTGCGCCCGCTTAATGCGTTCTGCTTTCATCTGACTAGCCATCGCGTCCACTAGATCCGCTGGCGGGGTGATGTCTTTAATCTCAATCCGGGTGACTTTAATCCCCCAAGGCGCAGTAGCATGGTCCACCGTGGTCAGTAAGCGCTCATTAATAGAGTCGCGCTGACTTAACATATGATCCAGCTCCATTGAGCCTAATACCGTGCGAATATTGGTCATGACTAGGTTGCGAATGGCATATTCCAGATCACTCACCTCGTAGGCCGCGCGCGCAGCATCAATCACTTGAAAGAAACACACAGCATCAATCCGCACAATGGCGTTATCAGCACTGATCGCCTCTTGCGGTGGAATATCCAATACCCGCTCCATCATATTGAGCTTACGGCCAATGGTATCCATTACAGGTACAATCACATTCAGCCCAGGTTTTAAGGTTTTGATATAGCGCCCAAAACGCTCTACAGTCCACTCATCACCTTGAGGCACCACCTTGAAGCCCATAAAAATAATGGCGGCGATTAAGCCAAAAAAAACAATAACTGCCGTTCCCATATCCATCTTTAATTCTCCGCTGTGTATGTCTAATCAATGTACGCCTGCGTCTTCACAGCAGAGCAGCACATCCTGTTATAAGGATTATTTAACCAGTTGTTTCCACGCCGATAAACGACGTAACTCAATTAATCGCTCAATAAGCTGTGCCGCTGGAGTCATCACCACTTGTTCTAATTCATCACTGGCAACCGTTGCCTCAGCACTTGGCCACTGCTCGGTGGTTTGGCTGAGGCTATAAATAGCCCGTAAACTGCCCAATAGTTGATCAATCTCAGCCAGCGCCAACTGCTCGCGGGCTAACTCTAGCCAGACTAATATCCGCGCTAGCCGTGGCTGTTGCTCATTAATGCGTTGCGGCTCTCGTAGGTAGTCAGTCACTGATAAAGCGTGCAACTCATCTTGCAAGAAGTGGCTTAGCCAATTCACTAACAACGCTTGGCCTTGACGTTGCCCCTTAGCATTACGCCCAACTTGCCAGGCCTGTTGCTCAATCCAGAGCGCCATGGCCAGTACAAACTGGCCCCAGGCCGGTTGCTGTAACCACTCATTGAAACTGGCTGCAACTTGCTCACGGGCACTTTGTTGCTGGCTCCCTGCTTGGATCTGGGATTGCCAATGAGCAATAACGCCTTCTAATTGCTGACGTAAATGGGCGGTAGTTTTACGGGGTGCGGCTAAGCCCAAACTGCTCAGGAAGGCTTTTAACTGAGCCACCTGCTGCAGCCATTGCTCAAACAACTTCCACTGCCCGGTAAAGCGATAGTGCTCAGCTAAACGCTGACTATTACCGAGTAAGTACCCACTACAAGCGGCAATCGTTTGATCTAGGGTATCCTCCTGAGCTAAGTGCAATTTAGCTAAGCGGAGTGCATAGTGTTCAGCACCTAACAAGCGGTAACCTCGCTCGGCTTTACTCACATCACAGGGTAGCAAAACTACCTCAGCTGCTAATTGCTGAGCGACAATCAACAAGGCCACTGCGGGTCCTTGACGCAACTCAAGCTCCACTTCGCAGATTGCCTCACTGCCTTGGGCTGTCGTCACTTGGCCCTGATCCAGCGCCAGCTCAATCACTACTGGCTGCCCTTCATAGTCAAAGGCTAGTTCCAGTAACTCTCGGCTAAAGTCAGTGCGAAAAATCGGCTGCAACTGTGTTTTATCTAAGTCATTAAGTTCAATCGGCCAGCAGCTGTCATCAAGGCGTGTTAGGTCTAATTGCTCGCTGGTGAGTGGCCACTCCCACTCATTACGCGCTGCTAAACCGGCCACACTTTGGCCTCGGGTTTTTAGCGTTTGGATCAGTTGCTGACCATCTTGGCGAATCCGCAGCGCCACTGCTGAATGCGCCAAACGACAGTCCGGGGTATCAAAATACTGATTATTTAGCTGCTTAGTTTGCCAAGCCGTATCTTTTTGTAACTTTGCTACAACTGTAGACTGACGCAAGGCCTGCAAGCCTTCTAGCGTTGTTTGCAGCTTAATTTCTGTTTCAATTGCCATGTTTTACCTGTTTAAAAACGCTGAAAGCGCAAGGATGCTAGTCGAGCGACAGTTCCCACCGTATAATTAGCGCCATCATTGGAAACTGAGCGTTGCTCGCTATGTCAATTAATCCCTTTGTTAGCTTGTTTGGTCGTTCCCCTATCGGGCCGATGCAACAACATATTGCTAAAGCACATGAATGTGCGACCCACTTAGTCCCGTTCTTTCAAGCGGTTATCGCCGAAGATTGGCCTAAAGTGACTGAAGTTCAGCAAGAAATGTCGCGTCTTGAAAAAGAAGCTGACAAGCTGAAACGAAACGTGCGCATTCACCTGCCTAAAAGCCTATTTTTACCTGTGCCACGCTCAGACTTATTAGAGCTGCTCAGTGTACAGGACAAAGTAGCCAACCGCGCAAAAGATATCGCTGGACTGATGACAGGCCGTCAAATGACTATTCCACAGCCTATGCAACTCGCCATGTTGGCGTATGTGCAGCGCAGTGTGGATGCCAGCGAACAAGCGTTGCGGGCCATGAACGAACTCGATGAAGTCTTAGAAACCGGCTTTGGCTCTCGCCAAGTGGCGCGTATTACTGGGATGATCGAAGTGCTAGAAGATATCGAGCACGATACCGATCGTATCCAAATTGAAGTACGCCGCTCTCTCTACGCACTGGAGAAGGATTTGCCTCCAGTCGATGTGATGTTCTTATACACCATTATCGAATGGATCGGTGATGTCGCTGACCGTGCCGAGCGAATCGGTAACCGTCTGGAACAACTGTTAGCGCGTTAAGGTAACGCGCTAAGCTTTTTACTAGCGGAATTATTTATATGTCTTTTCTCGCCGACTACGGCTTCGTACTCTTGGTGCTGGCTTGTCTATTTGGTTTTTTTATGGCGTGGGGGGTCGGTGCAAACGACGTCGCTAACGCCATGGGAACTTCGGTAGGCTCCAAAGCGTTAACCATTAAACAGGCGATTATTATCGCCATGGTCTTTGAATTCTGCGGCGCTTATCTCGCAGGTGGTCAGGTTACCGAAACCATTAAAAATGGCATTGTGGATATGGATGTCATGACACCAGACTTACTAGTCTTGGGCATGATGTCGGCACTCTTAGCCGCTGGTACCTGGCTAATGATTGCCACCAGTAAAGGCTGGCCGGTCTCTACCACCCACTCTATTATTGGTGCGGTGGTTGGCTTCTCAGCCATTGGCGTGTCCTTCGATGCAGTGCACTGGGCAGCGATTATTCCGATCACCATGAGCTGGGTTGTTACGCCCTTCTTATCTGGAATTTTGGCCTTTGGTTTATTTGTCAGTGTACAAAAACTGATTATTAATACCGATGATCCGTTCGCCAATGCTAAGCGCTATGTACCTTTCTATATGTTTGTCACCGGCTTTATGGTGGCAATTATGACCCTGTCCAAGGGGTTAAAGCATGTGGGCTTAGACTTATCGGATGAGCAAAGTATTTTACTGGCCATCGGGGTGGGTATTTTAGTGATGCTGCTTGGTATCTTGTTGCTGCGCAACATTAAGGTCGACACCCAAGCCAATAACAACACCTACTTTGCGGGAGTTGAAAAAGTCTTTGCGATCCTAATGATCTTCACCGCCTGTTCTATGGCCTTTGCCCATGGTGCTAACGACGTAGCCAACGCAGTCGGTCCCTTAGCGGCGATTGCCGGTGTGATTCAGTCCGAAGGCTTAACCGAGCTCACCACGAAATCAGCCGTACCCGCTTGGGTACTGTTGCTCGGCGCCCTAGGGATTGTGATCGGCTTAGCCACTTACGGCTATAAAGTCATTGCCACCGTAGGTGGACAAATTACCGAACTTACTCCAAGCCGTGGCTTTGCTGCTGAGCTTGCTACTGCTTCAACGGTGGTAGGCGCTTCAGCCATTGGCTTACCGGTATCGACTACCCACACCTTAGTCGGGGCGGTCTTAGGCATCGGTTTAGCCCGCGGTATTGGCGCACTTAACTTACGCGTGATTGGTTCGATTTTTATGTCATGGGCCATTACCTTACCAGCCGGTGCGTTCTTAGCGATTATCTTCTTTAGCATTTTAAAGCTGATTTTCCTCTAAGCTACAGCGTTAACCGAAACGGTATTGGCTCTGCCAATACCGTTTTTTTATGCCTAAAGAACATATCGCCTCACAGATTAGCGCCAACCCTTGCGTAAACTGACTGATGCATTAAATTAATCACTGACTTTACTTTGCTTTTGGATTAACCATGCCCAATTCTGTTACCTGGCTACGCAATGCCTCGCCCTATATCAATGCCCACCGCGGCCGAGTGTTTGTGGTTATGCTGCCAGGCGAGGCCATGGCTCACCCCAATTTTCAAGCCATCATTCACGACCTAGTCTTACTCCATAGCCTAGGCGTCAAGCTGATACTGGTGCATGGCGCTCGTCCACAAATTGAACAGCGACTGGCCGAGCAACAGCTGGCCTCGCGTTATCATCAAGGTCTGCGTATTACCGATGGCCCCACCTTAAACTGTGTGCAACAGGCAGTAGGTCAATTACGGATTCAAATAGAAGCCTTACTCTCCACCGATATGGCCTCTTCTCCCATGCGCGGCGCCCAGGTCCAAGTAGTCAGCGGTAATTGGGTAACAGCTAAACCGATTGGCGTAGTAGAGGGTGTTGATTTACAAAGCACTGGTGAAGTACGGCGGATTAATCGTGCAGCGATTAGCCAAGTATTAGAGCGGCAAAATATTGTGCTGCTATCTGCATTAGGTTATTCGCCTACCGGTGAGGCCTTTAACCTATCAGCCGAAACCGTTGCAACCCAAGCAGCGCTCAGCTTGCATGCCGATAAGTTAATTTTGTTTAGCCCCGAACCTGGCATTGTCGATACTAAGCAGCAACTATTACGTGAACTGAACCTTGAACAAGCGCGGCAGCTAGCCGAGCAACTACCCACTACCGCGCCCAGTCGTTCGTTATTAAGTAGCGCCGTACAAGCCTGCGCTGAGACTGTTAAGCGCTGCCATGTAGTCAGCTATGCCGAAGATGGCGCCTTATTAACCGAACTCTTTACCCGCGATGGCAGCGGCACCTTAATTAGTGCCGGGCTATTTGAACAAGTACGTGAGGCTAGTATTGAAGATGTGGGCGGCTTACTGGAGCTGATCCGCCCCCTTGAAGAACAAGGAATCCTAGTGCGCCGCTCAAGAGATCTGCTTGAGCAAGAAATCAGCCACTTCTCGATTGTCGAGCGTGACGGCACCATCATTGCCTGCGCCGCCTTATATGAGTTTCCCCAAGAACAAACAGGAGAGCTCGCCTGCTTAGCAGTCCACCCTGAATATCGCCACGGCGGCCGTGGTGATGCCGTACTGGAGCGGATTGAGCAGCGCGCTCAAGCCCAGGGCTTAAATAGCCTGTTTGTCCTTACCACCCGTACCGCACACTGGTTCCAAGAGCGCGGCTTTGAACCTTGCCAGCTCGAACAGTTACCACAGAAAAAAGCAGAGTTATACAACTTCCAACGCAATTCTAAAGTTTTTCGCAAAACCTTGGGATAATACGCATTCGATTAAAAATACGTTAATATCCGCCCGATCTCGAAAAAATTGCATTTCAGCATTTTCGACAAACAAACATCAAGGAGTCATCCCATGATTAAAGGTAAATCCCTCGCATGGGCCCTGTCCGCTACGCTGGCAGGTCTTAGCTTAGGCGCTACCAGCGCTGTGCAAGCAGACGATAAGTTTGTAACCATCGGTACAGGTGGCCAAACCGGAGTGTATTACGTAGCTGGGCAGTCAATCTGCCGCTTTGTAAACCGCGATACTAAAACTACCGGCATCAAATGCAACGCCCCAGCCAGTGGTGGCGGTGTGGCCAACGTAAATGGCATTCGCAGCGGCGAATTTAACTTTGGGGTGATGCAATCTGATCACCAATACAAAGCTATGGAAGGTCTGGCGCCCTTTGAAAAAGAAGGCGCAATGGACGATATCCGCGCAGTATTTTCTCTCCAAAGTGAAGTATTCACCATTTTGGCCCGCCGCGATGCGCATATCGCCAACTTTGATGACCTTAAAGGCAAACGTGTAAACGTTGGTAACCCAGGTTCAGGTCAGCGTGACACCTTAGAAGAAATCATGGCGGTCAAAGGCTGGAGTAAAAAAGACTTTGCCTTAGCTGCAGAGCTTAAACCAGCTGAACAAGCCAGTGCGTTAGGCGACAATAACATTGATGCCATGACTTACTTCGTAGGTCATCCCAATGGTGCAATTCAAGAAGCCACGACCACCGTCGACTCGGTGTTAGTTCCGGTCACTGGCGAAGCAATTGATCAGCTCCTAGCAGAAAAATCCTACTACACCAAAGCCGAAATTCCAGGTGGCGTGTACAAGGGTAATGACAATCCCACGCCATCGATTGGCGGTAAAGCCGTATTAACCACCAGCGCTAAAGTCAGCGATGACACGGTATATGCTTTAGTTAAATCGGTGTTTGATAACTTAGATCGCTTTAAGAAATTGCACCCTGCATTTAAAGATCTAAAAGAAGAAGAAATGATCAAAGCCGGTCTCTCTGCGCCTTTACATGACGGTGCGGTGCGTTACTACAAAGAACGCGGCTGGATGTAACTTAAACGCGTTACTTCGTGATTGTAATTGAACGCCCCACCTACTCAGGTGCGGGCGTTTTTCGCTTTCTTAGCTGTTAACAGCAGGTTCTTTTATGCCTGAGAAACAACTTTCTACCCAAGAGCTAATTGCTCAAGATACCGGTGCGCGCTTGCCCGATGGCGTAATGGCCAAGGTGATGGCTGGCTTGGCATTATTATGGTCGAGCTTCCAACTATGGATTGCCTCACCACTGCCCTTCATTTTCGGATTTGGGGTGTTTAATGACACCCAAGCCCGCGCAATCCATTTAACTTTTGCGTTGTTGTTAGCTTTTTTAGCTTATCCAGCCTTTAAGCGCTCACCCCGTAACCGTGTACCCTTAATTGATATTGCTTTGGGACTGGTGGCTGCCGCCAGTGCCGCCTACCTGTTTATTTTTTATCAACAGTTAGCGCTACGCCCAGGTAGTTTAACAACTGGCGACATGGTAACCGCCTGTATTGGTATTCCCTTACTACTGGAAGCCACCCGTCGCGCCCTTGGTCCACCACTGGCGATTATTGCCCTAATCTTTTTAATCTACAGTTTGGCCGGCCCTTATATGCCCAGCCTGATCGCCCACCGCGGCGTCAGTATTAATGCGCTCGCAAACCATCAGTGGATTACCACCGAAGGGGTGTTCGGCATTGCATTGGGCGTTTCCACCAGCTTTGTGTTCTTATTTGTACTCTTTGGGGCGCTACTCGAACGTGCTGGAGCCGGTAACTATTTTATCCAGCTAGCCTTTAGCCTACTGGGACACATGCGCGGTGGTCCAGCCAAAGCGGCGGTGGTTTCTTCTGCACTGACCGGGATGATTTCTGGCTCATCAATTGCCAACGTAGTGACCACCGGTACGTTCACTATTCCGATGATGAAACGCGTTGGTTTCTCAGCAGAAAAAGCCGGTGCAGTGGAAGTGGCGTCCTCGGTTAATGGGCAAATTATGCCGCCAGTGATGGGCGCTGCTGCGTTTTTGATGGTGGAATATGTGGGGATTCCCTACGTTGAAGTGATCAAGCATGCCTTCTTACCAGCAGCAATTTCCTATATTGCCTTGCTATATATTGTGCACCTTGAAGCGCTAAAACTGGGCATGCAGCCAATTGGTGAACACACACCCAAACCTTGGTTACGCCGCTTAACCGGTTTTACCTTTGGCGTGATGCTGATCTCGGGTATTTCACTGCTGGTATATTACGGGCTCGGCTGGCTCAAGCCCGTGCTTGGCGAGTACATGCTGTTAGGTTCGGCCATTATTTTATTGGTCACCTATTTAGGCTTGTTAAAAATTGCGGCTTCAAATCCACCGCTGCCGGCGGATGCCTCAGATAAACCGATTGATGTGCTACCGAAAACGAAAGAGGTGCTGCTGTCTGGTCTGCACTTTATTTTACCGGTGGTGGTGTTGGTCTGGTGTTTGATGGTCGAACGCTTGTCGCCCGGATTGTCCGCGTTCTGGGGCAGTGTGATGCTGATGCTGATTTTAATCACCCAGCGCCCATTGCTGAACTGGATGCGCAAAGACCATAGCTTTAATCATGGCAGTTTTACCGATGGTTTAATCGACCTACGTGAAGGCTTAATCTCCGGTGCGCGCAACATGATCGGGATTGGGATTGCAACCGCAGCGGCTGGAATCATCGTCGGTGCCGTTTCCCAAACCGGTGTTGGGCTAGTTCTCGCTGATTTAGTCGAGCTACTGTCGATGGGCAACCTACTGTTGATGCTGCTATTTACTGCGGTATTTAGCTTGATTTTAGGTATGGGTTTACCCACTACCGCCAACTACATTGTGGTCTCAAGCCTGCTAGCACCCGTGATTGTCCAGCTGGGCCAACAAAATGGACTGATCGTGCCATTAATTGCCGTGCACTTATTCGTGTTTTACTTCGGCATTATGGCCGACGTGACTCCTCCGGTGGGACTGGCCTCCTTCGCGGCGGCGGCAGTTTCTAAGGGCAGTCCAATTAAAACCGGCGTGCAGGCCTTTTACTACAGTTTACGTACTGCAGCACTGCCTTTCTTGTTCATCTTTAACACCGATTTACTGTTAATCGATGTGAGCTTTTGGCACGGGTTATTAATCTTTGTTGTAGCCACTATCGCGATGCTGATCTTTGCCGCTGGAACCCAAGGTTGGTTTATCACCAAAAACCGTTGGTACGACAGTGTCTTACTGTTGTTAGTGGCTTTCACCTTATTCCGCCCAGGCTTTTGGATGGATAAGCTGCATGACCCTTACCAAGAAATTCCACCAACCGAAATGGTGCAAGCCTTAGGTCAAGTAGATGAAGGCAGCCAACTACGTTTACGGATCATGGGTGAAGATGGTATTGGTCAGCCCCGTGAGTTTGTCCTGTTACTGCCAGTGCCTTCTGGCGATACAGGTGAGCAACGCTTAGAAAAACTAGGCCTAGAACTGATGGTTGAAGATGGCAAACTACTGATCGACAACGTGGCTTTTGGCAGCCAAGCGGCTGACCTTGGCTTAGAGTTTGATCAGGAAATTTTACGCGTTCGTGCACCGACCGATCGTATCCAGAAAGAATGGATGTGGATTCCGGGATTATTACTCCTAGGCTTTATCGCTTGGCTGCAAAGTCGACGTCGAAAATCATAAACCACATCCAACTAAAAGCACCGCAACAAGAGTTATCTCTTCCTTACGTATAACTGCAGAAATAACTCCTGTTAATCTATAGCATTCAGATGTGGCAGTAAACCGCATCTGATTCTCCATAGTGGTGCTATTGCTCCAAATCACTCATTCCACAGACCAACCTAGAGCATCTTACTAAAGCTAGGTTAGCCGTATAACGGCCCTAAAAAATAATACAATAATCCAAACTCGCTAAACTCTTGAAGTTGAACTACCGCTTTAATATTGATATGTTATAACGTTACAACAAAGTAACTAATTCTACCAACCAGTTCGCATGAGACTGACTAGGAGATTTCAATGCAACTGACCACAAACCAACAGCTTGTTTTGAACGCTCTGCAACGCGCTGATCGCCCACTCAGCGCTTATGCACTTCTTGAACAGCTACGTGCAGTTGGCTTAAAGGCCCCCGTGCAGATCTATCGCGCATTGGAACAGCTAATACAACATGGTCTTGCACATCGCTTGGAAACTCTGAACGCTTACGTCACCTGTAAGTACGCTCAGCGCTGCAAGCCTAGTTTCAAGGCATTCGCTATCTGTGAAAGCTGTGGACATATCGACGAGTTTGTCGATAACGATCTAGGTCAACGCTTGGAGTGCTGGGCAGAAAACCACGATTTTTTTATGGGAGACCACGCAATTGAACTCCGTGGCGCGTGTGTGAACTGCATGAAGCTTGCTCAGACAACTCTCATCTGAATCTAGAAAACATTAGCACTATATTTCATATTTACACAGGTATACATAAATGAGCCCCCAAACTCAAACCCTGCTCACGCACCACAAACTCCCTGTCACCGTTTTATCTGGCTTTCTTGGCGCGGGCAAGACCACTTTGCTTAACCACATTCTTAATAACCGTGAGGGACGGCGCGTTGCGGTGATCGTTAATGATATGTCCGAGGTCAATATTGACGCTGATCTAGTGCGCGAGGGCGGTGCCGAATTGTCGCGCGCGGATGAAAAGCTGGTAGAAATGAGCAACGGCTGTATTTGTTGCACCTTACGCGAAGATCTCCTTGTAGAGGTCGAACGCCTCGCAAGAGAAGGAAAATTCGACCAACTAGTTATCGAGTCTACAGGCATCTCTGAACCCTTACCTGTGGCTGAAACCTTCACTTTCGAAGGGGAAGATGGCCGCTGTCTGAACGAAATGGCTCAGCTCGATACCATGGTTACGGTAGTCGATGCCTACAACTTCCTGCGCGATTACAGCTCATATGACAGTTTGCAGTCGCGCGGCGAGTCCCTGGGTGAAGAAGACGAGCGCACAGTAGTGGATCTGCTGATTGAGCAGATCGAATTTTGCGATGTGATTGTGCTCAACAAAATCGATCTCATCAGCACCGAAGAACGCGAGCGGTTGATGGCTATTTTGAGCAGCCTCAACCCCCGAGCCCGCATCGAAATCGCGGAGTTTGGCAAGGTGTCGCTGGAGCGCGTGCTGAATACGGGCTTGTTTAATTTCGACGAAGCGTCCAGAGCTCCAGGCTGGCTACAGGAGCTTCGTGGTACGCACACTCCCGAAACTGAAGAATACGGCATCAGTAGCTTTGTCTACCGAGCTCGTCGCCCCTTTCACCCCCAGCGTTTTTTCGATCTGGTCGAAAGCGAATGGCAGGGTGTGGTTCGCTCTAAAGGCTTCTTCTGGCTGGCGACAAACCCGACATTAGCTGGTTCTTGGTCACAGGCTGGTGCTGTCGCGCGGCATGGTGTTGCTGGCTACTGGTGGGCAGCAATGCCACAGGAGCACTGGCCGCAAGACCCAGAATCGGTCGCGCTGATTCGTGCGAAATGGGATGACCAAGTAGGTGATGCCCGCCAAGAGCTCGTATTGATTGGCATGGACATGGACGAAACAGCGCTACGTGCCCGTTTTGAAGCCTGTTTGCTGACCGACGAGGAAATGGCTCACGGCCCCAACGTTTGGACAACTTGGCATAACCCTTTCCCCAACTGGTCCTAATTCGACCGTGCTCCCCATGCTCCAGACCGAGTGGGGTGCACCCCATTCCACATTGGATTTGAGTATGAATATAGCACTACCTGATGTCTCAATCACTGATATTTCTTCCAACTTGAGCCCACTCGCCTGGGTCGGTATGCAGAATATCGACCTCCCCATCACTGTGGCTGAACCGGGGTACCGCCGTGATCTGCATGCGCGCGCCGATGTGCAGGTTGACCTGCCGGTACCACACATCAAGGGCATCCATATGTCTCGGTTGTACCGATTGCTGGATACCTTAGGCCAAGGTGAAGCGCTTTCGCGCGCCGGCTTACATCAGTTACTAAAGGCCATGATCGACAGCCATCAAGACTGCGACAGCCGCAGCGCACGGCTGCGTTTGAACTTGGATCTGCTGGTGCGCCGCCCAGCGTTAATTACTCAAGACCTTTCTGGCTGGAAGTCCTACCCAGTTCGCCTTGACGCCTCGCTCATCGACGGCAGGTTCAACTGTCGCATGCAAGTCACCGTAGGTTACTCTTCGACATGCCCCTGTTCGGCAGCTCTGTCTCGACAGCTAATCGAACAAAGGTTCAAGGAAGCCTTCGAAGCGCAGGAGTCTATAGAAACCACTAGCGCGGCAGCTTGGCTGCGTCGCCATGCCTCTCTGGCAACACCACACAGCCAACGCAGTGAAGCGGTGGTCGCCGTGAACACCAACGATGAGACTACTATGCTTGGTTTGCTGCCACTAATCGAGCGAATTGAGCAGGCTGTCGGCACACCACTGCAAACGGCCGTCAAACGTGCTGATGAACAAGTATTCGCATCGCTCAACGGCCAAAACCTGATGTTCGTCGAAGACGCAGTGCGTCGTATCGAGGCTGCCCTGGACGACTATATACGACCCAGCATTCACGTCCGTCATCTTGAGAGTTTGCATCCTCATGATGCAGTGGCTTGGGCCTCTCCGTTACCTGAAGGAGTACTTACATGAGCTCTAGTTCCTCCCATAATCTGATTTCTGTGACGTTACTAACAGGTCTTCTCGACAGTGGCAAGACAATCGTGTTGAACCATCTCGTACAACAAACCAAGAGGGCGGATATTTTGGTCATCATCAACAAACTCGGCGGGATGGGGCTGGATCACTTGCTTGTGAGGTGGCTGAAGGTGCTGATGAATCTGCTCGGCAGTAACATCTTGATCTTGCGCGTCAAAGGCTTTTTGAATGTTGAAGGGCATGACAAGCCGATTGTTATACATGGAAGTAAGCATATCTTCCACCCTCCCGTTCCGTCACCCACTTGGCCGACCAACGATCATCGTTCTCGGTTGGTCTTTATCACGCAGGATGTAAGTAAAAGCGCGATCGAAGCCACTTTCCGGGCCTTCCAGCAGGTCTTCCCGCAAGCCACGGAGTCCGCTCGATGACACCCCACATCCGCCTGTACAACACCTTGACGCGCCAAAAGGAGCCGTTGCGCACCGAACAACCGGATCGGGTGACGATGTATGTGTGCGGCCCTACGGTCTATAACTTCGCCCATATCGGCAATGCGCGCCCCGCCGTGGCCTTTGACTTGCTGTCCCGACTGCTGCGGCACGACTACCCACAGGTGATCTACGCACGCAACTTCACCGACGTGGATGACAAGATCAATGCTGCTGCAGCCGCTGCGGGCGTTCCCATCAGTACCATCACCCATCGCTATATCGACGCCTACCATGAGGATATGCAAGCACTGGGTGTGTTATCGCCTGAACTCGAACCTCGTGTCACCGACCACATCCCTGCGATCATCGAGCTGATTCAAACGTTGGTTAAACGGGGCCACGCCTACATCAAGCAAGGGCATGTGTTGTTCCATGTATCGTCCTATCCAGACTATGGGCGACTGTCGGGCCGACGCACCGAAGACATGCTGGCAGGCGCTCGTGTGGAAGTTGCTCCGTACAAACGCGACCCGCTGGACTTTGTGCTCTGGAAACCGTCGACGCCGGACCAGCCAGGCTGGGACAGCCCATGGGGCCGAGGCCGACCCGGATGGCATGTGGAGTGCTCGGCCATGATCGGACAACACCTGGGACACACCATCGACATTCACGGCGGTGGGCAGGATCTGATCTTCCCCCATCACGAAAATGAAATCGCACAGGGTACTTGCGCACACGGCACACTCTATTGCCGCACCTGGGTGCACAACAGCTTCGTTACAGTGGATGGGCAAAAAATGTCCAAATCACTGGGCAATGTGCTGTTGATGCGCGAGCTACTGGAACAGGCGCCGGGAGAAGCAATCCGGCTGGCACTGCTGTCCACTCACTACCGTCGACCGCTGAACTGGAACGCCCAACGTCTCCAGGCCGCGAAACAGACCTTGACGTGCTATTACGAGAGCCTGGTAAAGGTCGAACAGGTACCTATCCAGCCCCAAACCGAGGTAGACCCAGAGGTATTGGAGGCCTTGCGCAATGATCTGAATGTCCCAAACGCCTTGATGCGACTGCACGTTCTGTTGAAGCAACTCGATGACGCGGTCACCCCGGTTCAACAATCACATGCCAAGTCTTTGTTGCTGGCTTCTGCGGGATTGATGGGACTATTCCAACAGGAGCCCCATGCCGCCCTGGCAACGCTACGTCCGACAACGCCGTTAGCCGTCGCGCAGTATGCCGATGACGAGAGGCTCAAGGCTCTTCTAGTGCAACGTGAACAGGCGCGCAAACATCGCAACTTCGCCCGAGCGGATGCGCTGCGCGAGGAGTTGGAAGGCCTAGGCTTCATGGTTGAAGACACATCTACCGGACCACTGCTACGCCCAGTTGCCAAGGAGCCTGCATGAAGCGCTGGCCCTCACAACTGCTGATGCTACTGGTGCGCGGCTACCAATTGTTCATCAGCCCGATGCTCGGTCAACGTTGCCGCTTCCACCCCACGTGCTCGCAATATGCCATTGAGGCGCTGAAGACCTATGGCGCGCTCAAAGGCTCATGGCTCACCCTGATGCGTCTTGGGCGCTGCCACCCTCTGCATCCTGGTGGATACGACCCGGTGCCGCCCACCAAGCCCGGCAAGGAGGACGGTCAATGCTGATCCGCAAGCTGTTCAAGTTCGAGAACGCCCGTATCCATATAGTACGTGGTTTCAGCACTCAACACTACACGGCGATTTACCAACGCCTCACCGAGGCTCCTAAGAAAGAGAAATAGTATGAGTAGTAAAGCTTTTATCGACCAATTGGTGGTCGATAGTTTGCAAGTTTGGTGCGACAACGTCGTCCGAATTGGCAAGATCCACTCAGAAGGTGGCGATGTAGCGGCCACAGCAGCGCAGATACTCAGTGACAACTACGACTATGACAAGGGCAAGGTGCTGTTCAAGCCGACGTTGACCTTCAGTTTACAGACCTTTCGCTCGACCAAGGAAGGCGCACTTTCCTACTTCATTGGCGGCAATCCCGAGTTTCCAGACGACAAGGGTTTCAAGCTCAAGCCTTGGGTGAAGGTCTGGTTCAACAAGCTCGATTATGTGCTTCATGGCGACCTTGCAATCGTTCAGTGCAACGTTGTTCACTTCGTCGGAGGTGATGATAGCCACATTTTCGTCAACAAAAGTTTCGTCTTCAAGATTTGCGATAACGGCAGAGTCAGAATTGTCCTTCATCAGTCGTCGTTGCCGTTTCATCCACAGGCGCCACAGTAAATGACCTCAATTGTTTCCAATCAGACTCTCGTAATCACCTTGCCAGATGGATCGAAGCGTGAGTTCGGTCTCCCTGTGACGGTGCTCGAAGTTGCTCAATCTATCAGCCCCGGACTGGCCAAAAACACTGTGGCGGGCAAGCTTGACGATCGCTTGGTCGATGCTTACGACCTGATTGACCACGACACCGCGCTGCTGATCATCACCCCCAGGGACGAAGAAGGACTGGAAATCATCCGGCACTCGTGTGCGCACTTGGTCGGCCACGCCGTCAAGCAGCTCTTTCCTTCCTCCAAGATGGTTATCGGTCCGGTAATTGAGGAAGGTTTCTACTACGACATCGCCTACGAGCGTCCCTTCACCCCCGAGGACATGGTCGCCATTGAGGCGCGGATGCACGAACTGATCGCCAGGCACTATGTAGTGGTCAAATAATTCCAGACACTTTGTTAAGAATTTCTTCCGCTGCTAGCGGAGTCAAGCCACGATTAAATGTATGTGGTCGTTGCTGATTATAATATTTCATCAGGTAACCACTGATATCTTTTTGAGCAGCCATAAAACTGTTATACCCAAACATTGGTACCCACTCTGTTTTTAAGCTACGAAATAGTCGCTCCACCGGTGCATTATCCCAGCAGTTACCTCGGCGACTCATACTTTGAACCATGCGATATTGCCATAGACGCTGACGAAACTGATAGCTAGCGTACTGTGAGCCTTGATCTGAGTGAAATAACACACCTTGCGGACGACCGCGCTGCTCCCATGCATGCTCTAACGATTTTACGATTAAGCTGGCATCAGCTGTTTCAGACATAGACCAACCAACTACCCGTCGAGCATAAAGATCCAAAACAACTGCTAGGTAACTCCAGCGCTGACCTGTCCAGATGTAAGTAATATCCCCGCACCAAACTTGATTAGGTCGTGTTACAGCAAACTTCCTGTCTAAACGGTTCGGTATATCAAGTCGTTCAAGCGTGGCTTGTTTGTACACGTGCGAGCCTGGCTGCTTACATGATAGACCGAGTTCGTTCATCATCTTACGCACCTTAAAACGACCTATAGTGACACCTTGTTTACTCAGCATACATTGCAAAGTGCGACTGCCCGCTGAGTAGCGACTCTTGTTAAATAATTGACTTACCAGCGCTCTTAGCTTGATGTGCTCGACATCTACTCGTCGCGATCTTTTTCGATACTCATAGTAACAAGAGCGATTAACCTCAAAGGTCGCACACACGATTTCAACAGGGGCATACTCTCTTAACTTCTCAATTAGCGTGTATGTTTCCAATCGTCCGACATTAAGAGAGCTGTAGCCTTTTTTAATATGGATTTCTCCATCTCAAGCCGTCTGCAGCGCTCTTCAAGCTCTTGAATGCGCTGTTGTTCTTGGGTTATTGCTTTACCTTTTGGAGTGATACCTTGACGCTCTTCTGAGAGCTGTTTAACCCATCGGTGCAAGGCCGACTTACTCACACCTAATGATGTGCAGGCTTGGGCAAGACTGTAGCCTTGATCAAGCACCAAGCTAGCGGCTTCTTGTTTGAATTCTGGAGTAAAAGTACGTTGTTTGTTTATCATAGAGCACCTCTTTATGGCGAACATTATCGCCTAAGTAGATGTCTGGTTTCATTAGACCACTACACGCCTTCTACGGTCCGAAGCTAGAATTCGTGCTACGCGATGCTATCGGCCGGGACTGGCAGTGCGGCACCCTGCAGGTGGATATGAATCTGCCCAAGCGCTTCGGTATCGAATACGTGGACGAAGACGGCCAGCGCAAACCTCCGGTCATGCTGCACCGTGCCCTGTTCGGTTCACTGGAACGCTTCACCGGCATCCTGATCGAGCACCACGCTGGCAAGCTGCCCGCCTGGCTCGCGCCCGTACAGGCTGTGGTGCTGTCGATCACCGAAGATCACACTGCCTATGTGCAAGATGTGGCTCAGCTGCTGCGCAGTGCTGGTCTACGCGCCGAGGCCGACGTGCGCAACGAGAAGATCGGCTACAAGATCCGTGAGCAAACGCTGCAGCGTATCCCTTTCCTGCTGGTGGCCGGCGCCCGGGAGCGCGATAACGGTACCATCGCCATCCGTAGCCGTGAGGGCGAGGATCTCGGCACGCTGCCCCTGGATCAAGCCGTGGCGCACTTGCTGGCCCAGGCGCAGACCCCGGATCTGTCGACACGCCAGGCGGCGCTAAGCGACTTACGTGCCCGCTTGGCGACCTATGGCAATACTGCCGAGGCAAAAGCGCCGCAAGAGGCCAGCGCATGAACGATCAACGCCTCCCCCACCGTCATGCCGATCTGCTGGTTCAGGGCGGCACGGTCATCACCCCCAACGGGGCCGAGCGCATCGACGTGGCCTGCGTGGATGGCCGCGTCGTGGCACTGGGCGATCTGCAGCAGACCTGGAATGCGGATACACGGCTCGACGCCTGCGGTTTGCATGTACTGCCCGGCGTGGTCGATAGTCAGGTGCATTTTCGCGAGCCTGGCCTGACTCATAAGGAAAACCTTGAGGCGGGCACTCGCGGCGCAGTGCTGGGCGGCGTCACGGCCATCTTCGAGATGCCCAACACCAGCCCGCTGACGCTCACCCCCTCCGACCTGCAGGCCAAACTAGATGCGGCGAGTGGCCGCGCCTGGTGCGATCATGCCTTCTATATCGGCGGCTCGGCGGTCAATCCCGAGCAGCTGTTGGAGTTGGAAAACCTGCCTGGCTGCGCCGGCGTCAAGGTCTTCATGGGCAGCTCCTTCGGCGACCTGCTAGCCGACGATACCGAAGTGCTGCGCCACATCCTGCGCCACGGTCGCCGCCGCATAGCCGTGCACGCCGAGGACGAAGCCCGGCTGCGCGAACGCAAAGCTATCGTCGAGACCAGTGCCCTGATGGCCACCCAGCGCATCGTGCAGCTGGCGGCAGAAACTGGCCGGCGCATCCACGTGCTGCACGTCAGCAGTGCGGCTGAAATGGAGTACCTGACCAAGCACAAGCGCCGCGTTACGGTGGAAGTCACGCCACACCACCTGACGATGCACGCGCCAGACTGCTACGAACGTCTGGGCAGCTTGGCACAAATGAATCCGCCGGTACGTGAACAGCGCCACCAAGACACACTATGGCAAGGCATACGCGATGGTGTGGTGGACGTCATCGGAAGCGATCACGCCCCGCATACGCTTAACGAAAAAGCCAAGCCTTACCCGCGGTCACCCAGCGGCATGCCCGGCGTACAAACTCTGCTGCCACTGATGCTTGACCATGTACATGCTGGTCGCCTGAGTCTGCAACGCTTGGTCGACCTCACCAGCGGTGGCCCAGCACGCATCTTCGGGATTGAAGGCAAGGGTCGCATCGCCCTGGGTTTCGATGCCGATTTCAGCATCGTCGATCTGCAAGCACGCCGCACCATCCGCAATGACTGGATCGCCAGCGTTAGCGGCTGGACCCCCTATGACGGTGTGACAGTCACGGGGTGGCCTATCCATACCGTTTTGCGCGCCCAGGTGGTGGTACATGACGAGACATTAGTCGGACAGCCCCAGGGAAGGCCCCTCGGTTTTCTGGAGGCCCGGCACAATTCACCCACACAAGGAATCAATGATGAGTAAAACACTAGAAGCAACTCTGCCGGTAGGAACGCCAAAATCGGCCCCGACTTTCAGCCCCAGGAAATCCATCGAGCAGGTTGAAGAAGGCCATGAACTGGCGCCGAAGTTCGACCGCGACGGTCTAATCGTCTGCGTGACCACCGATGCCGCCAATGGCGAAGTGCTCATGCTGGGCTATATGAACCAGGATGCCCTAGAAAAAACCATCGAGACTCGCGAGGCCCACTACTGGAGTCGGTCACGCCAGGCCTTATGGCACAAGGGCGCGATCAGTGGTCTGGTTCAGGCCGTAGAGGAATTGCGGATTGACGACGATCAGGACGCCGTGTGGCTGCGCGTGCGCGTCGCGGGCTCAGGCGCGAGCTGTCATGTAGGCTATCGGTCCTGCTTCTACCGCCGCGTCCCGGTCAGCAATGAGCGCGGACAGGGCGACACACTGATCTTTACCGAATCGGACAAGACGTTTGACCCGAAACAGGTCTACGGCGATGCCCCCAACCCTACACAGCTCTGACGATGCCCGCTGGATGCGGCGAGTACTTGATCTAGCGCAGGCGATGCGCGGTCATGTCTGGCCAATCCACCTGTCGGCTGCGTCATCATAAAGAACGGTATCTGCATTGGCGAAGGGGCCACTCAGCCCAGCGGCCGGCCTCATGCCGAACGGGTTGCGCTGAACATCGCCGGCGAAGCCGCCTGGGGAGCTACCCTGTACGTTACCCTGGAGTCGTGTTGTCATTGGGGCCATACCTCGCCATGCGCAGACGCTATTATCATGGTCAGTATCACCCGTGTAGTCGCTTCGCAACAAAGCCCCAATCCACGGGTAAACGGAGGCGGCTTCCGACAGTTGGCTGAGGCGGGAATCGACGTTGCCATCGGCGAAGGAGCTGAGGAAACCGCCCGCATCATGATAGGCTTTCTGCACCGTGTGCGCACTGAAACTCCACATTTTACTTGGCTGAAAAAGCCGGCTGGCAGGGTACGCTATGGAGAAGATGCTTTGTTGATGACCCAACAGGGTTTACCCAGCTTGGTGCTGACCTCTCAGCGTGCCTTAGCCCCCTCGATATCAACCGACACACGGATGTCTTAACTGGTCTCGTTTAGCTCGGACTGACCACCGTCGCAATCTATATCGCTGACCCCTTGGCGGCTGTTTTTGGCTCTCCACACCTTCTGGAGAATCACTTATCTCGCCTCATTTATGAGCACTAAAAAACACAGTTTACTCGCAGTTTATGGAAAAAATCAGCCAAATTTCGGCTCATTTACTGTTTTTTCTAGCACAGGCCAACTAATCTGACCTCGCAGTGAGCCCAGTAAAAAAACTGGCGTTTATGTCGGAGATTGATTCTAGCCAGCTGGAACACCGAGGCTTCACAAAGCAGCTTGGTATCACTTAAATCATCCCGGCCTTGGGCATGCTGGATCAGCAGCGTGCCCAGTTGACACATGAGCAAGTAATGCTTTATTAGAAGCGTTCACCACTACCTCAGGTAGAAGACAACCTAATTAATTGGCATCAGCATAGAGTGGAAAGTTGCTGCAAAGCTGCGTCACTTGCTGAGCCACCAAGGGTGCAACCTGTCCCAGAGTTTGCTGCTCTAAGGCATCCAACACATCAGCAATCCAATGCGCTAGTTGCTGACACTCGGTCTGCGTAAATCCTCGGGTAGTTACCGCTGGTGTTCCTAAACGCACTCCCGAAGTTACAAACGGCGAACGTGGGTCATTCGGTACTGAGTTTTTGTTGGTAACAATACCCGCTTGGCTTAACGCTAAATCAGCCGCTTGTCCGGTGTAAGGTTTAGCCGATAAGTCTAGTAGTAGCATGTGATTATCGGTACCGCCAGAAACCACCTTAAAGCCTCGGCGTAGCAATACTTCTGCCATGCTTTGCGCATTTTTTACCACCTGTTGCTGATAACCGACAAAACTTGGCTGCAACGCTTCTTTAAGCGCCACCGCTTTAGCAGCAATCACATGCATTAATGGTCCGCCCTGAATCCCTGGAAACACTGCACTATCCAGTTTTTTATAGAACTCTGCTGACTGCCCTTGCGATAGAATCAAACCACCACGTGGGCCACGCAAGGTTTTATGGGTGGTGCTGGTAACTACGTGGGCATGCGGCAGTGGCGAAGGATAAACACCCGCGGCGACTAAACCGGCAACATGCGCCATATCTGCCCAAAAGTAAGCACCGACCTCATCGGCAATTTCGCGCATCTTTGCCCAATCCACATGCCGCGAATAGGCAGAAAATCCGCCAATTAACAACTTAGGGCGCGTTTCTAAAGCAATGTTACGCATCTGTTGATAATCAATTAAACCAGTTTCAGGATCTACGCCATAGGCAACAATTTGGTACTGGCGACCCGAGAAGTTAGCAGGATTACCATGAGTTAAATGCCCGCCTTGAGCTAAGTTCATGCCCATCACCACATCGCCCGGCTGAACCAAAGCCAGAAAAATTGCCGCATTTGCTTGCGCGCCTGAGTGCGGCTGTACGTTAACGTAATCGCAATTAAATAAGGTTTTAGCTCGTGCAATCGCTAGTTTTTCTGCTACATCAACATGCTCACAACCGCTGTAATAACGGCGATCGGGGTAACCTTCGGCATATTTATTCGTAAATATCGAGCTCTGGATGGCCATCACCCGTGGGCTAACATAATTTTCTGAAGCGATTAGCTCAGCGTGCTCCAATTGGCGCTGCTTTTCTGCTTGCTCGGCTGCATATAATAAAGGGTCAAACTCGGCTAAAGAAAGCGTGGTTGAGTGCATAGGAATATTCCTCATAAAGTTAATTTAATAAAGCGACTAGGCGCTGAACAATTTCTTCAATCTGCTCGGCGCCACAAATTAGTGCGGGTAATAAGCGAATATTTTTCTGCCGCGTCACGCTGATTAGTAGCTGTTGTTGCTGCAAAGCTTGGCTGACTAAATGACTAGCGTCTTGATTAAGCTCAATTGCTAGCATTAGCCCAACTCCACGGATGGATATTACGTTCGGATGCCCAGCCAGCTGCTCTTGCAGACGTTGTAATAATTGCTGTCCACGTTGCTGAGCATTAATCACGAGTTGATCACGCTGGATAATGTCCAGTACCTGACAAGCAGTGCGGCAAACCAGCGGATTACCGCCAAACGTTGAGGCGTGAGTACCCGCTTGTAACAATTGCGCAGCAGCGCCTTTTGCTAAACACGCACCAATTGGCAAGCCATTGCCCAGCGCTTTAGCTAAGGTCATAACATCGGGTACAATGTCACTGTGCTGATAAGCAAACCATTGCCCTGTGCGCCCAAGTCCGGTTTGCACTTCATCGAGCATCAACAACCACTGTTGTTGATCACACACTGTGCGCAACTGCTGTAGGTAGGTTGCCTCGACGGGATTGACGCCACCTTCACCTTGCACTGGTTCCAATAATACTGCTGCAATATCCGTGCGAGTAGTTAACACTTTCACCGCATCAATATCGTTGTAAGGCACCCGAATAAAGTCATCTGGAAGCGGTGTAAAGTCTTGCTTAATTGCTGGGTTACCAGTGGCTGCCAAGGTCGCAAATGTGCGCCCGTGAAAACTGTTTTCCATCACTACCACTTTACTGGCGCTAATCCCCAGTTGTTTACCATGCAATCGAGCAATTTTTAATGCGGCTTCATTAGCCTCTGCGCCTGAGTTGGCAAAAAAAGCCCCATCCATTTGTGCCAACTGACACAGCTTTTCCGCGAGTTGCTGCTGCCACTGAATGCCAAATAAGTTGGAGGTGTGTAACAGACAGCGCGCTTGTTGACTAATTACTTCGGCGATTTCTGGGTGTGCATGTCCTAAGTTAGTTACCGCTACCCCAGCAATCGCATCCAGATACACATTGCCTTGCTGATCCCATAACTGCATACCCTGCCCGCGCACAAAACTCACAGGCTGACGCTGGTAACTGGGCATTAAATAATCCTGTTGCATGATTAATTATTCTCTTGAGTTGGCCAGTAATAAGCATCCGGTGTTGCACGCGCGCCAAAGATCGCTTGCCCTACTCGCACCACGGTTGCGCCTTCTTCAATAGCAATCTCAAAATCGCCTGACATGCCCATCGAAAGTTGATCAATCTGACTACTCGAAGCCAGTTGCTGATGGAGCAAACTACGTAATTCGCGCAAACGCTGAAAACACGCACGTACTTGTTGTACATCGGTAGAAAAAATTGCCAAAGTCATTAATCCTGTGATACGTAGCTGCTTGAAGGCTTGTAACTGCTCCACAAAAGGAATTAGCTCCTCGGGAGATATGCCGTATTTACTGGCTTCATTTGAGGTGTTAACCTGCACAAACACGTCTAAACAGCGCCCTTGCTGTGCAAGGCATTTATCTAAGGTAGCTGCTACTTTTAAGTTATCTAGCGCCTGAAACTCGCTAGCAAAGCGCGCCACATATTTAGCTTTATTAGTCTGCAAGTGCCCAATCACCGACCAACGAATATCTTCTAGGTCTTGCATATTTTCTGCTTTGCGCTGGGCTTCCTGTACTTTGTTTTCACCAAAATCGCGGCAACCTGCAGCGTATGCTAGTCTTAAATCTTCTTCAGCAAAGGTCTTGCTAACGGGTAATAAGCGCACGCTTTGAGGATCACGCCCAACACGCAAGCAAGCTTCGACAATGCGCTGTTCAACTCGTCGAAAGTTGCTAACAAAGTCCTCGATGCTATTGGCTTTAGCGTAGGTGCCATGTAACGAGTGGCTGGTATCCGCTGAATTAGGCATAATGAGTTCTCCTCTTGTGCTTATCGCTGTTTTGGCAAGACCTACGTAGAGGTACTAGCCATAATGTTGCTCAAAATTCTGCATAAAGTTGCAAAGTTCAATCACGCCCTGTTCGGGCATCGCGTTATATAAACTGGCGCGCATTCCACCCAACGATTTATGCCCTGCTAGCTGCAAAAAACCATGTTCAGCCGCTTGCTGAATAAAAATTGGTTCAAGCTTTGAATCGTGAATGAAAAATGGCACGTTCATGCGCGAACGTACCGCGGGTGCTACCGAGTTGCGATAAAAACCGCTCTGATCAAGGGTTTGATAAAGTCGCTGCGCCTTACGCTGATTACGTTGCTGCATCGCCGCCACACCCTGTAATTGTCCTTCGCGTTGCTGCAGCAACCACTCAAACATCAATCCCGCAACATAAATTGCCCACGTCGGCGGTGTGTTGTACATCGAGTCATGCTGTGCTTGCAGGGTAAAATCCAGAACGCTTGGGCAGATAGGCAATGCTTGCCCTAATAAATCTTCACACACGATAAAGATGGTTAAGCCGGCAGGTCCAAGGTTCTTTTGTGCGCCAGCAAATGCCACCCCCACTCGTGACCAATCAATCGCACGTGACGCAATATCTGATGAGCAATCCACCACTAGTGGAATATCTAAGCCGAGCGCCGCTAAATCAGGCAACTCAGAAAACTCCACGCCATCTACTGTTTCATTGCTGCATAGATGCAAATAAGCGCTTGAGTTATCTAACTGCCACTGATCAAACTCAGGAATACTTAGGTAGCCATCTGTTAATGGCTGAAATGCTGTACGCACTTGAGTGTACTTTTCCGCTTCCTGTATCGAGCGCTCGCTCCAATGTCCGGTGACGGCAATGGTAACGGGTAAGTTTTTAGCTAAATTGAGCACTACCGCTGCATTCGCACCACTGCCGCCGCCCTGTAAAAACAACACCTTAAAATTCTGCGGAATCTGCAGCAAAGTACGTAAGCGCTGTTCTGCTTGCTGCTGTATCGCCATAAAATGGTCACTGCGGTGACTTATTTCCATTACGCTCAAACCCTGTCCTTGCCAGCACGGCAAATCCGCGGCAATCTGATCCAATACCGCTTGCGGCATGGTTCCGGGGCCAGCTGAAAAATTAAATGGGCGATTAGTTGTTAACATTTCCACTACTCCATACAAACACAGAGCAATACCCAGCGGCATTGACAGAAGCGAATTTATACCTCTACATTGGAGTGATTAGACCAGCCATTTAGCAACAATAAGGCAGACCACTTTTGATTAAGCACGCCCAGCTAGAAACAGTTAAAACTTGGCTCAATCATCCCGATTACGCCAAATATCCCTTATATTTACGCATTCAACGGGCATTAAGACAGCTAATCGTCGATGGCAGCCTTGCCGCCAATAAAGCCTTACCTGCCACTCGAGCCCTGGCAAAATCCTTATCGGTATCTCGCGATACAGTAGAAAATGCCTACAGTTTGCTGCATGCCGAAGGCTATATAGAACGACGCATGGGCAGCGGCAGTTTTGTCGCGCCTGTTCCAGCACTGAATAAACCCCAAAAAAGCCGCAGCCTGACTAATCAAACTCCCAATCCCTCCAAGCTCAGCCAACGCGGACAACTGATGATTGCCGATCGAGGATTGCGTGAAGTATTGGTGCCCAAACCCTTTGCCCCTGGTGTTCCAGAAACTCGCTTATTTCCACTGTCATTGTGGGCACGCTTAGAGCGTCAGGTGATCAAGGAACATAGTTTTCAAGCATTACAGCGCTGCGATTCGCAAGGCATATTAGCCTTGCGCCAAGTGATTGCTGATTACGTCAATCTAGAACGCGGCGCGCACGCCAGCGCTGAACGCGTGCTGATTCTGACCAGTTCACAACAAGCGATTAGTTTGTGTGCACAACTATTGCTAGATGCAGGCGATAAAATTATTATGGAAAACCCCATGTACCAAGGCGCGCGCAGTGCGTTTAACAGCGCTGGGGTCACTATCTGCCCGATCAGTGTCGATCAGCAAGGAATTCAAGCCGAGTTATTTGCCAACCAAGGCAAAGGCGCGAAAGCGGTATTTCTGACGCCCTCACACCAATATCCAACAGGTGTTACTTTATCCTTGGAACGTCGTTTAGCGCTGATCGAATGGGCGCAGCAACAGCAGGCGTGGATTATAGAGGACGATTACGACAGCGAATTTCACTATGCCAGCAAGCCAACAGCTTGCGTACAGGGATTAGATAGCTATCAGCGTACCATTTATATCGGTACCTTCACTAAATCGCTGTTTCCAGGGCTACGCATTGGTTACATGATTTTGCCACCAAGCTTAGTATTACCAATGACCACCGCACGTACCCTGCAAGACGGACACAACGCCACCATCAGCCAACTAACCTTGGCACGCTTTATCGAAAATGGACATTTTGGTGCTTATATTCGGCAAATGCGCTTAGTCTACGCTAAGCGTTTAGCCTATTTACAACAATGTTTAGCCAGCGAATTAAGCGAATATCTGATTCCATCCAATCCACTCGGTGGTATGCAAATCTTTTGTGAATTACGCTTGCCAATCGACGAAGATCAAGTGATTGCCTTAGCTAAACAACAACGCATCGAACTCACCAAACTCTCCTCGCTTTACCTCAATCACGATCAAAAATCCGGCTTCCTACTCGGCTTCGCCGCCTACACCACAAACGAAATATACCTTGCTGTTCAAGCCCTTAAAACAATATTTGCAGATATTGTCCATTCTGCAGAAATATAGCTGATACTCAAAATCCTGTAGAACGGTGGCTAGCATACTGAATCAACAACTATTAGCTCTCCAAACCAATGCAATTCTGCCGCCAATGCCGCAACGTCGCCGACCACCAATAATGAAGGCGCTTTAAAGGCATGTTCTGTAGCCAGCTGGGGGATCTGCGCTAACTCTCCCAATAACACCCGTTGATTTGGCCGCGAACCATTTTCAATCAAGGCACAGCTTGTCTCGGCGGCACGACCTTCGGCTAGCAAACGTTGGCTAAAAGCTACAATCTGCTGTAATCCCATGTATACCACCAGCGTTTGATCCTCAGAACTGCTGACCAAACTCACTGGCTGACTATTTGCCTGTTGATGCCCAGTAATTAACTGCACGCCTTGGGCATATTCACGGTGGGTTAAAGGAATCCCACTGTAAGCACCGCAGGCCAAGGCAGCGGTAATTCCAGGGACTACCCGATACGGCACCTGATGCGCTCTTAGTACGCTCAGCTCTTCGCCGCCACGACCAAAAACAAAGGCATCGCCCCCTTTCAGCCGCACCACGGTTAAACCTTGGGCCACATAATCCAGCATCAACTGATGTATTCGGGCTTGGGTCGCGTGGTGATCTTCACCTACCTTTTTTCCGACATAAACTTGGGTAGCATCACGCCGAGCTAGCTCTAAAATTTCATCACTCACCAAGCGATCATACAAAATCACATCCGCCTGATTCAGTGCGCGCAATCCATGCAAGGTCAATAAACCAGGATCACCTGAACCTGCCCCGACTAAAATCACCTGCCCTGTACTAGGCAGTCGTGGCTGCTGCAAAGCCGCCTCTAAACGCTGGCAAGCGGTGTTCCACTGCGCGGCCTGCACTGCTTGCGCCACTGGTCCGTCAATCACCCAATCATAAAAAGCACGGCGTGCTTCTAGCTCTGGAAACTGTTGCTGAATTGCCTGGCGATACTGCTGCAGTAACTGAGTAATGTCAGCCAAAGACTCATCCAATAATGTTTCCAACTTAGCGCGCACATAACGCGCCATCATCGGCGCAGCCCCAGCGGAAGAAATGGCAATCGTTAAGGGCGCCCGATCAACAATCGCAGGAACCTGATAACTGGATAATTCAGCATCATCCACCACATTAACTAAGCGAAAACGCGCCTCTGCATCATCGGCAATTTGTGCGTTAAGACTGCGGTTATTGGTCGCCGCCACAGCTAAATACACTTGATCTAAGTCTCTCGCTTTATAATCGCGTTGCAACCAAGTGATTTGCTGAGCCGCATGCCAGCGCTGCACTTGCTCACTGGCGTGATGGGCCACCACTGTAATCAACGCCTGACTTTTAAGTAATAAGTGGATTTTACGCTCGGCAATTTCACCCGCCCCCACGACCAGTACTGGACGCTTAGCTAAGTTGGCAAATAAAGGAAATAACGCAGTGTCAGTCATGATCATTCTTCAGCTAGCAAGTGAAAGGTAACCAGTGTTTGGGTTATTAATGGCCTACCTGTTAGATCGCTACTTTATAAAGCGCCAGCCACGGCAACAACCAGCGTTTAGCTATATCGATATGCCTCTCTAACCATATAAATTTATGGTCTTAGCTAAGCCCATGGGTTGTTTGCTAATTTTTAATAAGCCATAACCAGTGGCCTTAATTAATCATTGATTTCAGGCTTTTTTAGCAAATTCATTATTTGGAGGGCAGATGATGACGCAGATAATTCCTACTCAGTCGACTGATAGCTATCCCGCCCGTTGGGCGCAGCTGCTAGATGACTTACACCAGATTGCGCAGCACTCGCCGACTACTGCTTTTGCTAATTCTTTAGGCGCTGAAGATATGGTGTTACAGCATGCCTTAAGCATGCTTAAACAAACTAATCCTGAGCTCAGCATTACCAGCTTTGTGATCGATACGGGTCGTTTACATAGTGCTACTTTGCAGTTAATTGACACCATTGAGCAACGCTACGGCACCTCACTGATGGTTTTACATCCTGATCCCGAGCAGGTTGAAGCACATGTAAAAACCCATGGCGCTTTTGCTTTCTATGAGAGTTTAGCGCTGCGTAAAGCCTGCTGCACGATTCGCAAGGTTGCGCCCTTACAAGCATTTTTACCGCAGTTTTCGGCCTGGATTACTGGGCAGCGTAAAGACCAAGCCGTAACCCGCGCTCACTTGGATTTTCAAGAGCAGGATGAGGTGTTTGGCTTAATTAAATTTAATCCGCTACGTGATTGGTCGTTTGCCGATATCTGGACTGCGATTCGCCACCAGCAAATCCCCTACAACCCTCTGCATGATCAGGGTTACCCATCGATTGGCTGCGAACCCTGTACCCGCGCCATTAAACCCGATGAAGACCTGCGCGCTGGCCGCTGGTGGTGGGAGCAGCGCGATACCGTTGAGTGTGGTTTACACGCCACCAATTTAGAACACTCTCAGCATTAATGGCCTTGCCCGCTGCCAATGCTTAATTTTTATTGATAGGAATCACCATGAGCACAGTTGCAAACTCCCATCTAGATTGGCTAGAAGCAGAAGCCATCTATGTGTTGCGTGAAATTGCGGCAGAATGCCAACGCCCCGTTTTATTATTCTCTGGTGGCAAGGATTCAGCCGTACTGCTTAAACTGGCCGAAAAAGCTTTTCGTCCAGGTAAATTTCCTTTTCCTTTGATGCATATTGATACCGGCCATAACTATCCTGAGGTCATCGAGTTTCGTGATCAATACGTCGCCCAGCTCGGTGAACAATTAATTGTCCGTTCAGTTGAAGACTCGATCGCGCGGGGAACCGTCACCCTGCACCACGCCAATGCTTCGCGCAACGGCGCGCAAGCGGTGACTTTGCTGGAGGCCATCGAGGAATTTGGCTTTGACGCCTGCATTGGTGGCGCCCGCCGTGATGAAGAAAAAGCAAGGGCCAAAGAGCGCTTTGTCTCGTTTCGTGATGCCTTTGGCCAGTGGGATCCTAAAAATCAGCGTCCCGAGCTCTGGCACCTGTTTAATACCCGAATCCATCCAGGCGAAAACCTGCGGGCGTTCCCGATTTCTAACTGGACTGAAATGGATGTCTGGCAATACATCGAACGTGAGCAAATTGCTCTGCCACCGATTTATTACAGCCACAAACGTGAGGTGGTGCGCCGCGACGGCTTATTGGTGCCCAATACCGCGCTCACCCCGCCTAAAGAAGGCGAAATAATCGAAGTAGTGGATGTGCGTTTTCGCACCGTGGGCGATATTTCCTGCACCTGCCCTGTTGAGTCGTTAGCCAGTAATCCTCTGGAAATTATTCAAGAAACCGCCATTGCCACCTTAACCGAGCGAGGCGCCACACGGATGGATGATCAAAGCTCGGAAGCCTCCATGGAACACCGTAAACGTCAGGGGTATTTCTAATGACTACACAGGATTTAAACTGGCTCAACAGCCAACAAACCGATGTACTGCGCTTTATTACTGCAGGCTCAGTGGATGATGGCAAATCTACCCTGATTGGTCGCCTATTGTTTGATACCAAAGGTGTTTTTATTGATCAACTGGCGGCGATTAATCGCTCCAAATATAAGCGCACCGAGCAGGATCAACCCGACCTAGCCCTATTAACCGATGGCTTAGAAGCAGAGCGGGAGCAAGGCATTACCATTGATGTGGCCTATCGCTACTTTGCCACCCCCAAACGCAAATTTATTGTTGCTGATGCCCCAGGCCATGAGCAGTACACCCGCAATATGATCACCGGTGCCTCGACTGCGCAAGCAGCGATTATTTTAATTGATGCCAGTAAGATCAAACATGGCCAATTGCTTACCCAAACCCGCCGTCACTCAGTGATTGCACAGTTGCTGGGTATCGAGCACATTATCGTCGCAGTCAATAAAATGGATTTAGTTAACTGGGATCAACAGGTGTTTGTGCAAATTCAACAGGCCTATCAGGAACTGGCGCAGCAAGTGGGCATTGAGCAGTTTCATATCATTCCGGTCGCAGCCTTAACTGGCGATAACATTAGCACTGCCAGCGCCCACACCCCATGGTATAACGGTCCGACTTTGTTGCATCTATTAGAAACCTTACCTACCAATACGCAACCGCTTGCGGCCAATGCTAAGCTCTACGTGCAGTGGGTGATTCGGCATAATGGCCAAGCCCAAGATGCCTTCCGTGGTTATGCCGGCCAATTATTAGAAGGCCAGCTTAAAGTAGGCGACAGCATTAGCGTCTGGCCTAGCCAAGTGCAAGCCACCATTAAACAACTGTATCGCTCAGGCCAAGCTGTGAGCGAGGTGCAGGCTGGCGATGCGATTACTTTAGAGCTGCAAGAAAATATTGATATTTCGCGGGGTGATTTAATTACCCAGGCTGAAGTTCAGGTGCCGTTAGAGCGCAAGCTAGAGGCAGATATTTGCTGGCTTGATACGACCCCAGTGAATCTCGCTCGCACCTATTGGCTAAAACAAGGTACCCGCCTAACCCAAACTAAACTGACACAAATTCACCATGTGCGAGATATCGCAACCCTAGAACCTAATCAAGACAAAGCCACTCTGGAGATGAATGACATTGCCCGCATTAGCTTACTCGCCCGCGATCCCCTCATTCATGTGCCTTATCAACAACAAAAAGCCATTGGTGCTTTTATTTTGATTGATCCTTCTTCTAATCAAACCGTGGCTGCAGGCATGCTGCAATAACACGGCCAATCCTGCGCTCGCGGTTAACTCTATGAATTAGTCGCGAGCCCGCTTGTTAATTCCCACCTGTACCACCCTCTGCATCACCCTCAGGCCCTCAATCTGTTGCACGTTACCCCAGCACAAAATGCAATATTATAACTTTTTGTTGATTTGTTACGTTATAACACTAAAATGGCTGCGTTTTTGATAATTCTCTGATCCGAGGTTAGTCACCATGCAACGCCCTTCTCCTACTTCTTTAACCCTGTTAGCGGTGAGTATTAGCTTATCAACTCACGCGCTAGCGGCTGATCCTGTGCTGCAATTGCCCACCACCGTAGTTAGCGCCAGTCCCCTAGCCAGCTCACCTAATGCTATGACCAGCGCTGCTGAAGTCTTAACCACAGAAGATTTATTACTGCAACGTAAAGCCACCTTAGGTGAAACCATTGAGCAACTGCCAGGAGTTCGCGGCAGTTCCTTTGGTGCAGGCGCTAGTCGCCCGGTGATTCGTGGTATGGATGGCGCCCGGGTAAAAGTCTTATCCAACGGTGTGAGCAGTCTCGATGCTTCAACGTTAAGCCCTGATCATGCAGTCACTTTAGAGCCTATGCTCAGCCAACAGATTGAAGTACTCAAAGGACCAGCCACCTTACTTTATGGCGGTGGTGCTATTGGCGGCGTAGTCAACGTGCTCGACAGTAAAATTCCTGAGTATTTACCAGAAAATGGTCACGCCGTTGATCTGGAGTGGCAAGCCAACAACGTAGCCAAAAGTAATACCGCCGCGGCTGGTGCCACCTTAGGCATGGGGCCTTTTGCGCTACGTGTCGAAGGGTTAAAGCGCAATGCCAATGCTTATCGCCTAGCCGGTCATGAAGATGGCAGCCGCGCTAAAAAACAAACCGGCTCTTACAACGATACCGACAGCGCCAGCCTTGGCTTAAGCTGGATCACCGATACAGGCTACACCGGCATCGCCTACAGTCGCCAAGCCAACACCTACGGTTTACTGGCACATGAGCACGGGCATTGCCATACCCATGGCCAAGGCAGCAGTTTGCACTGGCACTGTGGCTCTCACGGACACGGACACGGACACGGACACGGACACGACGAACATGATGAGCACGGCGTGCCTTATATTGATATGGTGCAAAAACGCTGGGATTTACGTTCAGACTACGAACAGCCCTTTGCTGGGATTGAACAATTACGCTTTCGCGCTAGCCATAGCGATTATCAACATGATGAAATTGAAGGCCACGAAGTCAGTACAGCCTTCGATAGCCGTGCCTGGGATAGCCGCTTAGAACTCACGCACGAACCACTGTGGGGTTGGAAAGGGGTATTTGGTGGACAGTTAAGCCGGCGTAACTTTAAAGCCAGCGGCGAAGAGGCTTATGTACCCAAAACATTAACCAAGAACCACGCCCTGTTTTTACTCGAAGAGTACCAATGGCAAAACTGGCGCTACGAGCTAGGCCTGCGCCATGAATGGCAATCGATTGATGCCAAAAGTCAGCAACCTGATCGCAGCCATCAAGGCACTTCGTTCTCTTTAGGCAGCGTTTGGCAGTTTCACCCTGACTACAATGCCGCTATTTCTTGGTCACGCTCACAGCGCTTACCAGTGGCTGAAGAACTCTATGCCTTTGGCCCTCACGCCGCTAGCCGTACCGTCGAAATTGGCAACCCTAAACTGAACAAAGAAACTTCACATAATATCGAGCTTTCCGTGAAAAAAATTAACGGCCCGCTAACTTTCAATTTAACCGCCTATCAAAATCGCATTAACGACTATATCCATGGTGCCGATACTGGCGAGCGTCCAGGATCTGGCTATCGCGTCCTCGAGTATCGTCAACAAGATGCTGTCTTTCGTGGTTTAGAAGGTCAAGCTCGTTATCAATTAGCCCGTGGCTTAGCGGTCTCGGTCCAAGGTGATCATGTGCGCGGCAAGCTGCGTAATAAACAAGGTAATCTCGCACGGATTCCAGCCGATCGCTTCGGGATCAAGGTTGAGCAACAATTTGCCGATAACATTCAAGCCTCTGCAGAGCTATTTCGCGTACAGCAACAAAACCGCTTAGCCGATTTTGAAAGCAAAACCTCGGGCTATAACTTATTAGGTGCCGGTATTAGCTATCAAGGAGCACTCAATGCACAAAGCGACTATCAGCTGTATTTACGCGGTGATAACTTGCTTAATGTTAAAGCCCGCGAACATACGTCATTCATCAAAGACCGCGTGCAATTACCCGGTCGTAATCTAACCGTAGGAGTTAAAGTTACCCTTTAATAGTTACCCTTTTCAGCTTCTTTGTTTCTTAAATAGCTCTACAGTCAATTTAGCCACTGCTTCGCGGTGGCTTTTTTTATCGGCTAAATTTGTCATGCAGGGGCTGATTTATTACAACCCTTGAATTAAATCGATGCCATCCCAATATATAAGGTATAAGCAAACCATAGGAGGTAAACGATGAGTATGTTTCCTACACGTAACCGTCTATTTGATGAACTGCTAGATAACTTAGGCGGTTATTATATTAAGCCCTTACATGGCGAAGCTTTACCCCAAAGCATTAAAGTTGATATTGAAGAAATTAACGATACTTATCATATTCAGGCCGAACTACCTGGCGTAAAAAAAGAAGATATCCACGTAGATATTGATGGCGCGGTAGTCAGCATTAAAGCAGAAATCATGCAAAAAAATGCTACCGGCGAAGACAGTCGACGCTTACGCAGCGAGCGCTATTACGGTAGCGTGTCACGGCGCTTTGAATTACCGACTGAAATTGACCTAGAACAGGCGCAGGCAGAATATAACGATGGGGTATTACACTTAGTCTTACCAAAACGTAAACCCGCTGAAAATAGCCGCAAACTTACTATCAAGTAATGTCTTAAGTAAATCACGCCTTAACTGTCAGGTTGCTAATCCGTCAGCAGCCTGACAGTCATGCCAGCTAAAACGTCTACTGCTAATTGCTTTGTTGCCTATAATGCGCATCACATCCTCAAATATCGGCTAATGGCGTTATGAATGTTTCTGCTTTTTCTAATCGTTATATTCAACATTACCCACTGGCACTGCAACAGCAAGTAGAGCAACTCTGGAATCAGCAAAAGCTCAATGCGTATTTACAGGCTAGGTATCAAACCCCACACAATCACACTAATGATAAAGCGCTTTATCATTACATCCAGCACCTGAAAAACACCCACTTAAAATCAGCGCCGCCCATTGCAAAAGCACTCTATGACAGCAAACTCGATGTGATTCACCACGCCTTAGGGCTCCATACCTCATATGCTAGGGTGCAAGGTAATAAGCTTAAAGTAAAAAAAGAAATTCGAGTTTCTCATCTATTCAAACAGGCCGATAGCGCATTTTTAAACATGATTGTGGTACACGAGCTTGCTCACTTACGAGAAAGTGCACACAACAAAAGCTTCTACCAGCTCTGTGAGTTTATGATGCCCAATTACCATCAGGTAGAGTTTGATTTTCGAGTTTATCTCACTGCACAACTACAACATACTTAGCCAGCTGACTAATCCCTAAGCAAAGCGTTTAACCACGAAGCGCTCAAATATCGAGCGCTTTTTTTGTTATACTTGCACCCATTTTAATTCTTTCATTGAGGCGCTATTAAGCATGAGCAAGCAAGCTGCCGAAGTCGCAAAACGCCGTACTTTCGCTATTATCTCGCACCCGGATGCGGGTAAAACCACCATTACCGAGCGCCTACTGTTAATGGGGCAAGCCATTTCGGTAGCGGGCACGGTTAAATCCCGTAAGTCCGATCGCCATGCCACCTCAGACTGGATGGAAATGGAAAAGCAACGGGGTATTTCAATTACCACCTCGGTGATGCAGTTTCCTTACCGCGAGCACATGATTAACCTGCTCGATACCCCAGGTCACGAAGACTTCTCGGAAGATACTTACCGCACCCTAACCGCGGTCGATAGCGCCCTGATGATGATTGACGGCGGTAAAGGGGTAGAGCCTCGTACTATCGCCTTAATGAACGTCTGTCGCCTACGCGATACGCCGATCATTAGTTTTGTGAACAAACTCGACCGTGATATTCGTGATCCCATTGAGCTACTGGATGAAATCGAAGAAGTGCTCAATATTCAAGCCGCGCCCATTACCTGGCCGATTGGTTCTTATCGTGAATTTAAAGGGGTGTATCATCTAACTGATGACTGTATCTATGTATATAGTCCAGGACATGGCCATGAGCGTACCGAAGCCAAAGTGATTCAAGGCCTCGATAGCCCCGAAGCCAGGGCGCTAATTGGTGACCTGTACGATGATTTCATCGAAGAATTAGAGCTGGTACAGGGCGCCTGCCATGAGTTTGATCATGAACTGTTCTTAGCCGGTAAAATGACCCCAGTGTTCTTTGGTACCGCACTTGGCAACTTTGGGGTTGATCATGTGCTAGATGCCTTTGTTAATTGGGCGCCACAACCCCAATCGCGCGACACTGAAGTGCGTGCGGTGCAGCCTAGCGAAGAAACTTTTAGTGGTTTCGTGTTTAAAATTCAGGCCAATATGGATCCACGCCACCGCGACCGGATTGCCTTTATGCGGGTATGTTCAGGTAAGTACGAGCAAGGCATGAAAATGCGCCACGTACGGATTAACAAAGACATTAAAATTGCCGATGCGCTTACCTTTTTCTCAAGTGATCGTGAGCGTCTAGAAGAAGCTTATGCCGGCGATATTATTGGCCTACACAACCACGGTACAATTCAAATTGGCGATACCTTTACCGCCGGTGAAAGTATGACCTTTATGGGCATCCCGCACTTTGCGCCAGAATTATTCCGCCGTGTGCGCCTAAAAGATCCGCTCAAGTCCAAACAGTTACGCCAAGGTTTGCAGGAGTTAGCTGAAGAAGGCGCCACCCAGGTATTCTTCCCCCAGCACAATAACGATATTATTTTGGGTGCCATCGGCGTGCTGCAATTTGATGTGGTGGCTAGCCGCTTAAAAGAAGAATACAAAGTCGACTGTATTTACGAATCAGTTAACGTTTGGTCGGCGCGTTGGATTGAATGTGATAACGCGAAAAAGCTGGATGAGTTTAAAGATAAAGCCTACGACAATTTATCAATTGATGGCGGCGGTCACCTCACCTACCTTGCCCCTACCCGAGTTAACCTGAGTTTAATGGAAGAGCGTTGGCCCGATATTAAATTCTTAGCCACTCGCGAGCACCACTAACTTTCGCGGCCGCCAGCTCGCTGACTCAGCTAGGCGCAACGCTTAGCTGAGTACACTAAGGAGCCACCATGCAGCTGATTGACTCCCATTGCCACCTTGACTTCCCTGAGTTTGATCATGATCGCGCCCAAGTGATTCAGCGTAGTCAAGCTCTGGGTGTGAGTCACATGCTGCTGGCAGGCACTACTCAGGCGACCTGGCAGCGCCTGCTTGCTACTCTTAAAGAGTTTCCTAATCTCTACGGCGCGCTGGGTTTACACCCGTATTTTTTAGCCGAGCACCAGGCCCTGCACCTTCAACAGCTAGCCGAACAACTCAGCAGCCAGGCCAATAACCCACAACTGGTTGCAGTGGGTGAAATCGGCTTAGATTTTCAGTTGCCAGAACTTGATCGAAGCCAACAACACTACTTTTTTGAGCAACAACTAGCGCTAGCTCATGAGTTTAATTTGCCAGCCATTATTCATGTGCGCAAAGCTCACGACCCAACCATCGCTACCCTAAAACGCTTTAAACTGCCGCGCGGTGGAATAATTCATGCTTTTAATGGCAGCCCAGAACAGGCCAAAGAATACATTAAGCTGGGGTTTTACCTAGGCATTGGCGGCGCTTATACCTGGCCAAATGCCACCCGCTTACAGCGTACCTTGCAGCAACTGCCGCTAGACAGCCTGCTGCTGGAAACCGACAGCCCCGATATGGCGCCAAGTTTTACAGCTAATCAGCGCAACAGCCCAGAAAACCTGCTGCAAATCTGCCAGCAGGTAGCCCAAATCTTACAGGTATCCCCTGAGCAACTGGCCAAGCATTCTAGCCAAAACTTTCACCAGCTTTTTCAGCTAACAGCGGCGCAATAAAAAAGCCGATCTCAGTTGACTGAAATCGGCTTAAGTTTAGTCCACTAACAGACTTAGCTTTTGATCTTGCACTCAAGGGACTGATCAGGGTTGGCCATTAGGTCGGTAAAGTAAGCGGTATCGCCCTTGCTCCACCATTCATAAATGTCGCCAACATATTTAGTACCACTGCCAGAGATAACCTGCGCCAGGGTATAAATTTTGCCGTTAGGTAGACGAATTTCCGCCAAATTCGATTCACCTGAATCGTAGTAGCGCACCGAATAGGTTTTTTTATCGCTGCACTGGTAGCTGCTCATTTTGCCAACTACTGCGGTGGTAACCCGCTCTAGGGTATCGCCTGACTTTTTAAATGAGTTTTCCATACTGCTACAGCCCACAGCCGCTAGCGCCAGTGTTGCAAAACCTAAGTATTTCAATGACTGAGTAAGTGTGTTCATTAAGATGTCCTCCCAACTAGATGCAGCATCAGACCGCATACACGGCAAAATATTCCATTATTTTATTGCGCTGACTCAGGATAAAGCCGCTGCATAGCTTGTAAGCGCTCGGTGATGGCCTTACGCCAATGCGTGGGGGCTTGCACCTGAATATGCTCGCCCAAGCCAAATACCCACCATAGGGTTTCACTGTCATCGGGCACAGTAGCAACTAAACGATAATCCTCACTATGGGCCATAGGCGTCAGCTGTTGTTGCTCAGCCAGCGGGGTTTTTTTTAACACCCAGGCCATATCAGCCGAAACAATCGCCTCCAGTGTTACCTGCTGAATAGGCGCAGCGCTGTTCAGCTCATCACGAATGTAGTGATCAATATTAAACTCTGGATGCTCTTTGGCAGGCTGCTCCAATACAGTAGCGGCCTGAATTCGATGCAAGGCAAATTGGCGTAGATCAGTGTACTCATTAACGCTGGCAATTAAGTAGCTGATAGCATGCCTTGAGACAACCCCCGCAGGATGCAAGACAAACTGACTGGGCTGGGTTTTATTACGCCCTAAGTAACTAACCTGTATTTGCTTACGCTCCAGCAACGCATTCGATACCGCCGCCCACACCTCAGCACTGACTTCTGCTGGCAGCAAACATTTACCGTTCGGTATCGCCCGCACTGAACGCGACCAATGCGATAGGTGGTTTTTACTCATGCTATTAATGTACGACCACGCCCGACTAAACTGCGGCGCCATTAAGTCCAGCACACTTTGCGGCAATAAGTTTTGCAAGTGTTCTTCAGCCAGCGCCAAAGCCAAGGCCGTTGGCGACTCTATATCACGCAAATCCACCGTGCCACCGGCAATAAAGCTCCACGCATTACGCCCATTACGCTTTTCGGTGGTTAACTGAAAAGGCCCAGACAATCGCACTAAATCACGCTGCACACTACGCAGCGTTACCTCAAAGCCCCGCTCTTGTAGCTTTTCTTGCAACACTGCAGTGCTAGTAAAACGCGGCGCCTCCGGAATTAAACGCAACAAAGTTAATTGCCGTAACAGCGTATCTTTAGTGCCTGACATGGTGCTAAATCCAACTCTTAATAATTAGTAAGTGTTCTATCGTTGCTTCAACATAAGCTTAGTTTTTATCTATTCAGCGGATGTTATAAGTAACTTAGATTAAATAATGCACGCTAGGGTATCTAATCATGCAAACCATTATTCTTGATCATCGTCATTTAGAACTGGCTTATGAAAATCAATGCTTGCTTTAGCCTGCATCTAATTCACTCGTTTAGCGACTGTAACAGCAAATATAGCAGCTGGTACGCCTCATCCTTTCTATCTAGAACCCTTGCCTCATACAGAACGAATTGCCATGCTTTGGTCACTTTAGAATCTTTGCTGGGAAGGTCGTGCAGATGAGACGGTTATTGGCGGTGATGTTAGCGGTGCCTTTGTTACTGGTAGCCTTAGGCGCGGGCTATTTGTATTACAAACTGCCCAAGCGCAGCGGCAGTCTTGCTTTGTCTGGGCTAAGTGCTGAAGTTCAGGTGCATTATGATGAGCGCGGGGTGCCGCATATTTATGCCGAGAACCAAACCGATATGTACCGTGCACTTGGATTTGTGCATGCCCAAGATCGGTTATTTCAAATGGAAATTATGCGCCGCCTAGCAAACGGCGAGCTAGCCGAAGTGCTGGGTGAAGATTTAGTTAACATTGATAAGCTGTTTCGTACCCTACGGCTGGCCGAACACGCACGGCAGTATATCGCGAATATCCCTGCCGATAGCCCCGCATTAGCCGCAATGCAAGCCTATTTAGCTGGCGTCAACCACTACCAAGCAACAGGTCCTGCACCAGTTGAGTACGATTTACTGGGCATTCAGCCGCGTCCTTTTACCCCAGAAGACACGGTGGCGATTGCCGGCTATTTGGCCTACAGCTTTGCCGCAGCTTTTCGCACCGAGCCGGTGCTAAGCTTTATTCAGCAAGAGCTGGGCAATGATTATTTGGATATTTTTCCCCTCGATAGCCCAAGCACTGGCGCAGTAAGCCAACTGCCACAAGACTCCTTGCAAGCGCTACAACAGGTTGCCCGCTTATCCCATAGTGCTTTATTAGATGCTGGTCTTCCGCAATTTGAAGGCAGTAATGCGTGGGCCGTTTCTGGTGCCCATACTGCAAGCGGCCTACCTATTTTGGCGGGTGATCCACACATTACTTTTTCGACCCCAGCAGTTTGGTATGAGGCACACCTAAATAGCCCAGATTTTGAACTGTATGGACATTTTATGGCGCTCAATCCCTTTGCGTTGCTAGGGCATAATCAAAACTTCGCTTGGAGCATTACGATGTTCCAAAATGATGATGTGGATTTAATTGCCGAGCAGCTCAATCCGGACAATCCGCAGCAAGTTTGGCATAAGCAGCAATGGGTCGAGCTAGAACAGCACACCGAGCTCATTAAAGTTAAAGGCGCTGAGCCGGTGGCGTTAACCCTTTCGCGCTCGCCCAATGGCCCGATTATTACCGATATTGTGGAAGGACCAGTGAGCCAGCCAATCGCGCTATGGTGGGCATTTTTAGAAACTGAAAACCCCTTACTGGATGCGTTTTATCTGCTCAATCGCGCGGATCATCTAGAAGCGGCGCGGGAGGCGGTGCAAAAAATTCATGCACCAGGATTAAATATTGTCTGGGCCAACGCCGAAGGTGATATTGCTTGGTGGGCCGCAGCTAAGTTGCCGATTAGGCCAGAGGGAGTGAACCCTAACTTAGTATTGCAGGCCAACCAAGGGCAGGCACAAAAGTTAGGCTTTTATGACTTTAGCTACAATCCGCAGCTAGAAAATCCGGTAAACGGCAAAATTTTGTCCGCCAACTACCGCACTGCTTCGCCTAAAGGCATTAGTATTCCTGGCTATTACAACCCGCCCGAGCGTGGCCAACGGCTCTGGGACTTGCTACAGGCAAACATTAGCCCTTGGCAAGCCAGCGATATGCAAGCGCTGCAGCTAGATGCCCAATCAGATTATGCGCCTAAGGTGCTGCAGGCCTTAGCTGCTGAGTTACAACAGGCCGCGCAAACCGATGCGCAACAGCAGGCAGTGGCAGCGTTACTGAACTGGCACGGCGACTATCCGCTAGACAGTGCGCTACCTACTCTGTTTAGTGAATTTAGCATGCAGCTGATGCAAAACGTGGTGCAGCCTAACATTGGTGAGGAGCTGTATCACGCCTTGGTGCACACGCGAATTATCGATTATGCCTTACCTGAACTGGCCCAGCGCCAGCAATCACTTTGGTGGCGTGATGCCCAAGGGCGGCAAGCTGCAGTCGCAGCCGCATGGCAAGCCAGTTGGGCGCACTTAAGCGAACTGTATGGCGAGCAGTGGCAAGACTGGCATTGGGGACAAGCCCACCGTATTACCCACAAACACCCCTTAGGTCAGGTCGCCCCTTTGGATTTTTTGCTTAATATTGGCGAGTTTGCCGCGCCAGGTGGACACGAGCTGCCCAATAACTTTTCTGCTGCCCGCAGTATTGCGCCTTGGCCCGTTAGTTATGGTCCTTCTACGCGACGGATTATTGACTTTGCTAATACCGATTATTCATTAGGCATTATTCCCACTGGGCAAAGTGGCGTATTTTTTGATAAACATTATGCAGACCAAGCCCAAGACCATACATTAGGTATTTATCAAAAACAGTATTTATCTCCTGAGTTAATTAAACAACAAACGGCTTCGTCACTTAAATTAACTCCTAAATAAACCACTAAACCAAGCGCCAGTTATTACATACAACAACTGGCGCAACCTATTTTAACTTTTAACTTTTAACTTTTAACTTTTAACTTTTAACTTTTAACTTTTAACTTTTAACTTTTAACTTTTAACTTTTAACTTTTAACTTTTAACTTTTAACTTTTAACTTTAATCTTTAATCTTTAATCTTTAATCTTTAATCTTTAATCTTTAATCTTTAATAAATAATAAATAATAAATAATAAATAATAAATAATAAATAATAAATACACGTTAACATTCGTTAAATAGCTAAATCTCATATTTAATCAACTTGCACCTCCAATTAAATTAATAATCACGCCACCATTGGGATATCTGGCAAAAATGCCACTTTTGCGTGCTGCAATGGCCATTGGCTAAGGCATAACGAATCGCTGCCACATCTACCTGTTGAATATAGCGGGTAGCGTCTTCCATGCGGGCTTCACCGCCAAATCCTTGCTGCATCTCAGCTAGCGCTTGAGCTTTACTCCAGCCTTGATACACCATGCGATACATCGCTGCGATTAGTCCCGTGCGATTTTGTCCATGCTTGCAGTGAATCAATACCTTGCCTTGCTGCTCGGCTTGCTCAATCGCCTGCAGCACTTGCAGTACATCTTGATCATCAATACGGTTAGTGCGTAATGGCAGATGTATTTGTTCAATCGCTGGATCACTCAACCACTGTGTATCGGGCTTTTGATAAAAGTTAATCACCGTGGTAATGCCCAGCGCTTGTAACTGCGGCACCGCTTCGGCACTGGGTAGCGCACTGCGATACAACTGAGGTTGCATTTGATGCAGCAAGAAGGGGGCAGACTGTGTGGCTACTATCGGCTGCGCCCAATTCGTTGGACGCTCAAGCTGAGTCACAGGCATAGGCTCCCGCTTGGCTTGGGCTAAGGGCTGCTTCGCTAGATTCAGCGTACCCAGAGCCAAGACCGCAGCTAAAATAATGCTAAGACTGACTCGAGCAGGGGTTAAGGCTGGCATAGCGCGCCCTCCTTGGCTGCTGCGTTATCTGTACCGGGGCGAGGACGGTACAGCAGTAACAGATACAGGGTGGCGCTGATCTCCCAGTCGATGAGTAGCGTCCATAGATTATGGGAAAAAAAGTGCGCCCCTTGCAGCATACGCCCCAGAGAAAAAACACAGCCCAATGTTAGGGAAAATAGCAGTGCGGCTTTTGCCACGCGCGGACGCCGATCACGCCAAAAAAAGAACAAGGCCAACAACGAAAAACCAGCCGACGCATGCCCACCGGGCCAACAGCGTCCCGGCTTATCTGTGGCAGGACGCGCTGAAAATACGCTGGAATACGCTTGGCTACCGCCAAACTCCGCTAAGCTCCAAGGACAATGCACCTGAGTTAAGGCTTTTAACGGGGTAACTAAACTGGTAGACAACGCCAGACTTAACACCAAATAGCTAAGCCCTGCGCGGTACTTAGCTAAGGGCTTAGTTAGCCATGCGCCAATCGCCAAGAACAACGCAATAAAACCAATAATAATCACTAATTGCTTGGCTTTATCATGCAAAACATCTTCTAAAAAATGGCTGTGCCGCCCAATAAAGCCTGTCTCTGGCTGATACATCAGGCGTGCTAATGCTAGGTCTAAAGTGTCTGGCTCAAAAATCGCCAGCCCTAACATTAATAGCAAGGGCAAACCCACTAGCCATCCTTTATGCAGTGGTGAGGAGTAGCGCATCATGGCTGTACTCCTTGCGCTGCTTTCCAGCCTAACCAGCCCTGCTGAAAATGCGCACTGGCCCCTTGGTAATAACTAATCGCACGTTGAATCAAGCTATCTTCACGGGTGGCGCTACGCTCTTGACTATCTTGTAGCGCATGATCATGACGGCGCATTTGTTTGCGCGGACTTAAAATCGCTACGTCTTGCCCATCAAATAAACCTAAGTGTTGATAGTTAGCAATCAGTGCGCGGCCTTTGTGCTGAGCTTCGGCTCGCAATACATCACGGCCAAAAAAGGTCGACTCATAGGACACATTAAGCAAGCCCAATAAGGTCGGGGCTAAATCAATCTGACTGGTGACTAACTCGATTGCTTGCGCTGGAATATGCTGGGGACTGTAGATAAAGAGCGGAATATGGTAGTTGGCAATCGGTAAGTCTTCTTTACCGGCACTGCCTGCCGTGTGATCGGCGACAAACACAAAGATAGTATCGTCAAACCAAGGTTTGGTTTTAGCGACGGCTAAAAATTGACCAATGGCGTAATCGGTGTACTTCACCGCTGCTTCGCGACCACTGCCAGAGGCTAGATCAATGCGCCCCTGGGGAAAGGTATAGGGCCGATGATTAGAGGTCGTCATTAACTGCAAGAAAAAGGGTTGTTGCTTGGCAAAGTCGGCATCGGCCAGTTTCACTGCTTGACGATACAAGTCCTCATCGGCCATGCCCCAGGCATTGGTAAAGCTAAGCTCAGCATCCGGCACGCTGGACTGATCAACAATGCGATAGCCATTACCACTAAAAAACGCATTCATATTGTCGAAATAACCGCGTCCGCCATAGACAAACACTGCGTCATAGCCCTGATTAGCTAATTGCTGGCCAAGACTGGCATAGCCGGTCTCACGGCCAAGGCGTTTCACAATCGAACGCCCAGGCGTTGGCGGAATCGACAGGGTGATGGCTTCTAGCCCACGGTCGGTACGGGTACCGGTGGCATACATCTGACTAAAGCTTAAGCTGTGCTGACGTAACTGATCTAAGTTAGGGGTAAGGCCGCGGTTATCGCCAAAACTACCCAAGTATTTAGCCGATAAGCTTTCAATAGTGACTAACACCACATTCAGTGGTTTAGCTGGCCCCGACTGGGTTATTTGGCGGCGAATACTGTTCGCTGGTGTAGCTAAAAACTGAGCATGGCTTTCGGTTACTTCGCTGCGTAATAACTGCGCGGTTGGCTGATCGGCTAAGCTGGCGTAAAAGCTTAAATAATCCAGTTCGTTATTGCGAAAGGCCGCAAAAAACTGGTAAGGGCCGTTGGCCGCTAGTTCACGCTGATAGCTATTACCAGCTTGGCTACGGGGAAAAGTTTGATCCATTAAGCCGGCCACACTAAGCGCCAATACCCCCCAAGCAGCTAAGCCTAAATAACGTGCTGCTATCGGGGTCGGTGCTATAGAGTCTACGGGCACGGGTTGCCACGCTGTTTGGCTCAAGCAAAAGGTGACACTGGCTGCCGCTAAGGCGAGCACCGCTAATAACTCAAACACAGGATACGACTGCAAAATGTTGTCGATCACTTCCTTGGAGTACACCAAGTAGTCCACGGCAATAAAATTAAAGCGCACGCCAAACTCATCCCAGAATAACCACTCGGCCACGGCGACAAACCCCATCACCAACAGCAACAAGCCAAGCACTAACTGTAGGCCATGCTGATGCCAGCGCTGTTGCCATAGGGCATTAGGGCATAGCGCCACATAACAGGCTAAAGGCACACCAGCAAAGGCTAAAAAACCTAAATCATAAGCGCCACCAGTAAGCAACAGTTGCAGCCCTTGACCAACACTGGCGGCGGTTTCAGGCCAATGACTGAGCCAAAGCCCAAGACGAGTCAGGAAAAAGATCAGTAGCCAACTTCCGAGCCACAGAGAAAAATATCGCCATCGAGAAATATAAGGTCGTAACATAGGTGCAGTTCCTGCTCAGCATCATTCAAGATGAGTGCAGTCTGCAACGCTGGCTGTGAGCTAAGCGTCAAGCGGGTGTGAAAAAAACGTGAATAGGATCGATCATGCGTATTTTAGTAATTGAAGATAATCGGGATATTTTGTCGAATATTTTGGATTATCTGCAGCTTAAGGGCTTTACCGTAGACTGTGCCCAAGACGGCCTAAGTGGTCTACATCTAGCGGTCAGTAACAGCTACGATTTAATTGTGCTGGATATTATGCTGCCAGGAATTGATGGCTATCAGGTTTGCCAACGGCTGCGCCAAGATGCTCAGAATCATACGCCGATTATTATGCTCACCGCCCGCGATGCCTTAGATGATCGGCTGCAAGGTTTAAATGCCGGTGCCGATGATTACTTAGTTAAACCCTTTGCCCTGTCGGAATTGGTGGCACGGATACAGGCGGTACTGCGCCGCAGCAGTGGCAGCGTGAAACGCCTGTTGCAAGTGGCTGATTTAACCCTTGATCAAGATACCTTACAGGTTAGCCGCCAACAGCAAGCACTAAAACTCAACCCCTTGGGCTTAAAACTGCTTACCCTGTTAATGCAGCGCAGCCCCGCGGTGGTTCGGCGAGAAACCTTAGAAGAAGCGCTCTGGGGTGAAGATATGCCTGACAGTGATAGCCTACGCAGCCATATCCATCAATTACGCCAAGTGATTGATAAGCCTTTTGCCAGCCCCCTGCTACACACGGTACATGGCATAGGTTTTCGGCTAGCGACGCAATAATCGTGCTGTTTTACTATAAGTCTTAGGTGCCCTATGTCAGCCAAACAACCCCTCGCCCGGCGCATTATTATTGCCTTTACCCTGATGACCTTACTGGTCAGTGGCATCTTTTCCTTAAGTATTGTGGCGATTGTGCACTTTATTGAGGAGCATCTGGTCTCCCAAGAGCTGCACCGTGAATTAAATATTGTGGTGCACGAAGATTTAGCCAATCAGCGCCCACCTAGACTTGATCCCAGCACGCATTTTTATGCCCAAGGTTCAACCGATTACCCAATCCCACCGCAATTTGCTAAAGCCAAACTGGGCTTTGCCGAAATGGTTGATGGCGACGAGGCATTCTATGTCTATCGCCAAGATATAGACGGCACTCGCTATTTATTAGTCCAAGAGCAGCACGAATTTGAAGCTCGGGAAAATGCACTATTTAGAGTGGTGCTGGCGGGCTTTATTATCAGTGTGATCGCTGCCTGGTTACTAGGTAAAGCTATGGCGCGCACCATTATGCAACCGGTCAGCCGCTTGGCCGAACAAGTGCAACAACGGGATCAACTTCTGGCCGGCGCACCGCCCTTAGCCGCAGAATATGCGGCCGATGAAATTGGGCATCTTGCCGCTGCCTTTGATCAAACCCTTGGCGCTCTGCGCGATACTCTCGCTCGGGAAAAACTCTTTACCAGCGATGTGAGCCATGAACTACGCACGCCGCTAATGATTATTGCCGGCTCTTGTGAGTTACTAGAGGCCGCTGAGCTAACGCCCAAACAGCGTGAACAATTACAACGCATTCAGCGCGCCAGCAATGAAATGCAAGATTTAGTGCAAACCTTTTTAATGCTCGCCCGTGGCCGTAGTAGCGCTCCGACCTTAACCGATAGTGCCACCTTGATTGAGGTCGCCCAGCAGCAATACGCCCAATGGCAACCCGCCTTTGCGCAAAAAGGGCTGACCTTTGACTATCAAGTTCAAAGCCAGCCTAGCGCCATCCGCTATAACCACACCTTATTACGTACAGTCATAGCTAATTTACTGCGCAATGCCCTGCACTATACGGAACAAGGTCAGGTACAACTGAGTCTGAACCAACAAGGCTTTAGCGTAACGGATACCGGTGTAGGAATTGCACCTGAGCTACAAGAAGATTTATTTCAGCCGTTTATTCGTGGCAGCAATGCCCGTGGTGAAGGCTTAGGATTAGGCTTATCCTTAGTGCGGCGCATTTGCCAACAGCAAGGCTGGCAGATTGAGGTACTCCCTACTCCGATCGGCAGTTGTTTTCAGGTGCAGCTATCCCCGCCTGATTCTTCTCTTGGCTAGTACCACAATGGCCAAAACCTAGCGCACTACTGTTGATATAGCGCGCAACCGGCTCAAGCGCCAACGCTTATACTGCCACGAGGATGAATAAGAGGTTGCTATGAGTAAAAAAACGATGGCCTTAGGCTTACAAGGGCAAATTTGGCTGACCGCTGGCGAGCGCAGTATCGGTGGGCATGGCCGTATGGATTTACTGTCGCGCATTGCCGAGCTTGGTTCTATTTCGCAGGCAGCTAAATCTATGAAGATGAGCTACAAAGCGGCGTGGGATGCTGTGGATCACATGAACAACCTTGCCGGGCAGCCGTTGGTGCATCGCACCACGGGTGGTAAAGGCGGCGGCTCAACAGTACTTACCGAGCGCGGCATGCAATTGATTGAAAACTTTAAACAGCTAGAAGATATGCACCAACGCTTTTTACAGCAACTGAGTCTGCATGCGAACAGCATGGCAGATGATTTATTAGTCATTCGGAGATTAGGCATGAAAACCAGCGCCCGTAACCAATTTTTTGGCACCGTAAAAACCGTCGCTAAAGGCGCAGTCAATGATGAAGTGCAACTGGAAATTCCAGGCGGGCACCTCATTACAGCTACCGTCACCAGCGCTAGCGTTAAAGAACTTGGCTTAACCCAAGGTGCAGAAGCCTTTGCACTAATTAAGGCCTCATCAATTATTTTGGTAACCGAAGCCGATGACGTTAAGTTTTCTGCACGTAACCAGTTAACCGGCGTTGTAGAGCGTATTCAAACCGGTGCGGTAAACACTGAAGTGGTGGTTAACCTGTCCGATAGTGGCAGCGTTGCAGCGATTGTCACCAATGAAAGCGCTAAAAACTTGCAGCTTAAAAAAGGCAGTTCGGTTACGGCGTTATTTAAAGCCTCTAGCGTGATTGTGGGCGTGCCACTCTAAGATTAAATTTGTGAGGAGTCTTTTATGGCAACGGGATGGGCTAAAGAAGGCGCAGTACAAGAACAAATTGACGACAGCATTGACGATGCCGTGCAACGAGCACGTCGCCAATTACCCCAAGGTGAAAGCTTAAGTCATTGTGAAGAATGCGACGCGCCGATTCCTGAGGCGCGCCGCCAAGCTCTACCGGGTGTGCGTTTATGTGTGCCTTGCCAAACTAAAATCGATCAACAAGAAGCGGCGTTTAGCGGCTACAACCGCCGCGGCAGTAAAGACAGCCAATTGCGTTAGCTACTGATTTAGTTACTTAACTTTATAAGGCTACGAGCTGGCTAAAGGGAATAAAGGTGACTAGATCGCGCTCATGCACTTGACTGTTAGCTTCTACCAGCGCTAACCCATCAGCCCAACTAGCTGCGGTTAACATGGCTGAACCTTGGTTTGGATGCACGCTGACCCAGCTGGCATTTTGTTTTAGCTGAAGTTTAGCCCGCAAATACTGGCGTCTTGGGCGCTGCTTAGTGGAGCTAAAATCTGCCGGCAATTGCATACCTAATACCTCTTCTGTGGTGACACCTTGGGCTTGACGCAAAAATGGCCGTGCAATTATCAAGGCGGTCACAAATGCTGCAGCAGGATTACCCGGCAAGCCAACCCAGGGGGTATCCCTTACTTCACCAAACGCCAGCGGTTTACCCGGTTGAATAGCCACTCGCCATAAATGCAACTCGCCTAACTGCTCAATGGCTGCTTTAAGATGATCTTCCTCACCTACAGATACACCAGCGGTGCTGATTAGTACGTCATTTTCTGCGGCTGCCTCTGCCAATATGTGCGCTGAAGCCTGCACATGATCAGGCATGATGCCGTAGCACTGCAGATCAAAGCCCCAGCCTTCTAGCAAACTACCAATGCTGTAACGGTTTACATCGTAAATTTGCCCAGGTTCTAAACTTTCACCCAGTTCACGCAGCTCATTGCCGCTACTGATTAAGCCCACACGTAACGGGCGATAAACTTGTACCTCGCTGTAACCCAAACTGGCTAGCAAACCAATTTCTTGTGCGCGCAGCATCGTGCCTTGTGCCAACACGGGCTGCCCTATCTTTAGCTCTTCGGCCTGATAACGTACATGCTGGCCTTGTTTTTGCTCAGGCAGTGTTACTCGCTGCTGTTCATCTAGTTGGCAGTCTTCTTGGGCAGCCACCGTATCTGCGCCTGCCGGTAAGGGCGCACCGGTAAAAATACGCACAGCGGTATGCGCCAGCAACTCATGAGCTTCGGTATCGCCAGCAATAATTCGCCCGCTCACCGGCAAGCTAAAGCCCGCCGCTTGCGCTTGGGCAAAATTAAACGCGTAACCATCCATCGCGCTGTTATCCCACGCCGGCATATTCAGTGAAGCGGTAATCGGTTCGCGCAGCACCCGGCCAGCGGCATGTTTTAGCGAGATAATTTCACTACGCGGCAACTGCGTAATACGTGCTTGCAGCGCAGCAATGGCTTGCTCGACACTACGTAATGAATCGCGATCACAAACAGCTAACATGATGATTTCTCCGTCCAGCGCGCGGCAGCTTGTTGATCCGAATCGCGCCCATCCACCCAACGTGCGCCCTGCTCGGTATGCTCTTTTTTCCAAAAGGGTGCGCGGGTTTTTAAGTAATCCATAATAAACTCGCAGGCTGCAAATGCAGCCTGTCGATGTGCGCTAGCTACCGCAACAAAAACAATCGGCTCGCCTAATCCTAACAAACCCACGCGATGCACCACCTTAACTCGCAGCAGCGGCCAACGTTGTTCGGCTTGTTCAACGATTTTCTCTAGCGCTTTTTCCGTCATGCCTGGGTAGTGCTCAAGCAATAACTCGCTCACGGCAGCGTCCTGATTGTAGTCACGCACATAGCCCACAAAACTCGCTACTGCGCCTATGCCTAGCTGTTTAGCCTGCATTTGATTCAGTAACTGCCCCGCATCAAAGGCATCGGTTTGTACAGAAATTTGCATTTAGCCTCCGGTTACCGTGGGGAAAAATGCCACCTCATCGCCAGCGCGTAATGGCTCGTTTAAATCACACAGTTCTTGGTTGCGGGCGCACATTAGCCCAGTGTCTGCTAGCACTTGCCACGCTTCGCCACGGGTGAGCAAGTAATCACGCAACGCCGCTAAGGTAGAAAGTTCTGGCTGCCATTCAATGGTTTCTTGGCTTAAGCCAAGCTGTTCGCGATACCGCGCAAAGTAATGCACCGCAATCATTTAGCGCTTACTCCATTATTCAGTTCATTTACGCTTGAGTGTAACGTAAAAAGCGAGCCGCTGATGCAGGCTCGCTTGGGTGTTACTGTAAAGCTTAAGACGGATCAATCTTCGGGTAGATTTTCACGCTTAGCGTAATGCTGTGCCATCACGGCACACACCATCAATTGGATTTGGTGGAAAATCATCAGCGGCAAGATCGCAGGACCTACTGCACCACCGGCAAATAACACCTGGGCCATAGGAACACCGGTGGCCATACTTTTTTTCGAGCCACAAAACACAATGGTGATTTCATCTTCTTTATTAAAGTGTAACCGGCGCGCCAGCGTGGTGGTCATCCATAGCACTATGGCTAAAATTACGCTACAAACCACCGTGAGTAACAACAGCGATAACGGCGGCACAGCGCTCCATAAGCCACCAACCACTGCCGCACTAAAGGCGGTGTAGACCACTAATAAAATAGAGCCTTGATCGACATTTTTTAACCAGTTACGGTTGCGATCAATCCAGTCGCCAATCCAACGACGCATAAGGTGCCCGGCAATAAACGGCAGTAATAATTGCACACTGATTTTTAGCACCGCCTCTAACATTCCAGTGGTTCCCGCATCGGCATCTAACAAGATTTTGACCAACAGCGGGGTGACTAAAATCCCCACCAAGCTCGACGCCGAAGCATTACACACCGCGGCCGGTATATTGCCCCGCGCCATGGACGTAAAAGCAATCGCCGATTGCACGGTGCCTGGCAAAGCCGATAAATACAGCATCCCCACCCATAACTCATCACCCAGTAGCGGACGCAGCACCGGCTGCAAACCAAGCATTAAAATAGGAAATAAAATAAAGGTGCAGGCAAACACCAACAAGTGCAGTCGCCAATGCATAGCACCGGCAATAATCGCACTGCGCGATAATTTAGAGCCATGTAAAAAGAACAACAGTGCAATGGCAAAGGCTGTGATCCACTCAAACACCAACGCGCCTTGACCATGGGCCGGCAACAGCGAAGCCGTAACAATGACAGCGATTAAAATCAGAGTAAAGTTATCAAATAAAATACGTAACTTGGCCAACATGGCTAACTTTCCTTACAACAACTGAATAAAGATTGCGGCACAGCATACGCAGTTGCTAACCTTCCTGCTAACGACAAACAGTCTAAGAGTAATGCTAAACGGACATAAAAATGAGCCCTGCCTTACTGGATCTCAATCAATTAACACAGCTACCACGACCTATTTACGGACAAGCTGAATCACTGCCCAATCATGTCTTGGATTTTTGGCATAGCCACCCGTGGGTGCAGTTTTCCTATGCGTTACAAGGGGTGCTGGAGGTAAAAACCGCAAGCGGCCGTTACATAGCGCCGCCACAACGGGGTATTTGGATTCCCCAAGGCATCGAACACCGGGTGACTAGCCAACCGCAAACTGTGGTGCGCAGCTTATATATTGATTCGGCAGCAGCCCCCTGGGGCAGTACTGACTGCAGGGTGCTGGAAGTCAATTTATTACTCAGGGAGTTAATCCGTGCCTTTAGCCAGCTGCCGATTGAGTACGATGAAGACTCTGCTGCTGGGCGTTTAGCCAGCGTATTACTGGATCAACTAGCCGCTGCTCCCAAGCACGATTTAATGCTGCCGCTACCTGAAGACTCGCGGCTAAAACGCATTACCGAGCAATTAAGCCAGCACCCAGAAAACCCCACCACGCTGGAGCAGTGGGCTGAGCAACTGACTGTTTCGAGCAAAACCTTAAGTCGCTTATTTATTAAGGAAACAGGACTGACCTTTCGTGAATGGCGTCAACGCCTAAGATTGCTCAGCGCACTTTCCCTACTCGAACAGCAACAACCGGTTACTGAAGTAGCCTTTAGCTGCGGTTACGAATCGGTATCGGCATTTATTGCTGCGTTTAAACAACTTTTTTCAGCTACGCCTAAGGCGTTTTTTGACATTCAAACTTAATTCAGCCGCCAGTAAACTCAGTTGAACACAGCAGAGCCCGAAACAAACGCTGGGCACCTTAGATAAGGTACCCAATTCTCTTTTATGCTGATCTTTTTGCTCGCTGCAACTTTTGATAAGCCTCGAGTAAACGTTGGTGGGCAGGAAGCTGGGTTAAGTTGTTGTCTACTGTTTCTAAGCCAGCAAAACGCAACTCGCCGTTTACTACCTGTTGTACTTGCTGAACGACCGCGGCGCCGTACATACGATTAAATGCAGGCAAGTAGTCCGCAAATTCGCGCTCGGTGCCGTCTAACTCAAAACTAAGGAATGCATGTAGGCAACGGTAATAGTTTTGCCGCTCTGCTGAAAACACGCTGCTATTAAAGGCCAGTGTCCACTCGGTCCATTCCATGGCGGCTGCAAAGTCACCACCAGCCAGCGCCAACATTGCTTTTAATTCGCCAATACGCAGCCCAGCCAGTACCGAGCCTGCGGTAGGCACTACACCGATTAGCTCGGCAATTGGCATAAAGTCATCAAAACCCTCTTCGGTTAAGGCATCAATTAACTCTAAATACTCTTCTTCTTGCCAATCACTGTCTGCAAGATTCAGCACCAGTTCACGTAAGTCTTGCCCCATGTTGTTATTGGCTAACTCTAAGTCTTCCACTTCATAAATTTCAGACAGTCCCGGCACAATAATGCGGCAAGCGTCAATCCCTAGGTGCTGATAATCGGCAATATAAGCATCAGTTCCTTGCTGCTGCACAATTGCTAATAAGTTGGCAAACTCTTCAGCAGTACTACTGCCTTTAAAGCTCCAGTCGACAAACTCATAATCAGCCTGCTGACTAAATAAATCCCAAGAAACTAAACCACTTGAATCGGTAAAGTGAGTTTCTAGGTTGGTGTAATCGGCTACTTGGTCGTTATCAAAGGTCGGTGGTAAAAACACATCCAGCTGCTTTAGGCTACGGCCTTGCAATAACTCGGTTACGGTGCGCTCTAAGGCTACGGAAAAATCAGGGTGTGCGCCAAAGGAGGCAAAACAAGTGCCGTTGCTTGGGTTAAATAACACCACACTAATAACCGGAAACTCGCCACCTAGCGAAGCATCAAAGGCATACAGCGGAAAACCCTGCGCCTCAATCGCTTGCATCGCCTCTACTACTAGCGGATAGCGCGCTAACACTGCGGCTGGAATTTCTGGCAGGCTAATGGCATCAATTAATACTCGGTTTTTTACATAGCGCTCCAAAATCTCCGATAGCGCTTGCACCCGCGCCTCATCACGACTATTACCCGCCGACATACCATTAGATACATACAAGTTGCCGATAATATTCATCGGAATATATACTTTTTGCTGATCGGCCTGACGCACAAAGGGCAGCGCACAAATGCCGCGCTCAAAGTTATCAGACTGTAAATCAATCAAAGCATTGGCTTGTAACGGCTGCTCGGCTTGATAAAAATCTAATAAACGCTGATCCAGCAGCCCTGCGGGTAATTGTTGGTTATCGGTTAATTCAAACCAACGCTCATTGGGATAATGCACAAACTCACTGTTGGCGATTTGCTCACCCAAATAAAAATCGGCAAAAAAATAGTTGCAAGATAAGCGCTCAAGAAACTCACCTAAAGCCGAAGCCAATGCCGCTTTTTTAGTGGTGCCTTTACCGTTAGTAAAGCACTGCGGGCAATCACGGTCATGAATATGCACCGACCAGACATTGGGCACCGGGTTAAGCCATGAAGCCTGCTCGATATTAAAGCCTATGTTTTGCAGCTGCTGCTGAAAACGCTCAATGGTAGTTTCTAAAGCCGCGTCTTTGCCGGCAATAAAGGTTTGTTCAGTCAACATTGCTGCACTCTTGGTAAAGTAAAATTACGCCAAAGTATACGGGCTTTTAACCAGTGTTTTTGCTTTATCTTAGGCGTGTTTTATTCCTCGTGGCACACAATGTTCCACGTGGAACATTTTACCAACGCCCTGTTGTTTCTCACCCAATTGTCACCCAGTTGTAGTAACTTGAGCACTGATTAAGCTCGCAATTCAGCGCGAGAGTTTTAGGAGAAAATCATTATGGCTGTGTTCACCCTACGCTTACCCTTACGCCGAGTGTGGGCGATTGATAAGTTTGGCCCCAGTGTGCGCTTTTTTATCGCGCTGACTATTTGCATGGCTTGGAGCTGGTCGCAGCATAATATGCAGCAGCTAATTCCTCTGTTCTTAGGAGTGATTGCCAGTGCACTGGCTGAATCAGATGACACTTGGCAAGGTCGTCTAGTCACGTTGTTAGTTACCTTAGGCTGCTTTTTAATCACTGCCACCGCGGTCGAGCTGCTCTACCCTCACCCTTTGCTGTTTGGTATTAGCCTCAGTGTGGCAACCTTTGCCTTGATTATGTTTGGTGCAGTGAGTGAGCGCTACGGCACCATTGCCTTTGCCACCTTAGTACTGTCGATTTACACCATGATCGGTTTAGAACAAAAAGGTGATCAGCCCATTATCTTATTTGATGATTCTTTAGTATTGCTTAGCGGGGCGGCTATTTATGGGGTGATCTCGGTCATTTGGCATGGACTGTTTGCCCAACAGCCTCTGCAGCAAAGCTTAGCGCGATTATTTCGTCGTCAATGTGAGTACTTAAAAATTAAGTCCACCCTATTTGAACCGCTACGTAATATGGATGTGGAGAGTCATCGTTTAGCCTTAGCCCAGCAAAATAGCCGAGTAGTAGCGGCCCTCAATGACACCAAAAATATCATCCTACACCGTGTAGGTGGCGGTCGCCCGAGCCCTAAAGTTAGTCGCTACCTGAAGTTATATTTTTTAGCCCAAGATATTCACGAGCGCGCCAGCTCTTCGCATTACCCTTACCAAGAACTAGCTGAAGCTTTCTTCCACAGCGATGTGCTGTTTCGCTGTTTACGTTTATTGCGCCAGCAAGGTGATGCCTGCAAGGCGCTGGCCAAGGCGATTCAGTTTAAGCAGCCGTTCGATTACGGTGCGGGGCACACCGCAGCGTTAGAGGATTTACAAGCAGCAATTTTATATTTACGCCAACAAAACAATTCCGAATGGCGAGATTTACTGCGCTCATTGCGCGCGCTGGCTAACAACCTCAGTACCCTCGATAGTTTACTAAGTGATGCCGCTAATCCTGATGCACTGGCGCTGAGCCAAGACACTATGATATTAGACCGTGATCCTAAAACCTTACGTGAGGCTTGGGAGCGGATCGTACAGCAACTTACACCTAACTCTTTACTGTTTCGCCATGCGCTGCGTTTATCCTTAGTAGTAGCAGTGAGTTTTAGTGTGATGCAATGGCTGCATCCCCATCAAGGCTTTTGGATTTTACTGACTGCGCTATTTGTCTGCCGGCCGAACTATGGTGCTACTCGAGTTAAATTAGTAGAGCGGATTATTGGCACTATTGCCGGCTTGGGTGCCAGCTGGGTGTTGTTTACCCTGTTTCCTTATTTATGGGTACAAGCGCTATTTGCGGTGGCCGCTGGGGTGGCTTTTTTTGCCACCCGCACCACCCACTATATGTTGTCGACCGCCTTTATTACCTTGATGGTGCTGTTTTGTTTTAACCAAATTGGTGACGGTTATCATCTGTTTTTACCGCGCTTAACCGATACCTTAATTGGTGCGGCGATTGCAGGTTTAGCAGTGTTATTAATTCTTCCTGACTGGCAAGGCCGGCGCTTAAACCTGGTAGTGGCTAACACCCTAACCGCTAATAGCCATTACCTACAGCAAATTATGCAGGAGTATCAAACCGGTAAAACCAACGATATGAGTTATCGGGTAGCACGCCGCGATGCCCATAATGCCGATGCTGCGCTCTCTGTTACCTTAGCCAATATGCTCAAAGAACCGGGACATTTTCGTAAAGAAACCGATGTTGGTTTTCGCTTTTTACTGCTGTCGCACACCTTGCTAGGCTATATTTCGGCGCTAGGTGCCCATCGTCAACTACTGGCAGATGCCCCGACCTATAGCAATTTATCCGCTGAGGCGCAGTTACTGGTTAACAGTTTAGAGGCCTTAGCAGAACAACTGAAACAACGGCAAACCATCGAGCTGATCAATGAAACCGAACAGCAACAAACTGTACGCTTACGCCATCTCGACAGCGAAGAGGACGACACCCTGCGGCTATTACAAACTCAGCTCTTGCTGATCAGCCAGCAGCTGGCCTCCTTGCGCAGCCTCGCTGCCAGCATTAGTAAACCACTACTGAAAACAAAAAAATCTGCCTAGCACCAGCTAAGCAGATTTTACACTTCACTTGTCCGTCATTTTAGGACACGGACAAGTGAATTAAAGCATGCGTTTTAAGGTGTTATCTTTTAATAGCCAGTGATGGCCCAAAGCCGCAGCAATATGACCAAGCACCAACAACACAAATAACCAAGCCAATGGCGAGTGCAAATTACCAAGCGTCGCTAACCAAGGAATAGTGTCAGGGCTTTTAGCCACCCACTGCATACCAAAAGTTGTTAGCCCATAGCCATTACCTAGCATAAAAGCGATACCGGTTAAGGGCATCGCCAGCATACAAGCATAGAGTACACCGTGTCCTAATTTGGCTAACAGACCTAAGCTACCTGCTGTCGATGGCCGCTGCCGACGCTGGCTAAAGGCCCAAACTAGCCGCACAATCACCAGCAGCAATAACAAACTACCTACTGAACCATGCCAAGGACCAAAGGTGTTGCCCAGCCAGTGCTGATTGTCATTGATCCGTCCAGCAAATTTAAAGAATTGCTGCAAAAATAAGATGGCCATCCCCCAGTGCAATAGCTTGCTGAAAGTGCCATAACGCTGCTTGCTGTCCTGCCACATCGTGTTACTCCCCATTGATTTTTCCCTTATTCAGCCGTTTGCCAGCTAAAGGCTAGCGTTTCTTTACTAGCCATTCGCAACAAATGATCAACCACCACCTGCTTAAGTTGAGCTAACTGCTCCGCACTCGCACTTAACTGCAACTGTAAGCCATTGGCTTGATAGCACATCACACAACGACCAAAATCTGTCAGCTCAATGCTGATCTGCTGCTCATCTTCGGTCACCGGAAATTTGTGCGCCCAATGTTTGGCTAAACGCTTGGCTAAGCGCTGTGGATTTTCTGTTGTTACCTGCCCTATTAACTGTTGCATGCAAGACACCTCTGATAAGTAAAATAATCAGCCAAACTCAAAGGCTGAAATTTGTGTTTTAAGCTGTAATTGACTAAAGGCTTTCTGTGCCGGCTGCCCACTCGCACCCGCCACCACCATTAACGGCAATAAGTGTTCTTCGGCACCTACAGGATGACAAAGACGTGCCGCAGGCGCCTGCTGCCAATTAGCTAAAGCGGCATTACGCTCGGCTACCGGTAGGCACAAAGTATCCGTCAACCACTGATCAAACTGCTGGGACGCAGCAGTATAGTGAGGATCACCGTACCCCCGCATATTGTGAAAGCTCATGCCACTGCCCAAAATAAATACGTCTTCTTCGGCTAAAGACGCAAGAGCTTGGCCTAATTGAATATGGGCCGCTGGATCTAAATCTTGGCGTAAGGAAATCTGCACCACCGGAATCTGAGCCTCAGGAAACATCAGTAATAACGGAATAAACACACCATGATCATAGTTACGCTCGGCGTCAGTATTAACCCTAAGCCCTGCCCCTTGAATACGCTGCACGATAGTATCGGTTAGCTGTAAGTCATTGGCTGCAGGGTAAGTAAGCTGATAGGTCGACTCTGGAAAGCCGTAATAATCAAACAACAGTTGCGGTTGGGCTTGAGTGAGCACAGTAAATTCTGCCTCTAACCAATGCGCCGAAATCACTACGATAGCTTTTGGCTCACGCGGTAACCGCTGCTGAACGCTAGCTAAATAGTCTTTTAATGCATCCCACTCATCGGCTGGCTGCCAGTCCATAAAAAAACACGGGCCTGCTCCATGGGGAATATAGTGTCTGGGCATCGGGCTCGGCACCGATGCTGTAGCTGCTGTTTGAAACATAAGACACCCCACAAACTAGATAAGAATCACTATCAATTAGCTTATAGGTATACTAAACAAAGATAATCACCCTTTATGTACAAAATCTTTGTACTAGGAGTAGATAATGTTCGATCAATTAACGGGGATGCGCGTGTTTGTCTTGGCTGCACAGCAAGGCAGTATTTCTGCAGCTGCCGAGCGGCTAGAACTTTCGCCTACTATGGCCGGACGCTATTTAACACAGCTAGAAGAATATTTGGGAGTTAAGCTGTTTCATCGCTCTACCCGACGCCTATCCATTACTGAGCCTGGGGTTAACTACCTACCCGCCTGCGAACGAATTTTGGCTGATATCAGTGAGGCCAATCGCATGGTCTCCGCCCAGCAGCACCAAGCCCAAGGGATATTGCGGATGAATGTTCCCCTAAGCTTTGGGATTAAATACCTAGCGCCATTAATGCCGTTATTTAGCCAAACTTACCCCCAGGTGCAAGTGGAATTGGGTTTAACAGATCAAGCGATCGATTTATTGGCTGGCCACTGGGATATGGGGATTCGGATCGGCAGCTTAGCCAATAGCCCCAGCTTACAAGCGCGTAAACTTGCCGACTGCCAACTGCATGTGTGTGCAGCACCGGCTTATTTAGCGCAACACGGCACACCGCAAACTGTGGCCGATTTAGCCCAGCATAACTGTTTACAGTACAGCCTGAGCGAGCCCAATCGCTGGGCATTTGGTACGCATCAACAAACTGTGGTTGAGGTTAGCGGTAATCTTACCGCTAATAATGGTGATGCCTTAGTCATAGCAGCCATTGGCGGCCAAGGCATTATCTATAAACCCGACTTTTTAGTGCGTGATGCTCTCGCCGATGGGCGTTTAGTCAACTTAACCTTGGATCAACCGGTGATGCCGCAAGAGGGAATTTATGCGTTTTATCCTAAGCAGCGCTATTTACCGTTGAAGGTGCGAGTAATGATTGATTTTTTAACCGAGCAATTGCAGCAAGCACTGGCATAAAACCAAGCAGCCCTGCATAACCTAAGGCTAGCAGGGCTGGTGGATATCGCTAATACAGCGGTCTAGCGAAAACTAGAGTGCTTAGTTTTGCTCGTGGTATTTAGCTGATAACTCATGCACTGCATTAATAAAGGCGCCTGCATGCTCAGGATCAACCTGCGGTGTAATGCCGTGGCCAAGGTTAAATACATGACCGGTACCAGTACCGTAGCTGGCTAAAATACGGGCCACTTCATCGCGAATCGAATCAGGGCTAGCGTACAGTACCGAAGGATCCATGTTGCCCTGTAGAGCTACCTTATCGCCCACGCGCTGACGCGCGCTGCCAATGTCGCAAGTCCAATCAAGCCCCAAAGCTTCAACGCCAGTATCGGCCATTGACTCTAACCACAAACCACCACCTTTAGTGAACAAAATCACTGGTACGCGGCGACCTTCATGTTCGCGGATTAAGCCATCAACAATTTTTTGCATATAAGCTAACGAGAATGTTTGATAAGCCACATCGGATAAACTACCGCCCCAGCTATCAAAGATCTGTACGGCTTGAGCACCGGCGAGAATTTGTGCATTCAGGTAGCTCGTCACTGATTGCGCTAGCTTATCTAGGAGCATATGCATGGCTTGCGGATTGTTGTACATCAGCGCCTTACACTTGCGAAAGTCCTTAGAAGAACCACCTTCAACCATGTAAGTAGCTAAAGTCCAAGGGCTACCGGCAAAACCAATGAGCGGCACACGGCCATTGAGTTCACGGCGGATAGTGCGCACCGCATCCATTACATAACCCAGATCATCATTGGCATCTGGAATCGGTAACGCTTCAATCGCTTCGGGTGTATCCACTACATTGCGAAAACGCGGACCTTCACCGGTTTCAAAATACAGGCCTAAACCCATCGCATCTGGAATGGTTAGAATATCTGAAAACAAGATCGCCGCATCTAATGGGTAACGCTCTAGGGGCTGTAACGTAACCTCACAAGCAAACTCGGGATTCATGCAGAGACTCATAAAGTCTCCCGCTTTAGCACGGCTTGCTCGATACTCAGGTAAATAGCGTCCTGCTTGACGCATCATCCAGACCGGGGTGACATCTACCGGCTGTTTCAGCAGGGCGCGAAGAAAACGATCATTTTTCAGAGTAGTCATAGCAGGAGTCCATAATTAAGTAGAAGTTTGTGCGGTGAATTTTGGTCAAAAGTCTCGATAAGTCAGGATATTTCAATATTTCCTGGAAACTATCGCTCTGTTTTTATTATTTCACTGCTTTTTCTTAAAATGTTTGCCTATCATACCTGAACTTAAGCAGTTACAGGACATCAACCCTTCGCTTTCAAAGTTGTCAGAAAGTTTCTAGGCTTACCGCCCTGCTTTCACTCTTCTTAATTAATAGGCTTTAGGCTATGCAAACCATTCACCCTATTTTTCAGCGTCCCCTTACTCAACCGACACCTACGGGATTAGCAGTGGCTTATTTTGGTATGGGATGTTTTTGGGGCGCAGAGCGCCGCTTTTGGCAGCAGCCAGGGGTTTACTTAACCGCAGTGGGTTATTCTGGAGGAGTAATCGACAACCCTAGTTATCTTGAAGTATGTACGGGCCAGACTCAGCATGCTGAAGTAGTCAAGGTGGTTTATAACCCTAAGCAAGTAGCTTACTGGGATTTATTAACGGTTTTTTGGGAGTCCCATGACCCAACCCAAGGCATGCGCCAAGGCAATGATATTGGCAGTCAGTATCGCTCGGTCATTTACTGCTCACTGGCGGAACAACTGGAATTAGCCGAGATTTCAAAGGCTCAATTTCAAAAGCAATTGAATCGCTATGGCAAAGGGATGATCACTACCGAAATAGCCATGGCTCCTCGGTTTTATTATGCAGAAACGGAACACCAACAGTATTTAGCCAAGAATCCCAATGGTTACTGTGGTCTACGGGGTACAGGTTGCGCACTGAGCTAATTATTTAGCAGAAAAATAAAACCCCGCCTAAGCGGGGTTTTGCAGACTGTTTCCTTACATCCCTGTCAATCAAGGATCCTTACTATCATCAGATTCCACTCCTGATGAACGACTCCTGTCGTTGTCCTTTTACCACAGCTTTCGTCGTGTGTGGTTTTCTCCTGACATCCTTGTAAGCTCAACCCTCATGGTTGCCGCTAGATTCACTTCTAGTAGGAGGCGCCCTGCCTCATTCCTTGGGTGCCATTATAGTGCGCAATAAAAAGTATGGAATACGAAAAAGTCATCACGCTTTGTAAGAGAAAGCTTACAAAGCGTGATGACTTTAAAAGATATAAGAATGCATATACTTATAACACAAAAAGGCCCATTTGCATGGGCCTTTTTGTCGTTCCAAGACCTAAGTCTTAGTAACTTAATGCAAAGTCTTCGTCAGCCATATCCATTAAGTTATCTGCACCAGATAACATTGCAGCTACGTGCGCGCGAGTACGCGGCAGAATACGAGCAAAGTAGAAACGTGCAGTCTGAATTTTCGCTTTGTAGAACGCTTCTTCAGTGGTGCCTGCAGCAATTTTCTCGGCAGCTAAACGCGCCATATCAGCCCAGAAGTAAGCAAGGCAAGCATAACCTGAGTACATCAGGTAATCCACAGAAGCTGCACCGACTTCCTCACGGTTTTTCATCGCTGCCATCCCTACTTTCATAGTGATGTCGCCCCACTCTTTGTTGAGCTCTGCAAGCGGCGCCACGAACTCTTTAACCGCATCGTTTTCTTCGTTAGCTTTAACGAATTTGTGTACTACCTTGGTAAAGCCTTTTAAGCTTTCGCCTTGAGTCATCAGAACTTTACGGCCTAATAAGTCAAGCGCTTGAATCCCAGTGGTACCTTCATACAGCATAGAAATACGGCTATCACGTACGTTCTGCTCCATACCGTGCTCAGAGATGTAACCGTGGCCACCAAAAATCTGTACACCGTGGTTAGCCGCTTCAAAACCAGTTTCGGTCATAAAGGCTTTAGCGATTGGGGTTAAGAAGCCCAGCATCATATCCGCTGCTTTGCGCTCTTCTTCATCTTTACTGCGCTGCAGAATATCAACCTGTTGTGCTGCGTAGTACAACATCGCACGATTACCTTCAGCAAAGGCTTTAGTGGTCAGTAACATACGGCGCACATCAGGGTGTACGATGATTGGGTCAGCAGCCATTTCTGGTGCTTTAGGTCCGGTTAAAGAACGCATCTGGATCCGCTCACGGGCGTATTCAATACCGCCTTGGAACGCAACTTCAGCGTGGGCTAAGCCCTGTAGTGCAGTACCTAAACGAGCAGTGTTCATAAAGGTGAACATGCAGTTTAGACCTTTGTTTGGTGGACCAATCAAGAAACCGGTCGCCGCGTCAAAGTTCATCACGCAAGTTGAGTTACCGTGGATACCCATTTTGTGTTCAATAGAACCACAGGTCACGCCGTTACGCTCACCCACACCGCCTTCAGCGTTCGGTAAGAACTTAGGCACGATAAATAACGAGATACCCTTGGTACCCTGCGGCGCATCAGGCAGGCGGGCTAATACAATGTGCACGATGTTATCAGCCATGTCGTGTTCACCGGCTGAAATAAAGATCTTAGTACCTGTAATGCTGTAGCTACCATCGGCATTAGGTTCAGCTTTAGTACGCAGCATACCTAAGTCAGTACCACAGTGTGGCTCGGTTAAGCACATGGTACCGGTCCACTCACCGGAGACTAATTTAGTTAAGTAAGTGGCTTGTTGCTCTTCTGTACCGTGAGCGTGCAGTGTATTCATTGCACCGTGGGACAGACCTGGGTACATACCCCATGACCAGTTCGACTGACCCACCATTTCACTGATAGCAATCCCCAGTGACTCAGGTAAGCCCTGACCACCGTGCTCAACGTCGTGAGCTAGGCTTGGCCAGCCACCTTCAACAAACTGCTGATAGGCTTCTTTAAAACCGGTCGGCGTGGTCACACCTTCAGCACTCCAAGTACAGCCTTCTTGGTCACCTACGCGATTTAATGGTGCTAAAACTTCTTCACAGAATTTAGCCCCTTCTTCAAGAATCGCATCAACCATATCCGGTGTTGCGTCTTCACAGTTTAAATTTTGGTAGTGCGCTTCGTAACCTAATAATTCATCACGAACAAAGCGAATATCGCGTAAAGGAGCTTTATAGTTAGCCATAGTTGAATCACCTCTAGGTGTAATGACCTTGCGTAAATCCACAACAAGATTCTAAAAAAAGAGTGGGAATCATCGTTTTTGCCACTCTCAAACAGTCGTTTGAAAAGTTACGTTCAGACCCCGCACTTGTCAAGTGCTTCGAAACTCGCCTACGACTTTAGTTCTGAACTGATTTTCCCCCCTCTTCACCTGATGCAATTTGCTGTTGTAACCAACGGGCAAACAGTTGCGCCTGCGGGTTTAGTTTCTGCTTAGGCAGCAGTAAAACCAGCTTGCCTGAGGTGTTATGAAAGCCCCAAGGGGCAATTAAACGCTGCTTGGCCATATCATCTTGCACCAAAAGCTCGGGGGCAATGGCTACTCCTAAACCTGCAACAGCAGCTTCTAACAAATAATAAAGATGGGAAAAACCTTGCTCAAAGGATAATTGTTCGACAGTTAAGCCATGGGCGGCCAACCAGTTGGGCCATGCTTGTGGCCTTGACTGTGTATATAGCAATGGCACCTGAGTTAACTGCTCAGGACTTGCCTGCTGTAATTGTTCTGCTAATGCTGAATAGCCACTAACCACTGGCCCTATTCGCTCATCGGCCAATTCAATCACGTGCATCTGCTGTGGCCAAGGCGGCTGGCTAAAGCTTAGGTAAGCATTAACATAGGGATTATGAATATCGACTGCATCATCGCCTTCATGGGTCACTACTTGTAACTGTAACTGGGGCAGATCGTGCTTCAGTTGATCGAGTCTAGGGATTAACCAACGCGCCAACAAACTACCAGGACAACTCAGCACAAAAGGTGCTTCCTGTTGTTGCTGCTGAAGCTGCCAAGTCACTTGTCGCAACAGATTAAACGCCTGATGGCTTGCCTGATATAAGCGCTCACCGGCTTCTGTGAGTTTTACGCCGCGCCCCTGTTTACTAAATAGCGTTACTGCTAAGTATTCTTCTAATTGTTTAATTTGTCGGCTCACTGCGCTATGGGTCACACACAACTCATCTGCAGCAAGACTGATACTTTGATGTTTAGCCGCTGCTTCAAACGCCCGAAGTGCATTAAGCGGAGGGAGTTCTACCGATTCCATATGTGAGTTTTCCTAACCTATTCACTCAATAATATCGCTTTTATTGCGCCAATCAATCCTTTAACTTGACGCCATTAATTATTTTTAACAGGACTTATCATGAGCCAGTTTTCTCAAGCACCCGATGCCAAAGGACTGTTTGGCCAGTTTGGTGGACAGTACGTCGCTGAAACGCTGATGCCACTCATTTTAGAACTAGGCAAAGAATACGAAGCAGCGAAACAGGACCCAGCCTTTGCCCAAGAGCTAGCTTACTTTCAGCGTGATTATGTAGGTCGCCCAAGCCCTTTGTATTTTGCCGAGCGCCTTACTGAGTTTTGTGGCGGAGCTAAAATTTATCTCAAGCGTGAAGAACTCAACCATACCGGTGCGCATAAGATTAATAACTGTATTGGCCAAATTTTACTGGCCCGACGCATGGGTAAAAAGCGCATTATTGCTGAAACTGGTGCTGGTATGCATGGTGTTGCCACCGCCACAGTAGCTGCTCGCTTTGGTTTGCAGTGCGTTATTTATATGGGCTCAACCGATATTGAGCGCCAACAAGCTAACGTATTTCGGATGAAGTTATTAGGGGCTGAGGTGATTCCGGTAACCGCTGGTACCGGCACATTAAAAGATGCCATGAACGAAGCGCTGCGCGACTGGGTAACCAATGTCGATAGCACCTTTTATTTAATTGGTACGGTGGCAGGCCCTCACCCTTATCCGGCCATGGTGCGCGATTTCCAAGCGGTCATTGGCAAGGAAACCCGCCAGCAACTACAGGAACAAGAAGGCCGTCTACCCGATAGCTTAATCGCCTGCATTGGCGGTGGCTCAAATGCCATGGGACTATTCCATGAGTTTTTAGATGACAGCAGCGTCCACATTATTGGCGTAGAAGCCGCCGGTAAAGGGGTAGAAACTGGCTTGCATGCGGCCAGCTTAAAAGGTGGCAAACCGGGAGTATTACACGGTAATAAAACCTACTTACTGCAAGATGCAGATGGCCAAATTGTAGATGCTCACTCAATCTCTGCAGGCTTAGATTACCCAGGTATTGGCCCTGAACACTCTTGGTTAAATGATATCGGTCGGGTGGAATATACCGCAATTACAGATGATGAAGCCTTAGCCGCCTTCCAAGAGTGCTGCCGTTTAGAGGGAATTATTCCGGCACTGGAATCCTCCCACGCGCTGGCTGAAATGTTTAAACGAGCACCCAAACTGCCAACTGATCACCTAATGGTAGTGAATCTCTCTGGCCGTGGTGATAAAGACATGCAATCGGTCATGCACTATTTAAACCTAGAGGAGCAACCAGCATGAGCCGCTTTACAGATTGCTTTGCCAAGCTAAAACAAGAAAATCGTGCCGCACTAGTTACCTTTGTCACTGCAGGGGATCCTAACTATTCAGCGGCGCTGCAAATTTTTAAGGGTTTACCAGCCGCTGGGGCCGATATTATCGAGCTAGGGATGCCCTTTACCGATCCAATGGCCGATGGTCCTGCGATTCAAAAGGCTAACTTACGCTCATTGGCCAACGGTCAAAATCTACGTAAAACGTTACAAATGGTCAGTGAGTTTCGTCAAACTAACCAAGAAACTCCAGTGGTATTAATGGGTTACTTCAACCCTATTTATCACTACGGTGTTGAGCAATTTATTGCCGATGCCACAGCCGCTGGCGTCGATGGCATGATTGTGGTGGATTTACCCCCCGAACATAACGCTGATTTTTGTACGCCCGCCCAAGCCTCTGGATTAGATTTTATTCGCTTAACCACTCCCACCACTGACGATCAACGGTTACCTACGGTCTTAGCCGGAAGCGCTGGTTTTGTCTATTATGTTTCCGTTGCCGGAGTCACAGGAGCTGGTTCAGCTACCATGGATCAAGTGGAAGAAGCCGTCGCGAGAATTCGTCGCCACTCAGATTTACCGGTATGTATTGGCTTTGGAATTCGCACCCCTGAACATGCGGCAGAAGTTGCCAAGCGTGCTGATGGCGTGGTGGTCGGTTCAGCTTTAGTCAATAAAATCGAGCAAGCTGAGAATGATCAGCAAGCTGTGGATGAGGTGCTGGCACTGTGCCGCGAGCTAAGCCAAGGCATTCGCAGTGCTCGCTAACGACTGAAGCTAAAATTAAAAATGAAAAAGGCGCTGTGATAGCGCCTTTTTTGCTTAACCCAAGATTATTTCTTCGGTTTAGCACCAAACATTTCCACCAGTTTTTCAGCACTGGCTGCACCGGGCTGCAGTTGCAGTAAACCCGTTTCATCTTTATAGAAAATCGCTGGTGTACCGCTTGCACCTAATCCTTGCATCATCTGCATATTAGTGTCTAACTGCTTTTTCACTGCCGCGGACACGGTAATTTCTTTTGCTGCTTTTTTACCACTCTCGTTATCATTTAATGCTTTGGTTTGATCTTTAGCCGTTAAGATAGACGCTGCTTTTTTCGCACTGCCCTCACTTAACATACCTACCACAAAGTGGCGCAGCTGAACCTCTCCTGCATCTACCCAAGGACGCGCATCGGCCCAGAATTTTTTACAGTAAGGGCAATTGGGATCAGTAAAAACATAGGCGACCTGCTTCGCTTTATCTGAACCATCTTTAATCCAATCCATTTTCTCCATTTCTGCCCACATTTTTTCCCCTTGGGGACGGGCAATTTTTTCCTCAATTACCGAACTAGTTAAGTCTGTCCCTTGCTCATCTAGTAAGCTACCGATTAACGCATGCTTATTGTCTGCGGTTACATACAACACTAAAGGGCGGCCCTGATACAGTGCAGTGTAAGCGGTTAGATTGGCCGGCGCGTCGACCTTCTCTAACACTTCAATGCCACGCTCTTGCATGGCTTTAATCGGCGCAGGATAGTCTGCGTCTAGCGCCACAGCAGGCGCGGCTAAAAGTGCAGCGAGTGATGCAATTGCAAATGGTTTCATTAAAAATTTCCTTGTTCTCTATTACTTAGCTGAAGCTTTAATGTGCTTCAACGAATGATCTAAACTGGCATTGGACAGCTCACCCAAATGACTGTGCTGCAACTGACCGCCACTGTTATAAAATAAGGTGGTAGGCAAGGAGCGCGAACCGACGGCTTGTCCCGCCCGCGCGCCACTGTCAAGTAATACACCGGATAGCTCTAATTGTTGCTGCAATAAAAAATCAGCCACTAATTCTTGCCCTTCACCTTGATTGACGTACACAAAACGGACATCTGGATTGGCTTTTTGTGCCGCTTCTAATACCGGCATTTCGCGACGACAAGGTGGACACCAAGTCGCCCACAAATTCACCACTAAGGGTTTATCGTCTAACTCATGCAAAGCCACAGGATTTCCCTGCAAGTCACGCAAGGCCAACTCAGGGATACTTTGACTGCTTTCAAAGGCACTCAACAGTGAAATTCCAGCCCCCCAAATCATAGCACCAACCACCACGCCAATACTCAGCGGTGTACGTAATGATCGCTGCCAAATAGCATATAACACGCCAATCACAATCGCGGCAATCAATCCTGGGATGAGTAAAAAACCGCCATCACGAATATCCAGCATGCCTAACGGCTGGGCTTTATATTGCTCAAAATAACTCACCACAAAGGCGATTCGAGCAACTAAGGCACCGCCTAACAGCATATTAAAAAGTGCTGATTCTGGATTAACTCCACGCTTACGGCCAATAATCCAGCCGGTCATCCAGGCGATAAAAAAGCCTAAATACAATAACGCTAAGTTTGCTGGAATAGCTAAAGGTCCCAAGTTAACACTTAACATTAAGCCTCTCCTTTAGCGCGGGCTAAGTAAGCCAAAAATTGCTCAGCATTGACCTCTCCAGTAATACGCTGGGCTCGAATCTCGCTACCATCAGGGGAGATAAATAAAATCGTCGGGGGCCCCATGATACTAATTTCTTGCATATAGGCCTGCTGTGCTTTGGTGTTATCAGTCACATCAATTTGCAGTAAACGCATGCCAGCTAATGCCTGTTGTACCTCTGGCTTAGCAAATACTTCACGTTCCATCACCTTACAAGAAACACACCAGTCGGCGTAAAAATCCACTAATGCCCATTGCTCTTGTTGCTGTGCTTGGGCCAGCTGTTGCTTTAGCTCATCAACCGATGGCGTACGCAAAAACTGCTGCTGATGAGCACTGGCTACCGATGCACCGGCTGTTAAGCCTGAAAGTGGACGCAAAGGATCATAACCTCCAGCGGCCGCTCCAAAAATCATGGCCGCACTCCAAATCCCTAATAAAAAAGCTAAATAACGACCGATAAAATACAGCTTACTCGTAGCCTGCACCTGGCTAAAAAATACCGCTACACTCAATAACCAAGCGCCCCATAAACCCAAGGCCAAGGTATCGCTATACAGCGGTTGAGTGATTAAAATAGCGGCTGCAATTAAGGCAAAGCCAAAGGTTTTATTGACGTTTTCCATCCATACCCCAGGTTTTGGCATCCAGCGCATACCAAAGCTAATCGCTAACAGCAGTGGCGTTCCGCTCCCTAAGCCAAGGGCAAATAATGCCAGTCCACCGGTTGCGCCATCACCACTTTGGGCGATATACAGCAGCGCTCCGGCTAACGGTGCGGTCATGCAGGGGCCCACCAGCAATGCCGACAACGCTCCCATAATCGCCACGCCCAGCATGTTGCCGCCTTTTTGTTTGCGATCTACCGTTTGTAAGCGATCACGAATCACTGCCGGTAATTGCAGGGTATACACCCCAAACTGAGCTAAGGCTAAAGCAATAAAAATTCCAGCAAAGGGAATCAGGAGCCACGGCTGCTGTAGCGCGGCCTGTAAGTTGCCCCCAAGCTTAGCCGCCAATACCCCCAAGAGTGCATACACCAATGCCATCGGCAGCACAAAGGCCAGTCCCAGCCGCGCGCCGCTCCAGCCACCACGCTGAGCGCCACCCACTACACTGGTTAGAATCGGCAGCATTGGCAGCATGCACGGAGTAAAGGCTAACAGTAAGCCCATGCCAAAAAAGGCCACTAAATTCCACAACAACCCAGCATCGGCCAAGGTGGCAGCAATGCTTTGATCCTCAGCTAACGCAGGCGCTCCCGTTTGGCTTAACTCGCCACCAATAACTAACTCTTGAGGTGCATAACATAAACCTGCATCCGCACAACCTTGCCAGCGCACCTCGTAAGGTGGCTCGACAGCTTCAGGCAAATTAATTGAGAGTTGATTACGGTAAATTTCAGAATCACCAAAATACTCATCAGAATGGGGAATTCCCGGCGGCAACTCCAACTCAACCGCCGTTCCACTGTCATCAATTAAGCCAAGCTTATGTTGGTAAAGATAATAACCATCGGCGATCTTCCAAGCCAAAATTGGCTGACCTTGATCAGGCTGAATCAATTCAAACTGAAACGCCTGTTCCACCGGTAAAAAATCATCTTGATTGGTAATAAATGCCTGGGCTGGAATTAACCAGAACAACAGCAACCATGAGAGTAAACGAGGCATGACACACCCTTTAAGAATAGTTTGCGTTAGTATTCTACCGATGGCGATTAATCTAGGATTAAGAAATCCGCTGTATGATACAGGCTTACGTTTTGCTAGTGCGTCACTTAATGGCGTAAGGATCAGGCTCGATGCATGTACTTTTAGTTGAAGATGACCACTTAATTGCCGAAGGCGTAGTGGCTGGATTAACCGTACAAGGCTTTACCGTAGACCATATGGCCACTGCTGCCGCTGCTGAACAAGCTTTAAAACTGGCCAGTTTTGATGCTTTAATTTTAGATTTAGGCCTGCCCGATGAAGACGGCTTAGTTTTTTTAGAGCGGCAACGTAAGCAAGGAATCGATTTACCGGTGCTGATTTTAAGCGCCCGCGATGCCGTCACCCAGCGCGTAGCTGGCCTACAGGCGGGGGCCGATGATTATTTGCTCAAGCCCTTTGACTTACGGGAACTAGCTGCTCGGTTGCACAGCTTATTACGCCGCAGCAGCGGCCGAAGCAGTAATTTAATTGAGTATGGAGCACTCACTTACGATCCTTCTGGGAAGTCGGTCACTCTCAATCAGCAACCGGTCTTACTCTCAGCCAAAGAGCATGCGTTATTGATGGCGTTACTGCATAGCCCTGGGCGCATTCTCAGCAGCGAGCAACTACAAGACAGTCTCTATGGTTTTAGTGAGGGTGTAGAAAGCAATGCGCTGAATGTGCATATCCATAATTTGCGCCGTAAGCTGGGCAGCCAGATTGTGGAAACTGTCCGCGGTTTAGGCTTTCGTTTAGGCCCGGCACCATGAGTATTCGCCGCCGCCTCCTGCTGACCCTCAGTGGTACCTTTATTTTGCTCTGGTCCTTAGCAGCTATCTGGTTGCTGGGTGATTTGCGTAAAGAGGTCTCCTACGCCCTAGATGAGCGCTTAGCCTCTTCAGCGCGTATGGTCGCTGGCTTATTAGAGCAACTGCCGCCACCGCTACTGATTCCTAGTAATCCATTAGCCACTGATCAGCTGGGGATTCCTGATGGCTTAGTCTGCCAAGTTAACTCGCTGCGGGGCGAAGTCTTGGTGCATACCCCCAGCAGCCCCAGTCAGGCTTTAGCGAGCCATGCCGGCGGCTTTAGCGAAACCAGCGTTGATGCCGATCGCTGGCGCACCTTTACCCTGACCCGTAATCAATTAATGGTTACCACCGCTGATCGCATGGAAGAACGTGAAGCCTTGGAGCGCTCGATCTTAATCGCTGCTGCGTTACCGGTACTCTTAGCTTTGCTGGGAAGTTTGGTGCTGATCTGGCTTGGAATTGGCCAAGGTTTAGCACCGCTTAAACAGTTGCGCCATAGCCTAGCTCAACGTTCAGCCAATGATTTAGCCCCCTTACCGCTCAAGCCTTTACCCCACGAGCTAGCGCCCTTGGTTGATACGTTAAATCAGCTATTTGCCCGAATTGAGGATTTATTAGCTCGAGAACGGCGCTTCACCGGAGATGCCGCCCATGAGCTACGCACCCCGCTTACTGCAATAAAAACCCATCTACAACTGGCCCAGATGACCAACGGTGAGCAGTCGCAAGTCGCGCTGACTAAAGCCGAGCATGGCGTTGAACGTCTACAGCGCACCCTAGAGCAATTACTGTTATTGGCGCGGGTTGAAGCCACTGAGCTATTTGAAGATGAACAAGGGGTACTGGCCGATCAGGTAGTACGCGTTAGCCTGTCAGAACTTACCAACTTACAACCACAATGGATTCAACTCGATAACCAGCTGCAACAACCGGTGCGCTTAGCACTACCTGAATCCTTAGCGGTGATTGCTCTGCGCAATTTATTAGAAAATGCCCTGCGCTATAGCCACCAGCAACCGATTACCCTCACCCTCAGCCAAATCGAGCAAGATCTAATTTTTGAGGTGAAGGATCAAGGGCTTAGCCTCGATCAGCAGCAACTGGCACAGATGCATCAACGCTTCTGGCGCGCCAGTAATCAGCAAGGTTCTGGCCTTGGACTGGCCATCGTGCAGGCCATTACCGATCGCTATCAAGGACAACTCTCCCTCAGCAGCAACCAGCCCCAAGGCTTAATTGCGCGCTTATATCTGCCTATTTTAACCACTGTGGATTCTTAATTAGCGGTACAAAAAAAGCGAGCTCATCTTGAGCTCGCCTTTTCTTAAGCGTATAACCTTAACTAAAAATCTAAGTTAGAGGCAGCTAAAGCGTTGGTTTCAATGAACTCGCGGCGGGGTTCTACATGATCGCCCATGAGGGTATTAAAGATCTGATCCGCGGCCACTGCATCTTCAATAGTGACTTGCAGCATCCGGCGGGTATTGGGATCCATGGTGGTTTCCCACAATTGCTCTGGGTTCATCTCACCTAATCCTTTATAGCGTTGTACACTGTGGCGACGCATGCTTTCAGTGAGTAGCCAATCAAGTGCTTCTTTAAACGAGCTGACCGCTTTAGTGCGCTCACCACGCTTAACGTAAGCGCCTTCTTCCAGTAACTGATTCAGCTTAGCACCAAGCTCAGTCATGCTCCGGTAATCATTACTACCGAAGAAATCATGGTTAAAGGTGACATAATTAGCTAAACCATGGGCCTTAATTTTAACTTCAGGCAACCATAAACCTCGCTCTTTATCTTCACGGACCGAGACCGTATAGGTCTCACCTGATTTTTCTACTGCATCTAACTCTGCTTGCAGTAACTCAACCCAAGCAGCAACAGCTGATTGGCTAGTAAGCTCGGTAGCTTCTAAGCGTGGCAGGTAGACAAAATGCTCGGTCATTTCTTTTGGATACAGGCGTGATAAACGATCTAAGGTTTTCATCACTCCACGGTATTCATTAACTAAGCTTTCAAGCGCAGCACCGGATAAGCCTGGCGCGTTTTCATTAACATGCAAGCTGGCTTCTTCCAATGCCGCTTGGGTCATGTATTCATCCATGGCCTCATCATCTTTGATATATTGCTCATGCTTACCGCGCTTAACTTTATACAGCGGCGGCTGAGCAATATAGATATAGCCACGCTCAACTAACTCGGGTAATTGACGGAAGAAAAAGGTGAGCAATAAGGTACGGATGTGCGAACCATCCACGTCAGCATCGGTCATGATGATAATGTTGTGATAGCGCAACTTGTCAATATTGTAGTCTTCACGACCAATTCCACAGCCTAACGCTGTAATCAAAGTACCCACTTCTTGGGACGAAATCATCCGATCAAAGCGTGCTTTCTCAACGTTTAAAATTTTACCTTTCAGCGGCAAAATAGCTTGGGTTTTACGGTCTCGTCCCTGCTTGGCAGATCCGCCAGCAGAGTCCCCTTCCACAATGTATAACTCTGATAACGCCGGATCTTTCTCTTGGCAATCGGCCAGCTTACCCGGCAGCCCAGCAATATCGAGGGCACCTTTGCGACGGGTCATTTCTCGGGCTTTACGAGCGGCTTCACGGGCGCGGGCCGCATCAATCATTTTGCCAACAATGGCCTTGGCTTCGTTTGGACTTTCTAATAAAAAGTCGGCGAAGAACTTACCCATCTCCTGCTCAACTGCAGTTTTCACCTCAGACGACACCAACTTGTCTTTGGTTTGCGAGCTAAACTTAGGATCAGGCACCTTGACCGAAATAATCGCAGTCAGACCTTCACGGGCATCGTCACCTGTGGTGCTTACTTTCTCACGCTTACCTAAACCTTCAGCCTCAATGTAGTTATTCAGACTACGAGTCAGTGCCGAACGAAAGCCCGCCATATGGGTGCCGCCATCACGCTGTGGAATATTGTTGGTAAAGCATAAAATGCTCTCATTAAAACCATCATTCCACTGCATCGCCACTTCAACGCCAACCCCATCCTCTTCACGTTGTACCGTAAAGTGAAACACATCATTGACGCAGGTTTTATTGGTGTTTAAGTACTCAACAAACGCCTTCAGACCACCTTCATACTTAAACAATTCTTCTTTGCCGCTACGCTCGTCTTTAAGCAGAATCCCTACCCCAGAATTGAGGAAGGATAATTCGCGTAAGCGTTTAGCCAACACATCCCAGCTAAATTGAATATTACGGAAGGTTTCTTCTGAAGGCTTAAAGTGGATGCGAGTACCGCTCGCATCAGTATCACCAATCGGTGACATCGGCCCCTGCGGTACACCATGCACATAGGTCTGTTCCCAGACTTTACCTTGACGGCGAATGGTCATAATTAACTGCTTAGACAGCGCGTTAACCACCGACACCCCTACACCGTGCAATCCGCCAGAAACCTTATAGCTGTTATCGTCAAACTTACCGCCAGCGTGTAGAACGGTCATAATCACTTCAGCAGCAGAAACGCCTTCTTCTTCGTGAATATCGACCGGAATACCACGACCGTTATCTTGTACAGTAATAGATTCGTCAGTATGAATGGTGATGCTAATTTCATCGCAGTAACCTGCCAGAGCTTCATCAATCGAGTTATCCACCACTTCAAATACCATGTGGTGTAATCCTGTGCCGTCATCAGTATCCCCAATGTACATGCCAGGACGTTTACGAACCGCATCTAGGCCTTTCAGAACCTTAATACTACTGGAGTCGTAAGATTTATTTTCGCTCATGCATTCACTCCGAAGGTGTGATTTGTCCATGTTCCACGTGGAACATTTTGACCGAAGTGGCTTCACTCCAATCATGGATCATTAGGTCTTTATCAATACTGGTGATAAAAACCTGACAATTTAAATTTTCTAACAACTGACATAACGCCTTACGATGCTGCTGATCAAGCTCTGATGGCAGATCATCCACAAGGTAAATACAGTTGTGTTGACGCAAACGTGATAACAGATAACCCTGGGCAATTCTTAGGGCACAGACTACCAGCTTCTGCTGGCCTCGGGACAACACATCAACCGAGTTAGTGGTGCCAATTCTTATCCGTAAATCTGCCCGCTGTGGTCCGGCTTGGGTATATCCCAGCTGCCGATCACGCTCATAATTACTTAGTAACACTTCGCTTAGTTCGCGCTCTCGATCCCAGCCGCGGTAATAACTTAGGCTGAGCCCTTCAAGGGTAATAAGTTTGCCCAGTACTTCTTCAAACACAGGTTTTAACTGCTGAATATAGGCTTGGCGTAACTGATCAATCTGCGCGCTTGCTAAGCTTAGCTCACGGTCCCAGCTCTGCTGAGAAATGGGGTCTATTGTAGCATGACGCAGCAATGAATTTCTTTGCCGCAGCGAATGCTGTAGCCTTTGCCAAGCGGGCATAAAAGAATGTTCCACGTGGAACACTCCCCAATCTAAAAACTGCCGACGGACCTTAGGCGCCCCTTCTAACAAACTAAAACTATCGGGATTAATCACCTGCACCGGCAACACTGCAGCTAATTCAGCAGCGCTTTTTATTGCCTGCCCATCTAAACGTAACTGTAACTCAGCCTGACGATTACGACTCATACCTAGTCGATGGACTGTATCTAAACTTACATCGTGTAACTCAGCAAATACTAGACATTGCTCTTGCTGCTGCTGAATCACCGGCTGAATTCGATTACTACGGAAAGAGCGCGTGAGTGCTAACAAATGAATGGCTTCTAAGACACTGGTTTTACCACTGCCATTCTCGCCATAAAAGACATTAATTTGCGGGGAAAGATTAAGAGTTACGGGGTGTAGATTGCGCACCCCGTTAATCTGTAATTGGCGAATGCCCATAAAGATTGCGGCTTAGCCCTAAATGCGCATTGGCATAACAACGTATGACGAGTTGGCATTACTGGCTTCTTGCAACAAGGTACTGCTATTAGCATCGGCCATACGCAGCACCACCTGCTCTTCAGTCATGACATTAAGCACATCTAATAGGTAGCTGACGTTAAATCCAATATTTAATGGCTCGCCCAAGTACTCCACTGCCACTTCTTCTTTAGCCTGCTCTTGCTCAGGGTTATTGGCTTCGATGCGCAGTAAATTATTTTCTAGATCTAAGCGAATTCCACGATACTTTTCATTAGATAAAATTGAAGCTCGGGTTAAAGCATCTTTTAAGCCTAAGCGATTAGCCGTTACTAATTTACTGCTGTTTTGTGGCAGTACTCGTTCGTAATCTGGAAACTTGCCGTCAACCAATTTAGAGGTGAAGGTAAAATTAGGTGTAGTGGCGCGAATATGGTTACTGCCAAACACTAAATTAACGTGCTCGCTATCTGAACTCATTAAGCGAGCCAGCTCAAGCACTCCCTTACGCGGCACAATTATTTGGTGCTCATCATTGCGATCAACCCCAGTATCCACCTCACACATTGCCAGACGGTGACCATCGGTTGCTACTGCACGCAATTGTCCAGAGCGCACCTCCAGTAACAAACCATTAAGGTAATAACGCACATCTTGCTGGGCCATGGCAAAGCTAGTGCGCTCAATTAGGTGGCGTAGTTTTTTCTGCTCAATATTGAGCATTAAGGAGCCTGCACTCTCTTCAACTGATGGGAAGTCAGCCGCCGGTAACGTGGTCAGGGTAAACTGACTACGGCCCGACTTAATCACTAAACGATGGTCATCTAGCTCTATGTTTAACTGCGCATCGGTAGGTAGGCTTTTACAAATATCCATTAGTTTACGCGCAGGTACTGTAATTTCACCTGATTCCCCAGGCTGATCTAAAGTGACTCGCCCGACTAACTCAACTTCAGTGTCAGTACCGGTCAAACTTAATTCTTGGCCTTGCAACACTAACAAGATGTTTGACAGCACTGCCATGGTTTGGCGACGCTCAACCACTCCTGCTACTAGTTGTAAAGCAGGCAGCAGCGCCTCGCGTGAAATAGTAAAGTGCATAACAAATCCTATAAATTAGCTTGATAAGGTGCGGTAAAGGTTGTGGAAGTCTTCGCTGATGCCAGCATCCGTTTCGCGTAGCTCAGCAATTTTTCGGCAAGCATGCAACACCGTAGTATGGTCTCGGCCGCCAAAAGCATCACCAATTTCTGGCAAGCTGTGGTTGGTTAACTGTTTTGCCAGTGCCATGGCCATTTGTCTAGGCCGTGCGATAGAACGTGAACGTCGTTTCGACATCATGTCGGACATTTTGATTTTGTAATACTCAGCCACAGTACGCTGAATATTATCAATACTAATCAGCTTTTCTTGCAGTGCTAATAAGTCTTTGAGTGATTCACGAATCAGCTCAATGGTAATTGGCTCATTAGTGAAGTGCGAGTGGGCAATGACCCTTTTTAACGCCCCCTCTAGTTCACGCACGTTGGAACGGATACGCTGAGCAATAAAGAACGCTGCATCATGGGGCAAGCTGACCTTGCTCTCTTCCGCTTTTTTCATCAAGATCGCAACCCGCGTTTCCAGCTCTGGCGGCTCAACCGCAACAGTTAAGCCCCAACCAAAACGGGATTTTAACCGTTCTTCTAAGCCATCAATTTCTTTAGGGTAGCGATCACTGGTTAAAATAACCTGCTGATTACCTTCCAGTAATGCATTAAACGTATGGAAGAACTCTTCTTGGGAACGCTCTTTATTGGCAAAGAATTGAATATCATCAATCAGTAAAGCGTCCACCGAGCGGTAGTAATTTTTAAACTCATTAAAGGCATTCATCTGCAAGGCTTTTACCATGTCGGCGACAAAGCGTTCTGAGTGCAAATAAATGACCTTAGCATTGGGATTCTTTTGCATTAAATGGTTACCCACCGCATGCATCAAGTGAGTTTTACCAAGCCCTACTCCGCCATATAAAAAGAGTGGGTTATAACCATGCTTAGGATTATCAGCTACTTGCCAAGCAGCTGCACGGGCTAGCTGGTTCGATTTACCCTCAACAAAGCTATCAAAAGTGAACGCTCGGTTCAGCGCACTAACATGTTTCAGTGCCCCTTCTACTTGCTCTTTACGCTCGGGGGTAGAAACCGGCGTTGGTGCGCTATTGGCTTCAAGCAAGGGTTCAAAACCTGGACGCTCGGCACTGCTTTTTTGGCTACTGCTACTGGTCGTGCGTTTTACTGTGGGAGCTGAGGCTGGCGTCGGTGCGGCTACTGGCTCAGGCGCAGCCTGATAAATTGGCTCAACCTCGGGCATTTGTGGCGTATGAATCACAATCGGCGCCGGAATTTGCAACTTACCCACTGGCGCTGCGGCCGGTATTGCGGATTTTTTATGCCGACTGCCGATTAATAAGGTCAACTGCGGGGCAATCCCATTATTGCGCTCCGCCATCAGCTCTAATAAACGGGTAATATACTTTTCGTTCACCCAATCTAAAACAAAGCGATTGGGGGCATAAATATTTAATCCACCGGGGTGCGCTTCTACCTGTAAGGGACGAATCCACGTATTGAATTGCTGCGAGGGCAGTTCATCGCATAAAAAATCTACGCACTGTAGCCAAAGTTCGACAGACACAGAGTTCCCTCAACCAGTTAATAATGCAAAATAAGTCGCGTATTATAGTAACTTTCAACATAGTTATCCACTGAACACTTAACTTTATTCACAGCCTAAATGCCGCACCTTATGACTTATTCCATCAACCAGCACTTGATGTTAGGAAGCACCCTATGACCTTAGCTAAACTCACCTTTTGGTTGTTACTGGTATTTGCCTTTGCTTGGCTCTGGCGCGCCCATGGCGTTCGGGAAAAAGCCTTAGCTTATGCGCTAAAAACCTGCACTGAGCAAGGGGTTCAGCTACTTGACCAGAACGTTGCCTTTGCCGGCTGGCAGCGCCAGCGTGATGCCAACGGACGCTGGCGCTTGGCTAGAAAATACCGCTTTGAGTTCACGGTGACGGCCCAAGAAAGACTGCAAGGATTGGTCTTTATGTATGGTTCTCGCCCTGCTTCTTGCAAACTGGCTCCACACCCTTATCCACAATCTACCCCAAACTCACCACCAACTTACTCACAGGATTACACACAATCTAAAGTAGTCGAATTAGCCCAATGGCGAACCCATAACACAACGACTTCTAATAAAAAAAACGGTGACTAACTGGCTAGCTAGTCACCGTAGTTCAGAACATTTTCTACTGCGCAGTTAAGATAAAATCTATCCGCTGCAACCATTCGGCTTCTTTCTTAAAGTCAGCAGCTGTCAGTGAGTGCTCTTTTAGCCATTTATTGGGGAAACTGACACTAATATTGCGCCCTTTCACCTTTACCTTAGGCGTAGGTAACTCAACAGGACCACGAATATGGCGCAATAAAATAGCCAAACGTAATAACACACACAGCTTTAATAGCTGCTCTCCGTCTTCGCCCAGCTCTTTAAAACGCTCAATTGGGATATTGCGCCGATGACCGCGCACTAACAAGGCCATCATTTGCTGATCTTGGCGTGAAAAGCCAGCTAAGTCAGAGTGCTCCACCAAGTACGCACCATGCTTGTGGTAGTGATAATGGGCAATATCAAGCCCCACTTCATGCACCCGTGCGGCCCAGCTCAACATCTCTTCTAGCCACTCATCCTCAAGCTGCCAGTCAGTTTTTACTTGAGCTAATAAATTTAAGGCTTGCTGCTCAACCCGTAGCGCCTGATCCACATCCACATGGCTACGCTCCATCAAGCCTTTGATTGAGCGCTCTCGCACATCTTCTTGGGAATAGCGCCCAAGCAAATCATAGAGTACGCCTTCTCGTAGAGCACCTTCAGATAAGCTCATAGACTGAATGGCTAAGGCATCAAAAATGGCTTCTAAAATGGCCAAACCGGCAGGCAAAATAGCACTGCGCTCCGGTTTTACCCCAGCAATATCAATGTCATCCACATGCTTAAATTTCAGCACCTTAGCTTTCAGCCAGGCAATCCCCTGCGGCGTAACCTCTCCATTGGTGATCTCGGCAGCGGCTAAGGCATGGCCAATAGAGCGAATCGTCCCTGAAGATCCCACACAGTCTTGCCAACCCAAACGGGTTAAAGCGTGCTCTAACTCCATAAGTTCTAAACGGGCCGCGGTATAGGCTTTTTTATAGTGACTTTGGGTAATTTTGCCTTCGTTAAAAAAGCGCCGAGTGTAGGCCACACAGCCCATTTGCACGCTGCCGCGCAGTTGAGACTCAAAAAACTGCCCAATAATACACTCAGTACTACCGCCCCCAATATCCACCACTAAACGTTTACCTGGGGTATTGGCCAGGGTATGGGATACCCCTAAATAAATTAAACGTGCCTCTTCATGGCCCGACACCACTTCAACTGGGTGCCCTAAGATTGCCTCAGCCCGACTAATAAAGTTTTCCCGATTATGAGCCACTCGGAGCGAGCTTGTGCCAACAATCCGCACCGCACCATCTGGCAAGCCATGAATCAACTGAGCAAATCGTCGCAGACAATCTAAGCCACGCTTAATCGCATCCTCTTGTAACTTTAAGTCTTCCGTAATACCCGCAGCTAGCTGTACTTTTTCACCGATTCGCTCAAGAATTCTAATTTCTTGCTGTTCAGTTTTAGCCAGCACCATATGAAAGCTATTAGATCCAAGATCAATCGCAGCAATCATGGGAAAGTTTTTCGCAACCGAATTAGGCATTCCGATTATTCCATACTAACAATAAGCATATCCTGCCATGCTCATACCGCAGTCGCCATAAAAATTACTGCTGCCAGCAGAAAAAAATAGTTACCGCCAAAAGCCGCTTTACGACTTTCGCTCTATTGCCAGTCAAGCTATTATGACTGGCACCTATCTTAAAATGCGTCAAACCGCAGACTGAGGAGAATTTCGTGAGCGAGTTAATTAAAGACATTAGTGACAGCAGCTTTGAGCAAGATGTTTTACAAGCAGAAGGTTTTGTATTGGTTGATTATTGGGCAGAGTGGTGTGGCCCATGCAAAATGATTGCTCCAGTACTGGAAGAAATCGCGGCTGATTATGCGGGTAAAGTCAGTATCTGTAAGTTAAACATTGATGACAACCAAGAAACCCCTAACAAGTACGGCGTACGCGGTATTCCTACTTTAATGTTGTTCAAAAATGGTAATGAAGAAGGCCAAAAAGTGGGTGCCTTAACTAAAACCCAGCTGGCGGCATTCTTAGATAGCCACCTCTAAGCCCAACCTAGGCTTTAGTCTTATGCCTGCGTTCAGCGATCGGTAAATTACCTGTAACGCTGGACGCTAGCCTTACTAAGTGATAGATTCCCTCATGTGATGCCCAAGCCATCATCGTATTTTGCATAGCGTTACTGATACCCCTATCAGACTTTAAAGTAACCCTTGAGTTATTTTCTCTACGTGATGCACCTCTTCAAGCCTATCGCTTGTTCTACTATTACTTATCAAATCTAAAAATATCATGTCATCGTCATTCCCTATGAATCTGACCGAATTAAAGAAAAAGCCAGTGGCAGAGCTTCTGCACATGGCAGAGCAAATGGGCCTTGATAATATGGCTCGCTCACGTAAACAAGACATCATTTTCTCTATTCTGAAGCGTCATGCGCGCAGTGGAGAAGAAATTTCAGGTGATGGCGTACTAGAAATTTTACAAGATGGCTTTGGTTTTTTACGCTCAGCTGACTCGTCTTACTTAGCCGGTCCTGACGATATTTATGTTTCTCCGAGTCAAATTCGTCGCTTTAACCTGCGCACCGGAGACACCATTATTGGTAAAATTCGCCCACCTAAAGATGGCGAGCGTTATTTTGCTTTACTCAAGGTTGATTCGATTAACTTTGATCGCCCAGAAAACGCCAAAAATAAAATTCTATTTGAGAACCTCACTCCTCTCTTCCCTAATCAGCGTCTGTTGATGGAAGCCGGTAATGGTTCGACTGAAGATTTAACCGGCCGTGTGATTGACCTGTGTGCACCCATTGGTAAAGGCCAACGCGGACTGATCGTCGCTCCGCCAAAAGCGGGTAAAACCATCATGCTGCAAAACATCGCAGCCAACATTACCCGCAATAACCCAGAATGCCATCTGATCGTGTTACTGATTGATGAGCGCCCTGAGGAAGTGACCGAAATGCAGCGCACTGTGCGCGGTGAAGTGGTCGCCTCAACCTTTGATGAGCCACCTATTCGTCACGTACAGGTGGCCGAAATGGTGATCGAAAAAGCTAAGCGCTTGGTCGAGCACAAAAAAGATGTGGTGATTCTTTTAGACTCCATTACCCGTCTAGCCCGTGCCTATAACACCGTGGTTCCTAGCTCTGGCAAAGTACTAACGGGTGGGGTTGATGCCCATGCCTTAGAAAAGCCTAAGCGCTTCTTTGGTGCGGCACGTAATATTGAAGAAGGTGGCTCGTTGTCGATTATCGCCACTGCCCTAGTAGAAACCGGTTCGAAAATGGACGAAGTGATCTACGAAGAGTTTAAAGGCACCGGTAACATGGAGTTGCAGCTAGATCGCCGAGTGGCAGAAAAGCGTGTGTTCCCTGCGATAAACATTAACCGTTCGGGCACCCGTCGTGAAGAACTGCTCACCTCGGAAGAAGAGCTACAACGTATGTGGATTCTGCGCAAACTGCTGCACCCAATGGATGAAATTGCAGCGATTGAATTCTTATTGGATAAGCTCAAAGACACCAAAACCAACGATGAATTCTTTATGTCGATGAAGCGCAGTAAGTAATCTACAGCGCAGACCTTAGGTGGTGGTTAATCCTGCTTCCTCAAGTCAGAATTAACCTCCCGCCTGCTTTAAGCGGGAGCTTCCATGCAATACACAGACTTACGCGATTTTATCCAAGCCCTTGAACAACGGGGCGAATTGAAACGTGTGTCCCACCCTGTTTCTCCTGTTCTGGAAATGACGGAAATTTGCGACCGCACCTTACGTAAAGGTGGGCCGGCGCTGTTGTTTGAAAACCCGATTGGCTACGACATGCCAGTGCTAGGTAATCTATTTGGCACCCCAGAGCGCGTCGCGCTTGGCATGGGCGCAGACAGTATCAGCGCATTGCGTGAAATCGGCAGCCTCTTGGCTCAGCTTAAAGAACCCGAGCCGCCTAAAGGTCTAAAGGACGCTTGGAATAAACTGCCGTTATTTAAAAAAGTCATCGCCATGGCGCCCAAAGTACGCAAAGATGCGCCCTGCCAAGCCGTAGTGATTGAAGGTGAGCAAGTCGACTTAGCTGAATTACCCATTCAAACCTGTTGGCCAGGTGATGCTGCGCCTTTAATTACCTGGGGCCTGACCATTACCAAAGGTCCCAATAAGGAGCGTCAAAACTTAGGCATTTATCGCCAGCAGGTCATTGGCCGTAATAAAGTTATTATGCGCTGGCTGAGTCATCGTGGTGGCGCCTTAGATTATCGCGACTGGTGTGAGAGATACCCTGATCAGCCGTATCCAGTGGCAGTGGCTTTAGGCGCAGACCCTGCGACGATCTTAGGAGCCGTCACTCCGGTTCCAGATACGTTGTCAGAGTATGCCTTTGCTGGCTTACTCCGCGGTTCACGTACCGAACTGGTAAAAGCTATCGGCAGTGATCTGCAAGTACCGGCCAGCGCTGAAATTATTCTCGAAGGCTTTATTTATCCCAACGAAATGGCCGATGAAGGGCCCTACGGTGACCATACCGGTTACTACAATGAAGTAGATCAGTTTCCAGTATTCACCGTCGAACGCATAACTAAGCGCCAAGACGCTATTTATCACAGCACCTATACCGGCCGTCCACCTGATGAACCGGCTATTTTAGGGGTAGCGCTGAATGAAGTGTTTGTCCCTATTCTGCAAAAGCAATTTCCTGAGATTACTGATTTTTACTTACCCCCTGAAGGGTGCTCATACCGCATGGCGGTGGTCACCATTAAGAAGCAGTATCCAGGGCATGCCAAACGGGTAATGCTTGGCGTGTGGAGCTTCTTGCGACAATTTATGTACACCAAGTTTGTCATCGTTACTGACGATGATATTAATGCTCGTGACTGGAACGATGTAATCTGGGCCATAACCACCCGTATGGATCCTAAGCGGGATACGGTAATGATTGATAACACTCCAATCGACTACCTAGATTTTGCCTCTCCTATTTCTGGTTTAGGCAGTAAAATGGGCTTAGATGCCACCCACAAATGGCCCGGTGAGACGGACCGCGAATGGGGCCGAGTGATTGAGCAAGATCCAACAGTTAAAGCTAGAGTTGATGAGATTTGGCAGCAACTAGGGATCGATTAACCGCCATTTAGCAGAGGATAAGTGCAGCATGGAAGTGACCGTTAAGCCTGCCGGCTATGTCGTTCAGCTACGCCCAAATGAACGGATTCTAGATGGCTTTATCCGCTTAGGGTATCAAGTACCCTACAGCTGCCGAAATGGTAACTGTAATCTGTGCACGGCCACTATTATTCAGGGCCGTGCCCAGTATGTAGCGCAAACCTACGGTGCTCGACAAACTATTAACACCTGTCGGGCAATTGCTGTAGAAGATATTATTTTAAATTGGGACTCTGTTTTGGCACCAAATGAACTCCCCGTCAGCCGGGTATTTTGTCAGCTCACGGATATTCAAGCCCTTGATGGCGATGTGTTTCGCGTCCAATTATTACCGCCCGCGGGAAAACCCGTACGTTACTTCGCTGGGCAATATGCATTGGTTGAGCGCGAAGATGGCGAGGTGGCTGCTTTTTCTATTGCCTCGGCACCGCATCAAGCACGCTATTTAGAGCTGCATATTTTAGCCCGTGATAATGCTCCGCAAGCACTGTTGGCTTATATTAGTGCCCAGCAAGGAGCCACCCTTTCGCTGCCCCACGGCAATGTGCATAGTCAGCACTTAGTAGAAGATAAACCCTTATTATTGATTGCTGCCGGTACGGGCATGGCGCAAATGCACAGTATTTTAGAGCACTACCGTGCGCTCAGTGCTCAGCAGCCAATTCACCTGTATTGGGGCGCTCGCCAAGAAGCTGATTTTTATCACGTCCCCAATATGGATACCTGGTTAAGCTTACCTAACCTGCACTACCATAAAATTGTCAGCCATGATCAAAACTGGCTAGGTCGTAAAGGCTTATTATTTGAAGCCATTTGCGAAGATATTCCTCAGCTGGAACAGTATCAAGTGGTCGTCAGTGGCTCACCCGCTATGGTTTATGCCACCCAAGATGCGTTAGTTGCAGCTGGTATGCGTCCTGAGCAAATGCTGTCTGATGTGTTCGCTTACGCGCCGCGAAAGCCTATATAGTTGCTTGTTGGATGCAAACACATTAGTTAAATAATTTTAATGTATGCTAATTTTATGACTAATGATTTACTCTATAAAACCTCTTTACATTTCGTTAAGTTCTACAGGTCAAGAATTGAATTAGGTTATGACACCTTACACAGTAGAATTTTTGAAGTACTTTTACATCCAGAAACAGAATTTATTTGTGCAGGTCAATCTAAAGAAGTCGCTAATGGTTTACCTAAGCACAAAAAGCATGTAGTCCCTTGTGCTGTATTACGAGATGAAACCTATAGACTTATTAAGCAAGGCCGAAGCAATCATGAAATAGCAAAACTTTTAAGCAAACACTGGAAAGTTATACTTATCACTAAAGATCAAGCTTATATCTTAGATAGCAAACAACACCTTAACTTAAAGCATCGTATGCCTGAAGGCTGGGACTTTGACTCAGACGACACTTTTGCTCGAGTAAAATTAGCTAAGATAGAATTAGTACCTACTGCATAAAGTTTATTTCACATTAAATTTTTGTGTAGATTTATATTTTCTAGTCAACCTAATCTCAACTTAAGAGATGCATTTGCTAGCCTTATAAGTTAATAAATTACAGCTATCAAAAAAACGCCCAATACAGCTCATTGAGCGTTTAATATTTAAATAATATTACTCTATTTAGAATTAAGATTTGTTTTACTTGTTTTTAAATAGCAAAGCTGACTAAATACACGCCTAAAAAGCCTAAGCTATAGGCAGCCAATAGGTAGCCGGAAAAGCGTAAATAAGTAATAAAAGTCAACGCTTCAATTTTACTCATTGCTACCACTCCTGCAGCCGAACCAATCGCCAGTAACGAACCACCTACCCCCACTGAATAAGTCAGGGTTAACCACTGAGCTTCAGTCATATCAATGCCTGACTTTAATAAAGCAGCGGTCAACGGCACGTTATCAAATAGGGCGGAAATTAAGCCCACAGTGTAGTTAGCAGCCAGCGTTGGCAAATGCTCATACAGTTGTGGGAAATGCGCCAGTACCCCCATTTCTTTTAAGATCCCCACCAGTAACAACACACCTAAGAAAAATAGCAGCGTATCGAACTCGATTTTACGGATGTACTCTAGTACGGCCTCGTCTTTGTTCAGGAAATGCACCGCCATAAACATCACTCCCAAACCAAACAAAAATGATAAAACCGGCGGAATACCAAAAGCGACGTTAGCACCAATGGTGCCAAGAATGGTGGCTAAAAATAGTCCTGCAATAAAGGCATCACTGCCGGCAATGCTCATCTTTTGCTTCACCAACACCACTTCGCCTTTTAACGAAATAGACAAGATAAAAGCAAGGAAAATGACCGAAGCCAGCGCTGGTAAGCTGAGTAAAATTAAGTCACCTATTTTTACTTTATCAGCCAAGAAAATCATTAAGGTGGTAACGTCACCTGTGATTAACGCCGCACCTCCAGAGTTAACCGCGAACACCACCAATACCAGATAACGCAGTAGTTTTTCGGTGCTTAAATTGAGGCTAAGTAATACCGTAATGCAAACCAAGGTGGCGGTGATGTTATCGGCCATTGATGAGAAAACAAAGGCAAACAGGCCCACCACATACATCAATTTACGTTCCGACATACGGCTTGGCAGCACTTTGTTAACCAATGCATCAATCACGCCTTTGCTAGAAACATAGGCCACAAAGGTCATTGCTGCCATTAGAAATAACCACAGGGTGGCAATTTCTAACAAGTTTTCATTCAGAGCATGCATCAACTGCTCTGTTGATAAGTGCCCTGGCGGATTAATAAAGTACAGCACCCAAGCTAAGGTACCGAAAAACAAGGTCGAGCGTGCTTTATCCACATGGATCACATCTTCTAAAATAATGGATAAAAATCCCAGCACCGCAATAGTGATTAAAATAAAGGTCATAAGTCAGTCCAGTTAATAAGGTAAGACACTAAAGGAAATCAACGCTTTACGCTCACGAAGGTGGTGACTGAGAGTTTAAAAGGGTCTTGAGCATGTGCTTGCCTCCTTTGGAGAATCGTTGGAATTCTTTTTTAAACGAAAATGCAGCACCTTCTATACGCCGCCGCTGCAATTGCACATTCAGCGCTGCATCATAGTTAACGAATAAATACTCACTCAATTGCTCGGCTAGTGATTGCTGTGCCTCAGCTAAGGTAGTAGCACTGGGCACTAATAGCGTTGGCAGCGCCAGCAGCTGCTGATTATATTGCTGCGCTTCGAGCAAGGTAGGCTGATCAGCGAGTCGATCAGCATGGGTTAGCACACCCACGATAAGCGGCAGTTTCTGCTGACGCTGAAGCCGTTGTTGCAGCCAAGCGTCTAGCGCCTGCCTTAAAGCTACATCCAGCTGTCTTGCGCTCTGATTGGCTTTAAGTACCCACACTATCACCTCGCAATCTGCCAATAGTTCAAGATACTCTTTAAGCTGCTGCTGAGAACGCGCCCCGTGTAGTCCTGGTAAATCTAACAGCAGCATAGGCTGTGCTGTTTCACTGCCAAAAGGATAGGCTTGCACCTGATCGGTGGCAGGTAAACCATCGGTTTCAGCTTTAAACTGCGCCAATAGACTATTAATTAAACTGGATTTACCGGCATTTTCTTGGCCGACAAAAGCCACGCGGATTGGTTCTGGCTCTAGCGCCAAGCGCTGTGCATCTTGCGCTGCAGCCTTAGACAGCGCCAGCGGGCGATTCAGGTGACGTAAATGACCGCCATATAAATCAATTGCCAGCTGCAATACTTCTAATAAAATTAGCTGCTGAAGCTTGCTCTGCAATTCATCGTTTAAGCCGGCAAAGGCGCGATCAAAAAATTGGCTACGTAACTCGGCGATGATGCCCTCGGGGGTCACCATGCGCACCTTACGATATATCTGATAAAGGCGTGACAAGGGTTGTAAGCGCTGACGTTGGGTATTAGCCCAAAGCAACGCTGAGAGCTTCACTTGATCCACCCCTGGCACATGTTCATCCAGTAATTGCTGCAAACGCTGGCTGGCTTGCTCGACTGCCGTTAATAGCTCAGGCGCAGTAAAGGCCCATTCAGCGTGCTGATTATTCTGTTGGTATTGCTCTGCTGTACTGCGTAATACCTTAAGCCCCACTATATGCAGCTGTGACCAAGCTATCGGTGCTTGAACTAAGCCACTGATAACTGGCAACAACTGCTGCTGTATCCCTTGATCAAATTCACTCCAATACTCAGGCGTAGTAACCGCCTGCTGTAAATCTAATGCTATCGGCTGGTTAGGCACTGGCGTTAACGGGCGTCGGCGCCACCACAAAGGCAAAAGACCTAGCAGCGTACTGAGCAACAAGCTGCCAATAAATATCAACCCATAGCCATGCTTAATAATGGCAAAGCCACCAAAGCCTGCCAGCAACAACACCGGCAAACACACCATTAACAGCATAAAATAGCTGCCACGGCGCGAGAATAAATACCAACGCTTAATTTTACTCAGCATGGTCTGGCTCTTTTTTAGTTAAGGGCACAACCTCAAGCAAAGCCTGCTTAAATAGGCTTTGTAACTCTTCACGAGAAACCGGCTCCTGCTGTAATTGCCGGTAAAAATACAAACAGGCCACACGCCCTAATGCATAGGTGCTGGCATAACTCGCAGCGGCAGCGGTGGCGCCGCCAACTAGCTGGCCATAGGCCGGAATTAATTTAACCAGCTGTCGGATACCAAACTGCGACAAGTATTTCAGCACAAAACTACTGCCCATAGCGCCTAATAAACTGGCCAGATGTTTTTTACTCCAAGGCAAACCATAGTGATTGGCTAAACTATGCAGCAACTTAGTTTGAATACTAGGTACTGCCACTAATCCCAGCGCTGGCAAAGCATCCGTTGCAGCGGCCGCTGCGGCGTACCATAAAACCTCGGTTTTTAAGCGTAAAAAGTTTTGCTGCTCTTGATCGCTGGCCGCTTGCTCGACAAAGACTTCGCGCAGGACCGGTAATTGCTGGCTTAAATGTTCCACTAACGCGGCAACTGATTGCTCTTTGCGCACAGAAACAAAGTCGACAGCTAAGCAGTTTAATTCTTTCCAATATGGAGCAAACTGCTGTTGCTGATAACTAATTAATCGCGCCTGCTCTTGCGCATCAGTGACCTGATCAATACCAGTAATTAATAAACTAGCCTGAGTTATTTTGGCCGACTGCTGAATGCTTTTTAGGGCATTTAATAATTGGCTTTGATCAGTCTCATCAATTTTCACCACCAGCAATAAAGCGTGACTACGGGCTGCACACCAAGCAATATCTTCTTCTGCATCATAGTCAGCTTCAGCTAGCCCCTTAGTATCTAAAAAACTCAGCAGTGGCTTAGCGTGGGGAAAATTATACTGTGCTGCGGTTTGGGTACAGGGCTTAAAACCACGGCCAATTTCAATCTGACTATCACCAGTTAAAGTTTTAATCAGCGTGGATTTACCCGCACCGGTTTTGCCCAATAACCACAAGGTTGGCAAGTGCTGCTCGGCGTAGGTAAAGGCGGCGCTGATCTCAGGATCTGGGTCTGGATTAAGTGTTTTAACTACCCGTGAAAAAAAACTGCTCATTGGCTGGCACATCACCCCGCAACGGCGCTCAATAGAAGTAAATTGCCGCTATTCTACGCCTGTTGCAAGGTAAAGACAGCTCACCTTAGTCGGCTGAGTGTTTCGCCTCTGCCGTGGTAATTGCTTCAACATTGTGTAGTTTTTTCTGCGTTTTTTTCATTAATACTTCTGCTTGCCGCACAATCTGTAAGTCGCCCTTTTCTTCAGCAATCTCTGCGGTTTTTTGGTAGGTATCAATGGCCTTGGCATAATCGCCTGCCAGCTCATAGGCTTTGGCCAAATTTAACCAAGCGGCTGAATAGCTTTGATCATGCTCAATGGCTGTTTTAAGGTGAGTAATCGCCTCGGGGTAAAGCTTTTCTGCAAGATAAGCATTGCCTAACGACAGCCTTACCATTGCATTATCCTGATCTTTTTCGATCATCGCTAAGAAACGTTCCACCATGGTGGTGTTGTTCTGAGTCATGCTGTTTCTCCTTAATTTATCAACCATGCGCTTACTGTGTTATAGACTAGGCCCCGTTCTGGATAATTCCATCCACGTTAGGCTGTTTTTTAGTTACACTAGCGCGCAAATATTTTTAATTGTTTTACAGGTAGAACATGGCCCACTCTGGCACGTTATATATTGTTTCAGCCCCCTCCGGTGCAGGAAAAACCAGTTTAGTTAAAGCGCTATTAGATAGCACTGCCGAAGTGAGCGTTTCAGTATCACACACTACCCGTGCCATGCGCCCTGGCGAGCAGGATGGGGTAAACTATCACTTTACTTCAGTGGCTGAGTTTACTGCGATGCTAAAGCGTGGCGAATTTTTAGAGCACGCCGAAGTATTTGGCAACTGGTATGGCACCTCCCAAATCTGGGTAGAGCAAACTTTAGCCGCTGGCCAAGATTTAATTCTCGAAATTGACTGGCAAGGCGCTCAGCAAGTTAGGCGGTTAATGCCCCAAGCAAAATCTATTTTTATTTTGCCTCCGACCCGCCAAGCATTACTGCAGCGGTTACGTAATCGCGGACAAGATGATGAGTCTATTATTCAACGGCGAATGGATGAAGCGACTAGCGAAATGAGTCATTACGTAGAGTATGACTACGTTATCGTTAACGATGACTTTGCCACTGCGTTAGAAGATTTAAAAGCGATTTTACGCGCCAATCATCTGACTCAAGCGCCACAAACTGCACGGCACATGGCATTATTTAAAGACTTACTACGCCACGACGGATAATCCGTAGCCTGTGCTGCAGGCTAACAGCTTGCAGCACAGGTCTGTAACCCGCTATTCAGTACGTTGAAACTTTAAATCCCACACCCCGTGGCCTAGCTTGTGCCCACGGCGTTCAAACTTAGTCACTGGGCGTTCAGCTGGGCGCTCGACCCAATTACCGCTACTCGATAAGTTTTGATAGCCAGCTGCCACCTGCATTACCTCAAGCATATATTCAGCATACGGCTCCCAGTCGGTGGCCATATGAAACACACCTCCTACTTTTAGCTTGCTGCGCACCAGTTGAGCAAACTCAGGCTGCACAATGCGACGCTTATGATGTCGTGCTTTATGCCAAGGGTCGGGGAAAAATAGTAATAAACGATCCAAGCTAGCATCAGGAATACACTGTTTTAACACTTCAATTGCATCTTCCTGATACACCCGCACATTCGATAAATTCTGGCTCAATAAACCGCTGAGTAACGAGCCAACTCCTGGGCGGTGCACTTCAATCCCAATAAAATCTTGCTCAGGTGCAGCAGCAGCCATTTCAACCAGCGAATGTCCCATACCAAAACCAATTTCTAAGGTACAGGGCGCTTGGCGCTCAAACACCTGTGCTGGATTAATCGCTCCGTCACTGATTTTTAGTCCAAACTTGGGTAATCCTTCATCCAGCCCCCGTTGCTGGCCCGGAGTCATGCGCCCTGCACGCATCACAAAACTCTTAATTTCACGGCGCACAGAAGGCGCAGCTGCATCAGTCATGTTCAACCTATGTATAAAAAGGCCGAGGCACCTGCCTCGGCAACTAATAAATCAACCGCTCACCCATCGCTTAGTTAATTAAGCCTTCCAAGGGTGAAGAAGCACTGGCATAGAGTTTTTTGGGCATTCTGCCAGCCAAATAAGCCAAGCGCCCGGCCTCAATTCCATACTTCATTGCCTCAGCCATTAAGACCGGTTGCTCAGCCAAAGCAATGGCACTATTCATTAACACGGCGGAGCAGCCCATCTCCATCGCAATGACGGCATCCGAAGCGGTACCCACCCCTGCATCAACTAAGACTGGAACCTTCGCTTCTTCTAAAATAATTCGCAGATTATAGGGGTTACAAATCCCTAACCCAGTGCCAATTAAGCCTGCTAACGGCATAACTGCAATGCAGCCAATAGCTTCTAATTCACGGGCAATAATCGGGTCATCACTGGTGTACACCATCACCTCAAAACCTTCATCAACCAAGGTTTTAGCCGCTTTTAAGGTTTCTACTACGTTGGGAAATAAGGTTTTATCATCGGCTAAAATTTCTAGCTTAACCAAACGATGATCGCCTAAAAGCTCCCGCGCTAAACGGCACGTACGAATCGCTTCTTCGGCGTTATAGCAGCCTGCCGTATTAGGCAAAATGGTGTAACGATCGGGAGAAATCACATCCAGCAAGTTGGGCTCATTGGCTGACTGACCAATATTTGTGCGGCGCACTGCAACCGTCACAATTTCTGCACCAGAGGCCTCAATCGCGGCTCGGGTTTCCTCTAAATCCTTATACTTACCTGTACCGACCAATAAACGTGAGTTATAGGTTTTACCCGCTAAAGTCAGCGGTGTATCAAGGCGAGAGTGCGTCATATAGGCATCCTAATAAGGAGTAAGAGAATTTAATCGACAAAGTGCAGCGCACGACTAACCGCCACCAATAGCTTGTACTACCTCGACCTGATCATTGGCTTGCAGCACCGTAGTGGCATGCTGGCTACGGGGCACAATCTCAAGATTCACCTCAACGGCGACTCGGCGCTCAGTTAACTCAAGAGCTATCAATAAGTCCGCAATGCTCGTGCCCTCAGATACAGTGTAAGGCTCACCATTTAGCTGAATAACCATTAATCGTCACGCTCCTTTGCAAGCTGAACATTTTAACGAGATTAGGCTGTAAGCACCAAGCTTATCAACGCAAAAAAAAACTAGTTTACCATTGTTAGCCAACGGTTTTTTTACCCATTAGCCGCACACTACTTACGCCTAAACAGAGCCAGCCCAACATGAGCAATAACCCACCTAAAGGCGTGACTAAGCCTAATTTTAACGGAGTTAAAACCAACAAATATAAGCTGCCAGAAAACAGCACAACCCCGAGCACAATAAAACAGGCCGCAGCGCTTAACCAAGCATTGCGCTGTGATATTGCGGCCAAGCCAATTGCGACTAATACCAGCGCATGCAATAGCTGATACTGCACACCGGTTTGAAAAACGGCTAACGCACTGGCTGTTAACTCTGAACGCAAGCCATGGGCTGCAAAAGCGCCCAAGCCAACGCCGGTTAATCCCAGTACACTGGCTATTAATAGTATTAATGGGTACATCGTTCGGTGCTCCTAGTTCAGCTAACATAATACCTTGGGTCGCCATCGGCAGCCGTAGGCCAGAGGTAAGGTAACAAAAACATGTTCAAAAAAATCAGCCGCTGGCTATTCTTAGCTAGCCTTGCAGTGATGGGTTTAAGTATTTTAAGCGTACTTAGCGTGCGCTGGATGAATCCACCTTTCAGTATGTTGATGCTCGAACGCAAGCTGAGCGCCATTACCCAAGGCCAAAGTTATGCATTAAATTATCAGTGGCGTGATTTTGACAGCTTTCCTGATCATCTCAAACTCTCGATCATTGCCGCTGAAGATCAACGCTTTGCTCAACATCGTGGTTTTGATCTAACTGCCATTAAAGCAGCTTATCGCCATAATAAAACCGCAGCTACAGTCCGCGGCGCTAGCACCCTAACCCAGCAAGTAGCAAAAAACTTATTTCTGTGGTCATCGCGCAGCTGGTTAAGAAAAGCGTTAGAAGCTTGGTTCACCCTATGGATCGAGCTATTTTGGAATAAAGAACGTATTTTAACGGTGTATCTCAATATTGCTGAATGGGGACCTGGCGTGTTTGGCGCAGAAGCGGCCGCTCAGTATTATTTTCAACACCCAGCACCCTATCTTAATCCTCAACAGTCGGCGTTATTAGCCGCTAGCCTACCCAGCCCTTTAACTCGTCGGCCGGATCAACCAACGGTGCAAATGTTAAATTCAGCACGCTGGATTCAACAGCAAATTCGTCAACTGGGCGGCAGTCATTATTTAAATCGGCTTAAACCTAAACCCTCCCAAAATCTAGCCGCTAACGTATGGCAACGCCTGCAGGAACAACTCTCCAACATTAACCGAATCCCTGAAGAGCTCTAGCGTCCCCTAGTTATAAAAAGTTAAAGCCGGTTGCCCTAACTGCTCAAGTTGCAAGGTGAGACTCTGTAATTGCTCGTACCAATACTGCTCTTGAGCAAACCAAGGAAAACTATGAGGAAAAGCAGGGTCTTGCCAACGCTGGGCTAGCCAGGCACTGTAGTTGAGCATTCTCAAGGTGCGTAAACTTTCAATCAAATGCAACTGCGTAGTCGGAAAGCGCTGAAACTCTTGGTAGCCTTCAATTAACTCATTAATTTGCAGAGTTTGTTCTTGCCTATCACCTGCTAGCATCATCCACAAATCCTGCACTGCTGGCCCCATTTTGCAGTCGTCAAAATCCACCACAAAAAAGCCTGAATCACGATATAACAAGTTTCCCGGATGACAGTCACCATGAATTCGGATCGCCTGATAGGGATACTGCTGAAAAATCTGCCCGACTTTTTCCAGTAACTGCTGGCAAAGTAGGTTCCAATCCTTAGCTAAATTGGTTGGCAAAAAACCACTTTGCAAAATTTGCTGGGCGGCCTCGAGGCCATAATGCGCGACTGTCAGCTCACGGCGATAGCGAAAGGTTTGGCTACTGCCAAGCGCATGTAAGCGTCCCACTAATTGACCTAAACGGTACAGCTGATCTAAGTTACCCGGCTCAGGAGCATAACCTCCTTGCCGAGGAAAGAGCGCAAAATAAAAACCAGCGTATTCAAATAAACTCTGCCCCTGTACTGTTAACGGCTGCACTACTGGAATGTCATGCGCCGCTAAGTCTTGGGTAAACTGATGCTCCTCCAAAAGCTGCTGGCGCGTCCAGCGATTGGGCCGATAAAACTTAGCAATCAGCGGTGCGGCCTCTTCAAGCCCCACCTGATAAACACGGTTTTCATAACTGTTTAGTGGATAAATACGGGCATCACTGTAAAAGCCTAACTGCTCAACAGCAGCTAGAACTACCTCAGGGGTTAATGCAGCAAATGGATGACTAGACATAGCGGCTCCTTTTTTTGCAGTGTACCTGAACTTAGCCTCAGCACCGTGCTTTAGGCGGTCAATTGCCGCAGGGGTTTGCGCTGCTAGTGAATAAATAAGATGATAGCGCCTCACATTCCTGAGGATAAGGTTTGTCATGCCCTACATTATTAAAGGTCGAGCGCTTAGCGTTAGTCTAATCGCCATTGTGCTAGCTGCGGTTTTAGGCTTAGTCATCGCTAAACTCTTACCTAGCCCCACTGCTCCTGCGGTCAAATTTCAACAAGCTGGCATCATTCAGTTTCCCAAGGCGCGGCAACTGCCTGCTATCAGCCTGCAAGGCAGTGATGGCCAAACCTACCAAGCCGATCAGTTTAAAGGTAAGTGGCACCTAGTTTTTTTTGGTTATACCTTCTGTCCTGACATTTGCCCAACTACCTTGGCTGAGCTGAAACGGATAAAAAGCCAATTACCTCAAGAAATCCAAGCTCAAATCCAAATTTTAATGATAAGTGTTGATCCAGATCGGGATACACCAGAGCAATTAAAGGCATATCTACACTACTTTGATCCATCGTTTTTAGGACTCACCGGCGCGATTGAGGATATTCAATTATTAAGTAATGCCACTAGCATTCCGTTTATCCCAGGCGATACCAGTAAACCCCATTACACCGTGGATCACAGTGGCAACCTAGCCTTAATTAATCCTCAAGGAGAACAGCTAGGAGTGATCCGTGCTCCGCTGAATATCTCAGGACTAGTTGAGTCATTGCCGCATTTGATTGATTAACCGCAGTCTGGGTTTAGACCGCTGGCTGCATGAGCAAAACGGCTGACCCTGATACTTATAAAGCCGTTGTACTACTGCGCTTTTGATGAGCGATAACTAGGAAAACTAAAAATGAAAAAAATCTTACTTTCTGCCGTTTTAATTGGGGGAGCGTTCAGTGCTCAAATTGCACTGGCAGCTGATGCTGAAGAGTTATTTAAAACCAAAGCCTGCGTTGCTTGCCATACAGTTGAAACTAAACTGGTGGGGCCAGCATTGAAAGAAGTAGCAGCTAGCGGAAAAGATGCAGCCACTTTAGCCGCAAGCATTAAAAATGGTAGCCAAGGCAGCTACGGCCCGATTCCTATGCCGCCAAATAACGTTACCGAAGACGAAGCCAACACCTTAGCCGAGTGGGTCTTAAGCCACAAATAAGCTTAGCTAGATACGCCTGATGCTGATTATTCATTGCATCAGGCGTTTTTATCAATGCTTACGCAAGCACTAAAATCGCTTCAATTTCTACCAGTGACCCCTTAGGTAGAGCCGCCACACCTACGGCTGCACGCGCAGGATAAGGGGCTGTAAAGTAGCGCGCCATCACTTCATTTAAAGTGGCAAAATTTGCCAAATCGGTCAGCGAGATATTCAGCTTAACTGCATCAGCTAAAGAGCCGCCAGCAGCTTTCGCCACCGCTGCTAAATTTTCAAAGACTTGCACAGCTTGCGGTTCAAACTCACTAGAAACTAATTCCATAGTTTGCGGATCAAGCGGAATCTGCCCCGACATATACACCGTATTTCCTACTTTCACCGCTTGTGAGTAAGTACCAATGGCGGCCGGTGCTTGTGGGCTACTAATAATTTCTTTGCTCATGGATGCCTCGATCTGCTGTTGTTATAAAAAGAAAAAGGCAAGCCAAGCTTGCCTTTACTAGAACCTTAGGTTCGCGCGCGAGTAATTCTGCTCACCCCATTTAGCGTACGTAATTTACGGATAACCTGAGCTAAATGAACACGATCGCGCACACTAACTCCTAACTGCACCACACTCATCCGGCCATCGCGCTCATCAACACTGATTTTCTCAATATTGGCATCCGCTTCACTGATAGAACCTGCAAGTAAGGCTATCAATCCGCGCTGATGCGCCAGCTCAATGCGCAGCTCCACATTAAACTCACCCTCAATATCTTTAGCCCAAGTTAAGGGAATACATTTTTCAGGGTTTTGTCTAAATTCGGCAATATTTTTACAGGTTTCACGGTGTACCACCATGCCTTTACCTGCAGATAAGTGACCAACAATCGGATCACCTGGAATCGGCGTACAACAACGGGCGTAACTGAGAACCAAGCCTTCAGTGCCACGAATAGCCAAGGGCCCTTCTGCAGCCAATGGATGTTGATCACTGCCTTCCTCGGCCAACAAACGTAAAGCCACTACGTGTGCAGTGCGATTACCTAAACCAATATCTTCCAGCAAATCGTCTAATTCCGCTTGCTGATATTCAGCCAATAAGGTGTCGATACGGGTGCTGGAAATTTGCTCAAAGGTGGCCGATAAGTTATCTAAGGCCTTATTTAGCAAACGCTTACCTAGGCTCACCGATTCTGAACGGCGTTGATGCTTTAAGGCATGACGAATATGGGTACGGGCTTTACCAGTCACCACAAAGTTTAGCCACGAAGGGCTAGGCCGCGTATTAGCAGCGGTAATAATTTCAACCGTTGCGCCACTTTCTAAAGCTTGGGATAAGGGCGCTAAGCGGCGATTAATCCGGCACGCGACACAGGTATTACCAATATCAGTATGCACTGCGTAAGCAAAGTCGACCGCGGTGGAGCCTTTAGGTAGCTCCATAATTCGTCCTTTAGGGGTAAAGACATACACCTCATCGGGGAATAAATCGATTTTGACGTTTTCAATAAATTCTAACGAGTCACCGGCACTTTGCTGTAGCTCTAGCAAGCCTTTGACCCAGCGCCGAGCCCGTGCATGGTTATTGCGGGGCATATCCTCTTCACTAGATTTATACAGCCAGTGCGCCGCAATCCCATTATTGGCTAGCTCTTCCATTTCATTGGTACGAATTTGAATTTCAATCGGCACCCCATGCAAACCAAACAAGGTGGTGTGCAGTGACTGGTAACCGTTAGCCTTAGGAATCGCGATATAGTCTTTAAAGCGGCCAGGAATCGGCTTATACAAATTATGCACCGCGCCCAATACGCGATAGCAGGTATCCACCTTATCTACCACAATGCGAAATGCGTAGACATCCATGATGTCGTTAAAGGCTTTGCGCTTGCCGCGCATCTTGCGATAAATGCTATAGAGGTGCTTTTCGCGACCACTGACTTCACCGGCAATCTCTTCGCGAGCGAGGCAGTCGGTGATCGATTGCTGAATTTGATTGACAAGCTCTTTACGATTCCCCCGAGCCTTACGCACCGCCACTTGAATCCGTTCGGCACGCATTGGATGCATGGCTTTGAAGCCTAAGTCTTCAAACTCAGCATAAATTCGATTCATGCCTAAGCGATTGGCAATTGGCGCATAAATCTCAAGGGTTTCTTTAGCGATACGGCGGCGCTTTTCAGCATTTAGCGCGCCTAAAGTGCGCATATTATGCAAACGGTCCGCCAGCTTAACCAAGATCACCCGAATATCACGGGCCATGGCCATCGCCATCTTCTGAAAATTTTCTGCTTGAGCTTCAGCTTTAGTGCCAAAGTTCATTTGCGTCAGTTTAGTAACGCCATCCACCAGTTCTGCTACGTTTTCGCCAAACTGTGCAGTAATTGCTTCTTTAGGAATGCCAGTATCTTCAATCACATCATGTAACATCGCTGCCATCAGGCTTTGATGATCCATGTGCATATCAGCTAACACCCGCGCCACTGCCAAAGGATGGGTGATGTAGTGCTCACCACTACTGCGTAGCTGCCCGTCATGGGCTTGCTCGGCGTAGTAGTAAGCACGACGCACCAAGTTAACTTGGTCGGGATTTAAATAGGTTGCAAGTTGCTGTGCAAGACGTTCTACGGCAGGCATAACACCCCCCTTACGATTAACTGACTCGCAACCTTACTGCCCATAAATTAACGTTCAGTGTCAAAGGCAGCAAAAATAGGCTGTTCGTCCATCATGGCCTCTTCTGCAGCCACAATCTCTTTATCCACTAAGCCTTCGGCAATTTCACGTAAAGCTAATACTGTCGGCTTATCATTTTCTAAAGGCACCTTTGGCTCTTGGCCGCCTGTAGCTAATTGACGTGCACGTTTACTGGCTAACATCACCAGTTCAAAACGGTTATCAACATTTTCAAGGCAATCTTCAACTGTTACGCGGGCCATAGTGTTCCTCTTAAATTATACAAACGGCGCTCAAGTATAAGCACACAAGGCGCCTAGTCTAAAAAATAACCGTCGACAAAGGAAGAGCTAAGCGGCTTTCGCCGCGCTTAGCTGTGTATTATTTGTGGTTATTCTGCGGTTTTCTTAGCTAACTTAGGATTGGGAAAAAACTGCAGTGCCTGACTACTAGGCGCCGGCTTAACCGTGGCCTGACTAGACACACGGGTTGGCAGCTCTTTCGGTATCGCATTACCTTGGGCATTCAGCGTATCCCCGTAGCCGCAGTGCACACAGTCACGATGCTGTACGCCCTGCTCTTGCCACATTCTTACACCATCTTGCACTTCACAGGCTGGGCATACTGCGCCAGCAATAAAGCGCTTTACTACTGAAGTTGTCATGCTGGTTCCGTTGTTAATTCTCATCAAGCGGCTTGGGTAGTTAAACCACTGTGACGCAATAATGCATCAATTGAAGGTTTACGACCACGGAAATCAACAAACAAATCCATCGGCGCTAAGGAGCCACCACGGGCTAAAATCGCTTGGCGGAAAGCTCGGCCAGTGGCTGGGTTTAAAATACCTTCTTCTTCAAAACGTGAGAAAGCATCGGCTGATAACACCTCAGCCCATTTGTAACTGTAATAACCTGCCGCATAACCGCCGGCAAAAATATGGGCAAAGCTATTAGCAAAACGGTTCCAAGCGGGCGGAACACTAACGGCAACCTGCTCGCGCACTTGATTTAACACCTCTAGCACACTACGGCCATCACCGTGGGTTGCGTGCAGTTCAAAATCAAATAACGAAAACTCCAACTGGCGCACCATCATTAAACCGGAGTGGAAGTTTTTCGCCGCCAGCATCTTATCCAGTAAGGCTTTAGGTAAAGCTTCGCCGGTTTGGTAATGGGCAGAAATCAGCGCTAAGCCCTCGGGCTCCCAGCACCAGTTTTCCATAAATTGGCTAGGTAACTCGACCGCATCCCACGCCACGCCGTTAATTCCAGAAACGCCAGAGAACTCAATCTCTGTCAGCATATGGTGCAGCCCATGACCAAACTCGTGGAACAAGGTGGTGACTTCATCATGGGTTAGCAGCGCCGGTTGGCCTTCTACCGCTGGCGTAAAGTTACACACCAAATTGGCCACTGGGGTGATGAGCTCGCCTTGGGCATTGCGGTACTGATCACGGGCGCCATCCATCCAGGCGCCACCGCGCTTATTCGCCCGCGCATACAAGTCAAAAAAGAAACGCCCTAAACGCTGGCCATTTTCTTGAATCTCAAACAAGCGAACTTCTGGGTGCCAGCGATCAAAGTCCGTGACTTCTTGAATCTCAATTCCAAACAACCGCTGAACAATCTCAAACATGCCATTAAGCACGGTATCAATTGGAAAGTACGCGCGCAGTTCTTCTTGGCTGATGCTGTACTTTTGCTGGCGCAGTTTTTCGCTGTAATAGCTCATATCCCATACTTGAAATTCAGCGCAGCCTTGCTCTTGGGCAAAGGCTTTCAGCTCGGCTAGATCTTGCTTGGCAAAGGGTAAACTACGGCTGGCTAAGTCGTGCAGAAAATCCAGCACTTGCTGATTGGTTTCCGCCATTTTGGTCGCCAACGACAGCTCACTGTAATTGGCAAAACCTAATAATTTGGCCAGTTCTGCGCGTAACGTCAGAATTTGCTCCATCACTGGGCCGTTATCAAACTGTCCGGCATTAGGCCCTTGATCAGAAGCACGAGTAGCGTAGGCTCGATAAATTTCCTCACGCAACTGGCGATTATCGGCATAGGTAATCACCGCATAGTAGCTAGGAAATTCTAGGGTAATTAACCAACCGTCTAAGTTTTTAGCTTTCGCCGCTTCCGCCATCTGGGCTTTGGCTGAGTCGGTGATGCCGGCTAGCTCAGCTTCATCGGTAATGTGCTTGGTCCAGGCTTGGGTAGCATCCAGCAGCTGGTTAGCGAACTGGCTGGTCAGCTCGGAGAGCTGCATTTGTATCTCACCATAACGGTGTTGCTGCTCTGTGGGTAAATCAATTCCCGACAAATGAAAGTCACGTAGTTCATTTTGTAAAATAGTGCTTTGCGCTTGGGCAAACTCACTCGCCGCTGGACTCTTAGCTAGGGCTTGATAGGCCTCAAAAAGCTGTTTATTTTGCCCAAGCTCCGTCGAGAACTCTGATAACAAGGGTAAGCAGGCTTCATAGGCGGCACGCAACTCAGGATTATTGCATACCGCATTTAAATGGCTCACCGGACTCCACGCCCGATTTAGCCTTGCCCCTAACTCATCCATCGGCTGAATTAACGATTCCCAAGTAGGCTGTTGCTGCGGCAACAACTTAGCAATGGCCTGACGACTCTCGGCTAAAATCTGCTCAATCGCTGGCTGCACATGCTCTGGACGAATCTGTGAGTATGGGGGTAAATCAAAGTCTTGAAGTAATGGGTTAAGCTCTGTAGTCATAATCTCTGCCTTAAAATAATTCATGCTGTACTGGATCGTTTTACGCTGTGCTACGCCCAGTTACAGGTTTAATCGTTAACTAGTGTACCCCGTTAGGAGAAGCCATATGCCTTTGCGTTCATTTCAAAATTGTACTCCTCGCTTAGGCCAGCGGGTGATGATTGATCCCAGTGCCGTAGTGATTGGCGATGTTCACTTAGGAGACGATTGCTCGGTCTGGCCCATGGCAGTGATTCGAGGGGATATGCACAGTATACGTATAGGCAAAGGCTGCAGTATTCAAGATGGCAGTGTATTGCATATCACCCATGCGGGCCCTTTTACCGGTGCAGGACAGCCGTTAATCATTGGCGATTACGTGACCATTGGCCATCAAGCCCTACTCCATGGCTGTCGTATTGGCAATCAGGTACTAATTGGGATGAATGCAACGGTGATGGATGGTGCGATCCTTGAAGATCAATTGATTTTAGCTGCCGGAAGTCTAGTGCCACCGAATAAACGCTTAGCCAGCGGTTTTGTTTATAAAGGTAATACAGCTCAAGCGGTACGCGCCCTTACCGAGCAAGAATACGCTTTTTTACAGTACACAGCGCAGAACTACGTGAACTTAAAAGATCAGTACCTTGCTGAAGCCCATCAGGAAAATAGTTCGCCTTGAATCGCCCAAAAATCTGACGCTTTGTTAAGCTAGCACTATTTATTAGCAGGCTAATCTTATGCAAGCGCCACTCTCAACCAAACAAGGCTATTTATTAGGTCTGTTGGCTTATGTGTTATGGGGGTTATTCCCCTTATTTTTCAAAAATCTCGAAGCAGTACCCGCCATTGAAGTCATTGCTCACCGTGTGTTGTGGTCGGCAATTGGTGCAGGGCTACTGTTACTGATATGGAAACATCCACACTGGTGGCAAGAATTGCGCCAGCATCCTAAACGGATTGGTGTGCTGGCTTTATCTGGGCTGTTAATTGCCTGTAACTGGTTGCTGTATGTATGGGCGGTTAACCATGATCGTATGGTTGAAGCCAGCCTCGGTTATTACATTAATCCCTTGGTCAACGTGCTGTTAGGCATGCTGTTTTTAGGCGAGCGTCTGCGTAAAACAGAGTGGTTTGCCATGGGCTTTGCAGCACTCGGTGTGGCTATTCAAGTCTGGCAACTAGGCGCCTTGCCTTGGGTATCGTTAGTGCTGGCCTTTAGCTTTGGCTTTTATGGCTTATTACGTAAGCAAGCACCGGTCGATGCGCTACCAGGACTGGCAATTGAGACGTGGTTGTTAATTCCTATTACCTTGGCTTGGTTGGTGTTTTACCCGAATAGCACCCACCAAGGGCTAAGCTTTTTTAGCCAAGCAGAAACCTTTTGGCTGATTGCCGCAGGGCCAGTGACCTTGATTCCATTGATCTGTTTTAACATGGCTGCCCGCACTATTCCCTATGCATCGCTGGCATTTTTGCAGTACATTGCGCCAACTTTAGTTTTGCTCCAAGCCATCTTTATCTATAACGAGCAATTTTCTACTACCTCAATGCTGGCCTTTGGTTGTATCTGGGTAGCCTTAGTGATTTACAGTTTTGATTTATGGCGTACCTTTAAACGCAATCAGCGCGCCCTTGCCCCAGCCAAAAAGTAAACTCGCATAGCACTTAGTAGGAGTCGTCCATGCCTATTGCGCCCCCAGCCCTCACTTACCGCTGCCACCAATGTCAGTGGCAGCAAACCGTACAGCCGTAATCAGATGCTGTAATTGAAGGCCATACCGTGTTTTCTAAGTGCCCAAAATGTGGCAATCCACAGCTTAGCACCGAGCGCGCTAATCCTCTGGCTAAGCTGTGGGGTAAGCTGTTTCAGCGTTAACTTAATGCAGCGCTGCCTGTACCGCTTTTAAGGCCGCGCTAAAATAGGCTTGACCACTGGCTGACTGAGCAAAAGCCAAGTATTGCTCTAACTCTTCGTCACTTAAGTCTCGATAAACCAAGGCTAACGTATTATCTAAATCTTGATTCATTTGCTGAACTAGATGTTGCCGCTGTGAACCCAGTAAATCATTAGTCTGGGCTGAGCTAAATACCCCAGGAATCATCTGGGTTAAGCTACTAGCGGCTACACTACTTAGCGCCAGCGCCACTTCGGCTCCCGCCTCGGCAAAAGGAATATGCTCACCTAGCTGGCGCAATACTAGCTGACGCGAAACTTCTAATGGCTGCTTGGGAATTCCTTGTTGATATTGACGTAAGGTGGACGGTGATGTCGCCGTGGTTTCAGCTGCCACTACTTTACGCCCTAACGGACTACTAAAAAATGCTAATGCCGGATCTGCCTGAGTAAGTTGACTGCGCAGTGTATTAAGCGCTTGCTGGCGTAACTTATCAGGCGCAAAGCGCTGATTACTATTTTCTAACAAAGCCTGATAAACCACCTCGGGTAAACTGCCCTTAAAGCCTTGCTGCGTATGCTGTAAAGCTTGGGTAAAATGCGTGCGCTGTTGTGCCCAGCCCGCCTGTTGATAGAGTTGCTCCACAGTGTCGGCCAAGGCTGAACTGCTCATTAAACCACCTAGCGTTAGTACCAGTGCGCGCCACGACTGAGTCCAGCTAGATGTTAAGCGTAAAGTTGAAAAAGGTTGCATCATTAATTAAATACCTACGAGAGAACCCAATGAATACTGTTGCGCCCCACCCTTTATTTATTCGAGTTGCCGATGACTTAGCCAGCCATGGTTGGTCGCAACAAAATGTATTTATGCCGGTTGATCTGACCACTGAACTGGCCAAAGAGTGCCAACGCTTTGCACAAACGGCTGACTTCTCAGCTGAATTTTCACTGCAAAGCAATCAGAGTCCCGCTATAGCGCGCTACCTAGCAATTATGCACAAGCTGCAGCAGACCTTTAGTCAGCACCTTGCACTATCGCTGACTCATTACCACAGCTATTTTTGCTGCAGACCAAGCTCAGCACCTGCCCTTTCACTCCCTAGCGCACCGACAGCGGCTATCAATAGCGTGTTATTACTCAATGATGGCTGGTTACCAGAGTTTGCTGGTGAGCTACGCTTACACTTATCCGCACAACGCAGCCATGATATTCAACCTCGGGCAGGAACATTAGTGTTTTTTAAGGCAGAACTTTCCAGCGAGCTATTAGCTGCCACTCGGCAACATTTATCTATCCTTGGCTCGTTTAATACTTGACCTTCACCTCATGGGAAGCTTTATCCTGAACCCCATGATCAGTTAAGGAGTTTCCCATGAACGCAGCATCTGTTCCCTTTACCCTTTTGGTTAATGGCATGAGTTGCGCCTCCTGCGTGGGACGCATCGAACGTAAGTTATCCACACTGCCTGGTGTTACCTCAGTTAATGCCAATCTCGTTACCCAAGAAGTCACCGTCACGGCTAAGCCACTGGTGCCTGCCGAGCAAATTATCCACACCTTAAAGCAATTAGGCTTTGAACCTAAACCTGCACAGTTGGAACTTGCGATTGAGGGAATGAGTTGCGCCTCCTGTGTGCGCCGCATTGAAAACGCCTTATTGGCAGTACCAGGTGTGATTCACGCCAATGTTAATTTAGCCACCCAACAAGCCCAGGTCAGTACCGGACAGGTCGCTGTGGATAAGTTAATTCAAGCCATTGAGCAAAAAGGCTTTAGCGCACAGGTGCTCACCGCTGATGCTTCAATCACCGCAACTCACCAGCAACAACAGCTGCAAACCAGTACTCAGCTACAGCACCTCAAACAGCAATTATGGTTGGCGCTGACCTTTGCTGTGCCGCTGTTTATTCTGGAAATGGGCGGACATCTCATACCATCCTTTGCTAAGTGGCTTGATCAAAATATAGGGCAATCGACACTCTGGCTTATTCAAGGATTATTAGCCGCGGCTGCCCTTTTGCTTCCTGGACGTCAGCTACTTAAGCAAGGCTGGCAAGCCCTGTGGCGCTTATCACCGGATATGAACTCCTTAGTCGCCTTGGGTACTAGTGCTGCCTTTGGCTATTCCCTAGTGGCTACGTTTTTCCCACAGCTGTTACCCGGCGGTACAGTGAATGTGTATTACGAAGCGGTCGGAGTCATTATTGCTCTGATTATCTTAGGTCGCTTCTTAGAAGCTAAAGCCAAAAGTAATACTTCAGCAGCGATCCAAGGCTTAGTTCAGCTGCAGCCTAAAACCGCCTGGCTGATCCAAGCCGATGGCCAGCAAAGCCAGTGTCCTATTGAACAAGTACAGCTGGGTGATCAGCTAGCGATTCGCCCTGGCGAGCGGATTCCCTTAGATGGCCTAGTCTTAACTGGTACTAGTTTTGTTGACGAATCAATGCTCAGTGGCGAGCCCATTCCGGTAGCTAAAGCTCAGGGTGATAGCTTAATGAGTGGCACGGTGAATCAGGCTGGGCATTTAACTATGCAGGTGCAGCAAACCACTGAACATACAGTACTGGCGCAAATTATTCGGCTGGTCGAGCATGCTCAAGGGGCTAAACTGCCCATTCAAGACTTAGTTAATAAAGTTACCGCGTGGTTTGTACCGGCAGTTATGCTCGCAGCCTTGCTAACCTTTTTCGCTTGGCTGATCTTTGCTCCAGCCAGTGCCCTAAGTTTAGCCTTAGTTAATGCCGTTGCGGTCTTAATCATTGCCTGTCCTTGCGCCATGGGATTGGCGACCCCCACTTCAATTATGGTCGGCACAGGTCGCGCTGCGCAGCTCGGCGTCTTATTTCGCCAAGGGATTGCGTTGCAAAGCCTACAACAGACTCAAGTGGTGGCGGTGGATAAAACCGGTACCCTAACCGAAGGTAAACCGACCTTAACAGACTTAATCCCCAGCCCAGGCTTTAGCGCAGATCAGCTATTGCAATGGCTGGCCTCAGTTGAGCAGTCCTCAGAACATCCGGTTGCGCAAGCCATTGTGCAGGCGGCGCAGGCGCAACAACTAGAATTACTAGCCATTACAGATTTTCAGTCCTTAACCGGCTTGGGTATTAGCGCCACAATTGAGCAACACGCTATTGTAATTGGTGCTGACCGCTTAATGCGGCAACAAAACATTTCCCTTGATTCTTTTTCTGAGCAAGCTACAGCCCTCGCCAATCAAGGAAAAACGCCTATGTATGTGGCGGTTGATAATCAGTTAGCTGGATTATTTGCCGTAGCTGACCCGATTAAATCTAGCACCCCGGTAGCTATCAACAGCCTGCATCAAAAAGGCTTAAAAGTAGCCATGATTACTGGCGATAACCAACATACGGCTCAGGCCATAGCCAAACAGCTAGGGATTGATCAAGTGATTGCTGAAGTTATGCCGGCAGAAAAAGTCGCAGCGGTACAACAACTCCAGCAACAATACGGCCCAGTAGCTTATGTCGGTGATGGCATCAATGATGCGCCAGCCCTCGCCACCGCGGAAGTTGGGATTGCCATTGGCACGGGTACGGATATTGCCATTGAGGCGGCCGATGTGGTGCTAATGTCAGGTCAGTTAACTGGGGTCGTTAATGCGCTACAAATTTCAGCTGCTACGCTGCGTAATATTAAACAAAACTTATTTTGGGCATTTGCCTATAACACCGCCCTGATTCCTGTGGCTGCGGGTGTGCTTTACCCGATCAATGGCACCTTGTTATCCCCCATATTTGCCGCAGGGGCGATGGCCTTCTCGAGTATTTTTGTAATTACTAATGCACTGCGTTTACGCAGTTTTCAGCCCAAACTCGCGGGCTAATTAATGGAGAGCCAAATGAAAACCATTGGTGCCGCAGCTAAAGCATCGGGCATTAGCCGTAAAATGATTCGTTACTACGAACAGATTGGCCTACTGCCAGCGCCCTCACGCAACGAGTCTGGTTATCGTTATTACTCAGCGGCAGCAATTGAGCAACTGTGCTTTATTAAGCAGGCTCGAGAATTAGGCTTTTCTCTACCCCGTATCCAGCAACTACTGAGCCTCTGGCAAAACAGTCAGCGGCACAGTGCTGATGTAAAGGCCATTGCCGAGCAATATATTGAGGAGTTAGAGCAATCCATCGAACAATTACAAAGCATGCGCCAAAAACTATTAAACTTAACTGAGCAATGCCACGGGGATCAGCACCCAGAATGCCCGATTATTAATAACTTGGCGCTTAAGCCAAATTAATCACTGTGCTTAGTATCTGCAACCAACTGCTCAAACCGATCAAGCTGGCGCTGCAGCCGCTGTTTATCTTCATCGACCAATAACACCGCATTTGCGCGCTTTACGACCATTTTGGCGTGACCATAAGCAACTGCTTGATACAGTGCTGGCGCGGTTTCCGCTAAGTGCCGCAATGATTTTTGCAGAGTAATATCCACTTCAATCAAAGCGGCTCCATCACGCGCAATCGGAGTAAAAAAATCATCAAAAAAATCTTCTACCGTAGCCTGCCCGCAATAAATTTGTGTGCAGTTCTTACGTACGGGTAAGTCGAGTCTATCTTGGCGCTCGTTAGCATATTTAGCGAGCAAACGTGTACCTCGGCTAATAACATCAATCGCTGTACCAGGATCATTAACCGCCGGTGATAAAGCCCGTGATGCAACCTCAGATAACGCACACAAACCAAAACGTGGATCTTGCTCGTAAGAGCGCTGAATATCTAACGCAAATGCATTCGCCACTAACTGCTGCTCTTTTGCCGATAAGCCCACTGTTTTAGCAAGTACAGTGCTAGGCAAGCAAAAATTGCCCGGCAAAACTAAGCAATAGATATATTTATCCGGTTGATTACAAATTGCCCCTAAAGCGTCCATATCGATGTACTGCACATAGCCTGCTTTAGGTGAGTAAATCTGCTCGGCTGTAGCCGAAATAACTGGCGCTTGGCTAAGAGGTAAAGCGCCTAAATACGGCATTTTAGCGTGTTTCTCTAAAGCAGCTTCAGTGACTTTTTCAACGCGACTGGTGGTCTCTCCTAAGCGCCCAAACTTGGTGAGATGATTAATCCAGCGTAATAAGTTATACACCACAAAACACAGGACGCAGAGCGTGGCAATAAACAGCACCACCTTACTGCGTTCACCATAAATGCCCATGTTCAGTGCAATAATCCCCACCACACTGAATAAAAATGAGCCAACAAAGCTAGAAAGTACATTTTGCGTAGTGGCATCCTGCACTAATAGCTGAGTAGCCCGAGGTGTAGCCCCACCGCTGGCTGAACTATAAGCACCAATCATAGTGCTTAAAGAAAAGGTGGTCACAGCTAACATGCTTGAAGATAAGATATTCAAAATCTTATCCACAGACTCACTACCAAACTTACCTGCCAATGAATCGGGTACATAATCGTTTAGCCATAACGCCAGCAAAGCCGTTGCAACACCTAGTAATGAGTACAAGGTCGCCCGTACCCAAATTTCTTTTAGTAGATTTTTTAGCGACCATTTCAGGTGGGCTTTCATTAACTTACCTCCAAGTTACACACAGCTTTATCACATACCGAAACAAACTATTTATTACCAATCACCTCTGACCATGCAAATAAAAAATCCATCCTTTTTTATTACCTTAGCCTGATAAATATCAATTCCCTAAACCCTGTGCACAACTGAGCCTAAACATTTTGCACCAGGCTGTGCATAACCTTTAGTTTTTTTAAGCTGTGCATAAGCTGACATCTTACCCACAGCTTACACTCACCACTTGCACCTGTTGAGAAGCTGTTTTCAGCACAGTTGAAAATCCAATAAATTACTGATTTTTAAAAGATTATTTACTTTATACATTTTTTATCGGAACCTAATAACAACAATAAAAATAATCTTTAAAAACTTTATTTATCTATTTTTATTATGTTAATCAGTGAATTCATTATTTTTTGCTCGTTAAGGTTTCAGGCAAAATGCCACTAATTCTTATGAGCTGGGCAAATTTTAATCACTAGAGAATTGACCTTAGCCGCTGCTTTCAATAGAATCGCCTGTCTATTTAAATCGGGGACCACTTCGGGACCCATTTGCCCAAAGAAGTCACCAGGTAACAAAACTATGAAACGTACATTCCAACCAAGTGTTATTAAACGTGCTCGTAACCACGGTTTCCGTGCTCGTATGGCTACTAAAAGCGGTCGTGCAATTCTTGCTCGTCGTCGTGCTAAAGGCCGTAAGCGTTTAAGCGCTTAATCCTATTCATCGGATTTATCGGTGAGTTTCTGTTTTGAAAAAGACAAGCGTCTTTTAAAGCCTAGTCAATTCAAAGCAGTTTTCGATAAGGCTGATAACAAGGTTTCAGATAAAACTATTCTGATTCTTGTGCGCTATAACCAACTCAGTCATGCCCGACTTGGGTTGGTTATAGGCAAAAAAAACGTAAAACTAGCTGTTGAACGAAATCGTTTAAAACGTCAGATACGTGAATCTTTCCGTCATCATCAGGCTAAGCTTGCAGGCTTAGATTTAGTGGTGATTGCAAGAAAAGGTGCTGCTGATTTAGAGAATATTGAGTTGAACAAGCAATTCGATAAGCTTTGGCAACGCTTACTGCGTAGAACACAAGCCAGTATTGAGCAATCACCATGAAAAAACTGGTGTTATTGCCTATTCGTTTTTATCAATATGCCATTAGCCCTATGATGGCCAGCCATTGCCGCTTTTATCCTAGTTGTTCACATTATGCTGTTGAAGCAATAGAACAACATGGAATTATTCGCGGTGGATGGTTATCGGCACGTCGTCTTGGACGTTGCCATCCTTGGAACGCTGGCGGTTATGACCCAGTTCCTCCACCCAGTTCATCTTCTACGGCCAAGTAATCATGGATATCCAACGCACGGTATTACTCGTTGCACTAGCCATTGTGTCTTATGTGATGGTATTAAAGTGGAACGAAGACTACGGACACGAACAGTTACCCACAGACATTGCTCAAGTCACTCAGCAGCATGCTGATGTGCCTAGCATTGCCGCTGTGGATAACGAAGACTTACCGGTTATTGCACAAGGTCAAACTGCAGACTCTGCCGTTGCTCCTAGCGATTTACCTAGCACCACCGAAGCTAATTCTCAGCAATTGATTCGTGTCCAAACGGATGTGATGTCGCTGGCAATTAACCCTGTCGGTGGCGATATTGTTGAGCTAAAGCTTTTACAGTATCCGCGCAGCACTAAAAATCCTGAGGTTCCTTTTCAGTTATTCACTGATAACCAACAGCACCTGTATGTGGCGCAAAGTGGTTTAGCCGGTGCCAATGGACCTGATGCGCGCGCCGAAGGACGTCCACTTTATCGTGCAGCTCAGACTGATTACCGTCTAACAGAACAACAAGAACAGTTACAGGTTGATCTGTTATTCAGTGAACAAGGGGTTAATTACACCAAGCGTTTTACCTTTCATCGTGGTTTAGATGCAAGTTGTTCCGCTACGCAAATTGAGCAACGCCGCGTAGAATGCGTCAATCAGCAGGCGTATCAAATTGATGTGGCCTACATTGTGGATAACCAAAGCCAAAGCACTTGGCAAGGTAATCTCTTTGCACAATTAAAACGTGATGACTCGGGTGATCCTTCATCTGCAGGCGCTGCTAGTACCGCAACCTATATTGGTGCGGCTATGTGGACCCCAGATGAGCCTTACAAAAAGATGTCCATGGGTAAAATGGACGACAAGCGTTTTGCTGAAAAAGTACAAGGTGGCTGGATTGCGTGGTTGCAGCACTACTTTGTTACTGCTTGGGTAGCTGATTCAAATCAGAGCAATAACTATTTAACCCGTAAAGATAGTCAGGGTAATTATATTGTTGGCTATACTGCCGATGCAGTTAATATTGCGCCAGGTCAGCAACAAAGCTTAACGGCTACCTTGTATGCGGGGCCTAAAATTCAGTCGCATCTGAAAAAGTTATCCCCAGGTTTAGAGTTAACCGTTGACTATGGTTTCCTTTGGTTTATCGCTCAGCCGATTTTCTGGTTACTGAGTTTAATCCACAGTCTTTTAGGGAACTGGGGCTGGTCAATTATTATGTTGACGGTGCTAATTAAACTGGCGTTCTTCCCATTATCAGCCGCCAGCTATCGCTCAATGGCACGGATGCGCGCAGTTGCACCAAAGATGCAAGCATTAAAAGAAAAGTATGGTGATGACCGTCAAAAGTTATCCCAAGGCATGATGGAGCTGTATAAAAAAGAAAAGATCAACCCATTGGGTGGATGCTTGCCTATTTTATTGCAGATGCCGGTTTTCTTAGCCTTGTATTGGGTGTTACTCGAAAGCGTAGAGATGCGCCAAGCGCCTTGGATGTTCTGGCTAACCGACTTATCCAGTAAAGACCCCTACTTTATTCTGCCAATCATTATGGGCGCCAGCATGTTTATTCAGCAAATGCTGAACCCAACACCGCCGGACCCAATGCAGGCTAAAGTGATGAAGTTACTGCCAATTATCTTTACCTTCTTCTTCCTGTGGTTCCCTGCAGGTCTGGTACTGTACTGGGTAGTTAACAACATTCTCTCAATTGCGCAGCAGTGGTACATTACGCGCAAAATTGAGAAAGCCGCTGCTGCTAGTGCTTAAGCAGGACGGATAATAAAAAACGCTCCTCTTGTGGAGCGTTTTTTTATTGCAACCCATATAATTTTGCCGTAAGCCGCTTTTGTTATAGGTATCCTATGCGTCATCATAAAGACACCATTGCCGCCATCGCTACTGCCCAAGGCCGTGGAGGCGTTGGAATTATTCGTTTATCCGGTCCTAATGCCAGACAGATTGGTGAGCAAATCACCCAGCGCCAGCTGAATCCGCGCTATGCCCACTACGGCCCATTTTTTGATCAGCAACAGCACCCGCTAGATCAAGGGCTGAGCTTATTCTTCCCCAATCCGCACTCCTTTACTGGTGAAGATGTGGTGGAGTTACAAGGCCACGGCGGGCCTGTGGTGTTAGATATGCTGCTGAAATTGTGTATTGCCTTGGGCGCGCGGTTAGCCAATCCAGGCGAGTTTAGTGAGCGGGCGTTTTTAAATGACAAGCTTGATCTTGCCCAGGCTGAAGCCATTGCTGACCTAATTGAAGCAAGCTCTGAGCAGGCAGCGCGTAATGCCTTGCGTTCATTACAAGGGGAGTTTTCCAAACGAGTGCATGGGCTCACCGAGCAATTAATTGCCCTGCGAATTCATGTGGAAGCGGCGATTGATTTTCCTGAAGAGGAGATCGACTTTTTAGCCGATGGCCATATTCAGCAGTTATTAGAAAAAGTGCAGGCTGAACTAATCGCCGTACAACAAGAAGCAGGTCAAGGTGCCTTGCTACGCGATGGCATGAATGTTGTGATTGCTGGCCGCCCGAATGCCGGTAAATCCAGCTTATTAAATGCCCTGGCAGGTTATGAGGCAGCCATTGTTACAGATATAGCCGGTACTACACGGGATGTGTTGAAGGAGCATATTCATCTGGATGGCATGCCGTTACATATTACGGATACGGCGGGCTTACGTACTACTGCTGATCAGGTAGAGCAAATTGGGGTTAAACGCGCCCTGCAAGCGATTGATCAAGCGGATCGGATTTTATTAGTGGTTGATTCTACCGCCGCCGAGGCCGCCGATCCTTTTGCCTTGTGGCCAGAGTTTTTAGAGCAGGCGCCCGCTATGGATAAGGTGACACTGATCCAAAATAAAATCGACTTATCTGCAGGCTGCGTTGAAGAAGTACGCAGCGCTGATGGCCATGTCAGCATTAACTTATCAGCCAAATCAGGCGCTGGCGTTGATTTACTGCGTGAACACTTAAAAACCTGCATGGGTTATAGCCAGACTGCAGAAAGCACTTTTAGTGCACGTCGGCGTCACTTAGCAGCATTAGAGCAAGCTCAGCAGCATTTAGCCCATGGTTATCAGCAATTAATCCATGCTAGTGCTGGTGAGTTATTAGCTGAGGATTTACGACAGGCACAGCAAGCATTAGGGGAAATTACCGGCGAATTTAGTGCTGACGACTTATTGGGAAGAATTTTTTCTAGTTTTTGTATCGGTAAATAGCTCAATCAAGCATTTAAAGCCAATCCTAGAGGTTGGCTTTTTTTCGTTTATTGAATTTAAACCCTGTGCATAAGCTGATCTAAGCTAGGTCAATAATCGTTCGATAAACTGTAGCCAGATAGGGGTTGTGGATAAGTGCTCTGTTTGCCCACAGCTTAATAGGAGCCTATCCGCTTGATTTGAAAAGCATAAGCACATACTTTTAAACACTGTAAAGCTATGTTTTTAAAGGAATTTATTAGATTAGTAACAGAAACAGTGCACACTAATAACAATAACCATAATAATCTTTTAAAAGAATTAACTATTCTATTATTGTTTACTATGTGATATGTAGCAAAACTACAAAACCTGAGCTAGGAAAACTACAAAGCCTGATCGCCTTTAAGCAGTTACTTCTGAAAAAAACACAAATTTCCTATACTATTCACCTTCTTCTAATTAGATTCCCGAACAAGCAAGCTTGAGGTGCGTGGTGGATTATCCTTCCCGTTTTGATGTCATTGTCATCGGTGGTGGCCATGCTGGTACTGAAGCTGCATTAGCTGCAGCTCGTATAGGCGTCAAAACCCTGTTGTTAACGCACAATGTTGAAACCATTGGCCAAATGAGCTGTAACCCAGCGATTGGTGGTATTGGTAAAAGTCATTTGGTTAAAGAAATTGATGCCCTTGGAGGTGCCATGGCCATGGCAACCGATAAAGGCGGTATTCAATTTCGTATTTTAAATAGCCGTAAAGGGCCTGCAGTCAGAGCCACACGTGCACAAGCTGACCGTGTGTTATACAAAGCTGCCGTTCGGGAAATTGTTGAAAACCAACCTAACTTATGGGTTTTTCAACAAGCGGCTGATGATCTGATTGTTGAGCAAGACCAAGTAAAAGGCGTTGTTACCCAAATGGGACTACGCTTTATGTGTGACAACGTAGTGTTAACTACTGGTACTTTCCTAGGTGGCTTGATCCACATTGGTCTAGAAAATTATTCGGGCGGTCGAGCCGGTGATCCACCGGCCAATGCGTTAGCTAAACGTTTACGTGAATTGCCTTTAACCGTAGCGCGCTTAAAAACCGGTACTCCTCCTAGAATTGATGGACGTACTGTTGAATACTCGGTGATGACTGAGCAACCTGGCGATACGCCGTTGCCGGTAATGTCTTATATGGGCCGTCAAACCGATCACCCAGCCCAAGTGAGTTGCTGGATTACCCATACCAATGAGCGGACTCACGAAATTATTGCTAATAACCTTGATCGCTCACCAATGTATTCAGATGCGGGTGCTATCGAAGGCATTGGCCCTCGTTACTGCCCATCGATTGAGGATAAAATTCATCGGTTTTCCGATAAACCAAGTCATCAGGTGTTTTTAGAACCTGAAGGACTCAACACCCACGAGCTGTATCCCAATGGCATCTCTACCTCATTGCCGTTTGATGTACAGCTGGACTTGGTCCACTCGATTCGTGGTATGGAAAATGCTCACATCTTGCGTCCAGGCTATGCAATTGAGTATGACTTCTTTGATCCGCGGGATTTGAAATACAGCTTAGAAACTAAGGTGATTGATGGTTTATTCTTTGCTGGGCAAATTAACGGCACCACTGGCTATGAAGAAGCCGGTGTGCAAGGTTTATTAGCCGGAACCAATGCTGCCCGCCGCGCACTAGGTAAAGAGGCGTGGTACCCACGTCGAGACCAAGCTTATCTTGGGGTATTAATTGACGATCTAATTACTTTGGGTACCCAAGAGCCTTATCGGATGTTTACTTCCCGCGCTGAGTATCGACTGATTTTGCGTGAAGATAACGCCGACTTGCGTTTAACAGAAATAGGTCGTGAGCTTGGTTTAGTCGACGATGCGCGCTGGGCTGTCTTTGAAGCCAAGCGTGAAGGCATTATTCAGGAAGAGCAGCGTTTGCGTAGTACTTGGGTACGTCCAGACACCGTAGCGGGTAAAGCCATTATGGAAAAATTCGGTACGCCTTTGACCCATGAATATAATTTGCTCAATTTGTTAGCCCGTCCGGAAGTGGACTACCGTGGTTTAATGCAAGCCACAGGCACGGAAATTGAAAATGATCAGGTGGCCGAGCAAATTGAAATTAAAACCAAGTACGCTGGTTATATTTCACGACAACTGGAAGAAATTGAAAAATTGCGCGCCAGTGAAGAAACTAAATTACCAAGTGGCTTGGATTATCAGAAAATTTCGGGTTTATCGAAAGAGATCCAATCTAAGCTTGAGCAGCATCGTCCAGAAACTCTAGGACAAGCTTCGCGTATTCCAGGAGTAACCCCGGCGGCAATTTCCTTGTTAATGATTCATCTGAAAAAGCGTGAGGCGCATGCACAAGTGGAGAGTCAGTCCTAATGTCAAAGGTGACCCAAGCCCATGCTGATGAATTGCTGCAAGGAGCCAAACAATTAGGGATTATGTTATCCACAGAGCAACAGCAGCAGCTATTGGCTTATCTTGGTTTATTGGCTAAATGGAATAAAGCCTATAACTTAACTGCGGTGCGTAACATTGATGAAATGGTGTCTCGCCATCTGTTGGATGGTTTAAGTATTCATCATTACGTGACCCAAGCTGGGGATAACTTAGCGGATATTGGTACCGGTGGTGGGATTCCTGGAATTCCACTGGCGATTTTGTTTCCGCAAAAACACTTCACTTTGGTTGACTCGGTAGGGAAAAAAACCCGCTTTTTAACACAGGTACAGCTGGAGTTAGGGCTAAAAAACCTCACGGTTATCAATAGCCGAGTCGAGCAAGTGCAGCCGGAGCAGGCATTTACTGGCATTGTCTCGCGAGCTTTTAGCTCCTTAGAAGACTTTAGTAACTGGACCCGCCATCTCGGCAATCAAAGCACTCAGTGGTTGGCGATGAAAGGGGTTGAGCCAGAAGATGAAATTGCCCAGTTGCCCCAAGATTTTGCGGTGGAACACTGTCACGTTTTAACGGTGCCTGGCTGTCAAGGTCAACGGCACCTAGTTATTCTTCGTCGTAGCGAAGTGGAGTAGAGAAACACAATGGGTAAAATTTTTGCCATTGCCAACCAGAAAGGTGGTGTGGGTAAAACCACTACCTGCGTAAACTTAGCCGCATCCCTGGTGGCTACCCGCCGTCGTGTTTTGCTAATAGATTTAGATCCACAAGGCAATGCCACTACCGGTTGTGGGGTTGATAAACATCATCTTGAGCATTCAATTTATGATGTGCTGGTGGGTGAGTGTAATTTTGCTGAAGCGATTCATTTTTCTGAGCATGGCGGTTTTCAGCTGTTACCAGCTAACCGAGATCTTACGGCGGCAGAGGTAGCCTTGTTGGAGTTGCCTAATAAAGAGCAACGTTTAGTGGAAGCGCTGGCGCCGGTTAAAGATAACTATGATTTTATTTTGATTGACTGTCCGCCTTCGCTAAATATGCTCACGATTAACGCCTTAGCTGCAGCTGATGGTGTGATTATTCCTATGCAGTGTGAGTACTACGCACTAGAAGGACTGACCGACTTAATTGGCAGCATTCAGCAAATTGCTGCGGTGATTAATCCTCAGCTGAAAATTGAAGGCGTATTACGCACTATGTATGACGCCCGTTTAAGTCTGATGAATGATGTCTCTGAACAATTAAAAGAGCACTTTCCAGATGAGCTCTATGACACCATTATTCCACGTAACATTCGTTTAGCTGAGGCTCCCAGTCACGGTATGCCAGCGCTGGTGTATGACAAAGCGTCCAAAGGAGCTGAGGCGTATTTAGCTTTGGCTACTGAGCTAACTCGGCGTCAACGGGCGAATAAACGTGCAGCGGGGCGGAGTAAATAAACATGGCAGTGAAGAAACGTGGGTTGGGACGTGGTTTAGGCGCCTTACTTGGAGATGCCAAAGTATCCCTTGAGCAAGCCAAAGAGCCCGTCACAGAAGTAGCTGCAGCTAGTCAGTTAGGTTTGCGTGAGTTGTCGGTTGAGTTAATTCAGCGCGGCAAATACCAGCCCCGCCAGGATATGGATCCTGCCGCGCTAGAAGAGTTGGCTGCTTCGATTAAGCAGCAAGGCGTAGTCCAGCCGATTATTGTGCGAGCGATTGGTCAAGAGCGCTATGAAATTGTCGCTGGTGAAAGACGCTGGCGCGCCGCTCAGCAAGCTGGATTGGTCGAAATTCCAGCGATTATTCGAGAAATGCCCGATGAGGCAGCGATTGCTGTGGCGCTGATTGAAAATATTCAGCGTGAAGACCTTAATCCCATAGAAGAAGCTTTAGCGTTACAGCGTTTACAAAAGGAGTTTGAGTTAACCCAGCAAGAAGTGGCGGAGGTAGTTGGTAAGTCACGCTCTATGGTGGCTAATTTACTGCGTTTGGTCAGTTTACCTGAAGAAATCAAAACCTTTGTCGGGCATGGCGATTTAGAGATGGGACATGCGCGAGCGTTATTAGGGTTGCCCCTTGAGCAACAGGTAGAGGCTGCGCAGCAGGTAGTCGCTAAAGGGATGACGGTTCGTCAAACCGAAGCCTTGGTAAAACAGTTACAACAACCTAAGCCGGCACCAGTGCCGACTAAAGCTGATCCAGATATTAAGCGCTTAGAGCAGAAGTTAGCTGAAAAATTGGGAGCTGGCGTCAAGATCAAGCACGGACAAAAGGGCAAAGGACAGTTAGTAATTAGTTATAGTTCCGTTGATGAGCTGCAAGGAGTGTTGCAGCACTTTGCTAAATAGCGATGGAATCGTTGAAAAAAAAGCGTTTCTAGTTGAATGCTTAGCGCGGGCACCCTATACTTTGCGCGCGTTTAGTCGGTAGTAGGACAAAATCTACTGCAGAAACAAGCTAGGAAAGGGAAAATATGCGACAAAATCAATCAACACCTTTCCGAAAACAGGTATTCCTGAGGGCGCTCTTAATTCAAGTGCTCGCTTGTTGTATACTAGGCGCCATTTTGTGGGGTGTGATTGATTTTAAAGCAGCATATTCGGCCTTATTAGGCGGATTAGCTGCAGTTATACCTAACGCGTACTTTACCTATAAAGCCTTTCGTTATTTTGGCGCGCGTTCGGTAAATGCTGTCATCCAGTCATTTTGGGCGGGTGAGGCAGGTAAAATGGTTTTAACGGCAGTGCTCTTTGCAGTGCTGTTTATTGGAGTAAAACCTTTGAATATCGGAATGGTATTCGTGGGTTATATTTTGGTGCAGATAACTTCCGCATCAGTACTTCTATTGACTAAAAGCTTTCTAAAGCGTTGAGCGTTTGAGGCGTTTATGGCACAGACCCCTGCTGAATATATCCAGCACCACTTACAAAACCTAACCTATGGAAAATTGGACGGTACTTGGCAGTTTGCACAAACTGCTGAAGAAGCCCAAGCCATGGGTTTTTGGGCAATTCACGTAGATACCATGGTTATGTCCATTTTAATGGGCTGTATCTTCCTTTATCTTTTCCGTCGCGTCGCGAAAAAAGCTAATGCTGGTGTTCCAACTGGTTTGCAAAACTTCGTAGAAGTTGCAGTTGAGTTCGTACAAGGCATGGTTCGCGACACCTTCCACGGTCGTAGCGCGCTGATTGCTCCATTGGCATTAACCATTTTTATATGGATTTTGCTGATGAACAGTTTGAAGTGGATTCCTGTGGATGTGATCCCAGGTCTAGCTGCGTGGATGGGAATTCCTGAGTTCAAATACGTACCTACGGCTGATCCAAACGGTACCTTTGGTATCTCAATTGGCGTCTTCTTCTTAATTCTGTTCTACAGCATCAAGATTAAAGGCGTGGGTGGCTTTGCCAAAGAGCTGTCCTTTACTCCATTTAAACACTGGTCTTTAGTGCCCTTTAACTTATTCCTAGAAATCCTAGGTCTGTTAACTAAGCCATTAAGCCTCGCTTTGCGTCTGTTCGGTAACATGTACGCAGGTGAAGTAGTGTTTATCCTGATTGCGCTACTGCCGTTTTACGTTCAGTGGGCGCTATATGGGCCTTGGGCGATCTTCCATATTCTGGTCGTTCCGCTACAAGCCTTTATCTTCATGGTGCTGACGATCGTTTACTTGAGCGCAGCCCACGAAGACCATTGACGCGAAAGCGAGCGTTAATTCTATAAACCTTTGACTTAAACCTTAAACCTTAAAAAAACCTAGGAGTTACTATGGAAATTGTAATCATCGCTGCCGCCATTATCATTGGTCTGGGCGCACTAGCTACAGGTATCGGCTTTGCTCTGTTAGGTGGCAAACTGCTCGAATCTACAGCGCGTCAGCCAGAATTGGCACCTCAGCTACAAACCAAAACCTTCATCATGGCGGGTCTACTTGACGCGGTTCCAATGATCGGTGTTGGTATTGCAATGTACCTGATCTTCGTTGTTGCACCAGGTATGGCTGGCTGATCTAACTGGTTTCACTAAACGGCAGGCGAGCCTGCCGTTTGGGCGTTGCCCCTGTGAATAATCAAATAGCATGAGGTTGATCAGTGAATATTAATATGACGCTAGTCGGTCAGTTGATTGCCTTCGCTATTTTTGTCTGGTTTTGCATGAAGTTCGTATGGCCACCAATTACTGGAGCCATGGATGCACGTCAGAAAAAAATTGCTGAAGGTTTAGATGCTGCAGGCCGCGCAGAGCAGGATTTAAAACTTGCTCAAGAAAAAGCCTCACAGACATTACGTGAGAGCAAGCAGACCGCTGCAGAAATTCTAGAAAAAGCAAATAAGACTGCTAACGAAATCGTAGAAGAAGCTAAACAACAAGCCCGCGCCGAAGGCGAGCGCTTGATTGCCAGTGCTAAAACTGAGATTGAACTAGAAGTTAGTCGCGTCAAAGAAGAACTCCGTAGCCAGGTTTCAGCACTAGCTGTAACGGGTGCAGAGAAGATTCTGGAGTCAAGCATTGATTCTAAGGCGCATAACAAGTTGGTCGAACAATTGGCCGCACAACTTTAAGAGAGGCAAGCGATGCTGAATACCAATACGCTTGCTCGGCCTTACGCGAAAGCAGCTTATGAATATGCCTCCACAGCAAGTCAAGCTGATGAGTGGGCTGCCATGTTGGCACTGACTGCTACGGCAGTGGAAGAGCCAGCGGTTATCCAGCAGCTTGGCAATCCTGAGTTAACGCGTGATGGCAAAGTTGAGCTCTTAGCACAATTGTGTGAAGGCAATACAAGCGGTGAGTTTGTTAATTTCCTTCATGTACTTGGCGAAAACGACCGTCTGGCTTTGTTGCCAGCAGTGTACGAAAACTATGCTCAGCTTAAAGCTGAAGCTGATCGTTCATTAAATGTCGAAGTGCAGTCGGCTTTCGAGTTAAGCGCAGAGCAACTCCAAACATTGGCTGCCGCCTTATCCAAGCGGCTTGATCGTACCGTCACCCCGAAGGCGACTGTAAACCCAGAGTTAATTGGTGGTTTATACATTCGCGCCGGTGACTTGGTTATTGACGGCTCGGTCCGCGGCAAACTTGAAAAGTTAGCCGAAGCGTTGAAATCCTGATTTGAGGGACATGGCACATGCAGCAACTGAATCCTTCTGAGATTAGTGAAATTATCAAGCAGCGTATTGCTAAGCTTGATGTTTCCGCTCAAGCCCGTAATGAGGGCACCATCGTCAGCTTGTCTGACGGTATCGTACGTATCCACGGCTTAGCCGATGTGATGTACGGTGAAATGATTGAATTCCCTGGTGGTATCTACGGTATGGCACTGAACTTGGAGCGTGACTCCGTTGGTGCAGTTATTTTAGGTAGCTACTTAGGTTTAACCGAAGGCATGAGTGCGAAATGCACTGGCCGCATTCTTGAAGTTCCGGTAGGTCCTGAGCTTTTAGGTCGTGTGGTCGATGCTCTAGGTAACCCGATTGACGGTAAAGGTCCAATCGACGCTAAAGAAACCGATGCAATTGAAAAAGTTGCTCCTGGTGTTATTTGGCGTAAATCCGTAGATGAGCCAGTACAAACTGGTTATAAGTCTGTGGACGCGATGATTCCAGTCGGCCGTGGTCAGCGTGAGTTGATCATTGGTGACCGTCAGATTGGTAAAACAGCTTTAGCAATTGACGCTATCATCAACCAGAAAGATAGCGGCATTAAGTGTGTATACGTAGCTATTGGTCAGAAGCAATCCACCATTGCTAACGTTGTACGTAAATTAGAAGAAACAGGCGCCTTAGCTAACACCATCGTGGTAGCAGCGAGTGCTTCTGAATCTGCCGCTCTGCAGTACTTATCAGCTTATGCTGGTTGTACGATGGGTGAATACTTCCGTGACCGCGGTGAAGATGCGTTAATCGTATACGATGACCTGTCTAAGCAAGCGGTTGCTTACCGTCAAATTTCCCTGTTGCTCCGTCGTCCACCAGGACGTGAAGCTTACCCAGGTGACGTATTCTACTTACACAGCCGCTTACTTGAGCGTGCAGCACGTGTATCTGAAGAATACGTTGAGCAGTTCACTAAGGGTGAAGTGAAAGGTAAAACCGGTTCTTTAACTGCGTTACCGATCATTGAAACTCAGGCAGGTGACGTTTCTGCTTTCGTACCGACCAACGTAATTTCTATTACTGATGGTCAGATCTTCCTTGAGTCATCTATGTTTAACGCCGGTATTCGTCCAGCGGTTAACGCGGGTATTTCGGTATCGCGGGTAGGTGGTGCAGCTCAAACTAAGATCATTAAAAAGCTTTCAGGTGGTATTCGTACCGCTCTGGCGCAATACCGTGAATTGGCCGCTTTCGCCCAGTTTGCTTCAGACTTAGACGAAGCAACCCGTAAGCAGCTAGAGCATGGTGAGCGTGTTACTGAGCTGATGAAGCAAAAACAATACGCACCAATGTCTATCGCTGAAATGTCAGTATCTCTCTACGCTGCAGAGCGTGGTTTCTTAACTGACGTTGAAGTTAACAAAGTGGGTGCTTTTGAGGCAGCCTTGTTAGCCTTCTTCAAACGTGATTACGCTGATTTAATGGCGAAAATCAATGAGAAGGGTGACTTTAATAACGATATCGATGCCGCGATTAAAGAAGGTATCGAGAAGTTCAAGGCCACTCAGAGCTGGTAAGCCGCAGCGGGAGCATTGTGTTCCCGCTTGCTAACCTGAAGGGTGTCAAATGGCAGGCGCAAAAGAGATTCGCAGCAAGATTGCGAGCATCAAAAGTACGCAAAAGATCACCAGCGCCATGGAGAAAGTGGCGGTCAGTAAAATGCGCAAAGCACAACAGCGCATGGCAGCAGGCCGTCCTTATGCAGAACATATTCGCGCAGTTATTGGCCACTTAGCCGATGCAAATAGCGAGTATAAGCATGCATTCATGGTTGACCGTCCAGTGAAGCGCGTAGGATATATCCTCGTTTCAACTGATCGTGGTCTCTGCGGTGGCCTGAACTTTAACCTGTTCAAGGCCTTAATTAATAACATGAAGGACTGGCAAGCCGACAACGTTGAAGCAGAGTTCTGCGTCATCGGGAAAAAAGGCGCTAGCTTCTTCCGTAGTTATGGCGGCAACGTTGTTGCAAGCGTGAGTGACTTAGGTGAAGCTCCAGCATTAAGTGACTTAATCGGTAGTATTAAGATCATGCTGGACGGTTTTGCAGAAGGTCGTCTTGATCGCGTGTATTTAGTTTCTAACAAGTTCGTCAACACCATGACGCAAAAACCAGCCGTTGAGCAATTAGTGCCACTGGCGGTTAATGCGGCAGATGACGAAGGCGTAGAAACACCTCGCTTGGGTTCATGGGATTATCTATATGAGCCTAACGCACAGCAATTACTTGATGATTTGATTGTGCGTTATGTTGAGTCCCAGGTGTACCAAGCAGTGGTTGAGAACAGTGCTTGTGAACAAGCTGCGCGTATGATTGCGATGAAAAACGCAACCGACAACGCCGGCGAACTTATTGATAACCTTCAGTTGGTTTACAACAAAGCTCGTCAAGCAGCCATTACGCAAGAAATTTCAGAAATCGTCGGCGGCGCTGCCGCGGTTTAAGAACGGTTCAAATATTCAGAGGAACCAGATATGAGTAGCGGACGTATCGTTCAAATCATCGGCGCCGTTATCGACGTGGAATTCCCACGCGAGCAGGTACCGAACATTTATGACGCACTGAACGTTCAGGGCGTTGAAACGACTTTAGAAGTTCAGCAGCAACTTGGCGATGGTATCGTACGTACTATTGCGATGGGCTCGACTGAAGGTCTAAAGCGTGGTTTAGATGTAGTAAACACAGGTGCTCCAATTACTGTACCAGTGGGTGTTAAAACCCTGGGCCGTATTATGGACGTACTGGGCAACCCAATTGACGAAGCCGGTCCAATCGGTGAAGAAGAGCGCTGGGCGATTCACCGCGAAGCACCTTCTTACGCTGACCAAGCAGGCGGTAACGAAATCCTAGAAACAGGTATTAAGGTAATTGACCTTGTTTGCCCGTTTGCTAAGGGTGGTAAAGTAGGTCTGTTCGGTGGTGCCGGTGTTGGTAAAACCGTAAACATGATGGAGCTGATCCGTAACATCGCGATCGAGCACAGTGGTTACTCCGTATTCGCTGGTGTTGGTGAGCGTACACGTGAAGGTAACGACTTCTATCATGAGATGAACGACTCTAACGTTCTAGACAAAGTAGCACTAGTTTACGGTCAGATGAACGAACCACCAGGTAACCGTTTACGTGTAGCGTTAACCGGTTTGACCATGGCGGAAAAATTCCGTGACGAAGGCCGTGACGTACTGTTATTCGTGGATAACATCTATCGTTATACCCTAGCGGGTACTGAAGTATCTGCACTGTTAGGCCGTATGCCTTCAGCAGTAGGTTATCAGCCAACGCTAGCGGAAGAGATGGGTGTACTGCAAGAGCGTATTACTTCTACCAAGACTGGTTCTATTACCTCTATTCAAGCAGTTTACGTGCCAGCGGATGACTTAACTGACCCATCCCCAGCCACTACTTTCGCCCACTTGGATGCGACTGTTGTACTGTCCCGTGACATTGCTTCTTTAGGTATTTACCCAGCAATTGACCCACTGGATTCTTCTTCACGCCAGCTAGACCCAATGGTTATCGGCCAAGAGCACTACGACTGTGCCCGCGGCGTACAATATGTACTGCAGCGCTATACTGAGCTGAAAGACATTATTGCGATTCTGGGTATGGACGAACTATCTGAAGAAGATAAGCAGTTAGTATCTCGTGCTCGTAAAATCCAGCGCTTCCTGTCTCAGCCATTCTTCGTTGCTGAAGTATTCACCGGTGCGCCAGGTAAGTACGTGTCGCTGAAAGAAACCATCCGTGGTTTCCAAGGCATTCTAAATGGTGACTATGATGATCTACCAGAACAAGCGTTCTACATGGTAGGTACTATCGACGAAGCCATTGAGAAAGCAAACAAACTCTAACTTGCACGCGCCTAGCGCAATGCAAAGGATAGGCAGATGTGTTTAGCATCTGCCTGATCCACAAACTGAGGCGATTGATATGGCCATGACAGTCCACTGCAATATTGTCAGCGCAGAAAAAGAGCTGTTCTCTGGTTTGGTTGAAATGGTCGTTGCCCATGGTCACATGGGTGATTTAGGTGTTTTACCTGGCCACACGCCGCTGCTTTCCACCATTAAACCGGGCCCAGTCCGTGTGATTAAACAAGGTGGCGAGCAAGAGATGTTCTATCTCTCTGGTGGTTTTATCGAAGTTCAGCCGAACATGGTAACTGTATTAGCAGATACTGCGATTCGTGCGTCTGACCTTGATGAAGCTGCTGCTTTAGCAGCCAAAGAAGAAGCACAGCGTGCGATTGCAAATGCAAGCGCTGACTTTGACTACACCGCTGCTGCGGTACGCTTAGCAGAAGCTGCTGCACAATTACGTACCATCCACGAGCTACGCAAAAAAGTAGGTCGTTAATTGGGTATAGCTTCATCTGTAGTATGAAAAAGGGTAGCCTAGGCTACCCTTTTTTATTGGGTTTATTTTTGAGTAGTGTCGAAGGAATTCTATATGTCACTTGATATTGTGGTGCTAGCTGCGGGACAAGGTACTCGTATGCGTTCGTCTTTACCTAAGGTGCTGCATCCGGTTGCTGGGCGCAGCATGCTTGGACATGTTATCCATACTGCCGAGCAACTTAAGCCCAACAGTATTCAGGTGGTGATTGGGCATGGTGCGGAACAAGTACGTGAAGTAATCCAAGGTGAAAATCTTAGCTTTGTACAGCAAGCTCAACAGTTAGGCACAGGCCACGCGGTTGCCCAAGCTATTCCAGCACTGACGGCCGATAACACATTAATTTTGTATGGTGATGTCCCTTTAATCACTGCCGCAACCTTAGAGCGTTTGTTAGCTAAAGTGAGTTCTGAGCAGCTAGGTTTATTAACCGTTAAGCTTGATGATCCTACGGGTTATGGACGTATTGTGCGCAATAGCCAAGGTGAGGTTCAGGCTATTGTTGAGCACAAAGATGCAACTGAGCAGCAACGAACTATTTGTGAGGGGAATACCGGTATTTTGGCAGTACCAACCGCGCAGTTAATTGAGTGGTTAGGGCATTTATCCAATGACAATGCTCAAGGTGAGTATTACTTGACCGATATTATTGCTATGGCTGTAGCAGATGGCGTCACAGTAGCCACAGAAATTGCAGCTGATCCACTGGAGGTACAAGGTGCGAATGACCGTATCCAGTTAGCTGAACTTGAGCGTCATTATCAATACCGCGCTGCGCGTGAGCTAATGGCTCAGGGCGTTACTTTACGTGACCCACAGCGCTTTGATCTGCGCGGTGAAGTGCGTGTTGGGCGTGATGTGCTGATTGATATTAATGTCATTCTAGAAGGTCAGGTAGTGATCGAGGATAACGTACAAATCGGCCCTAACTGTGTGATTAAAGACAGCGTATTACGTGCCGGTGCGATCATTAAAGCTAATAGTGTGCTTGAGGGAGCGGAGGTGGGAGCCGAAGCTGACTGTGGTCCCTTTGCCCGTTTACGTCAAGGGGCTGTTTTGGCAGCAAAAGCCCATGTGGGTAACTTTGTTGAGCTCAAAAACACCTATTTAGGTGAAGGTGCAAAAGCTGGACACCTTACTTATTTAGGTGACAGCGAAGTAGGGGCGCGGACCAATATTGGCGCTGGAACTATTACTTGTAACTACGATGGTGCTAATAAGTTTAAGACGGTGATGGGTGAAGATGTCTTTATTGGCTCCAATAGCTCACTGGTTGCTCCCTTAGAGATTGGCGCAGGGGCGACTACCGGCGCCGGTTCTACTGTGAGTAAAAATGTTCCTGCAGGGGCTTTAATTGTAGAGCGTGCCGATCAGCGGATTCGTGAAAACTGGCCACGTCCAACGAAGAACAAGTAGCCAAATACAACCCAGTCAGTACTGAACACTGGCTGGGTTATTTACTGCTATTAATCAAAGCGTAAGCGGTTCTTTTCTGAGATCTGGGTATTTAGGGTCCAGAAGTCATATAAAATACCTAATAAAAATAAGCCGCCAGTGCACAGATACAAAATCCCAGTAATCCATTTATGCTGATAAAAGCGATGCAGGCCAAATAGCCCTAAAAAGGTCAGTAATAACCAAGCGGCATTGTAGTCAAAGCGTCCAGAGGTAAAACGCGACTCGGCTTCACGATTCATTGCGGGTATTAACAATAAGTCAATAATCCAGCCAATCCCTAATAAACCTAAGGTGAAAAACCATAGGGTTCCAGTAATGGGTTTACCGTAATAAAAGCGGTGGGCGCCTAGAAAGCCAAAAATCCACAGGGCGTAACCAATAATAGGGCTATGGGTAGGATGTACGTACGTCATAAAAATTAACCTTATTTATTTGCTAGGTATGAATCTGTAGCGAGAAGTCTGATATTTTACCTAGGACAATTTAATCGTAAGTCAGTTGAGTCTGGATTAGAGGGCGAAAATGCAGAAATACTTAATAATTTTTAGTTTTTTATTGTTAAGCGCCTGTTCGGGCTTAAACATTGATCGAAGTTATCAGGCCAAAGGGCAGGATAGTCGAGTGCAGTACATCGTTTTGCACTATACCGCGACTGATTTTGATCGCTCACTGTATTTACTAACTCAAGAGCAAGTGAGTAGTCATTATTTAATTGATGATCGGACGGCTAAAATTTATCAGTTAGTTGATGAAAATCGTCGGGCATGGCATGCCGGAGTGAGTGCTTGGCAAGGTAAAACCTTTTTAAATGCTAATTCAATTGGGATTGAGATGGTGAATAAGGGCTTTACTGAAGATGCTGCAGGTAACAAGACCTGGTATTCCTGGAATGATCAGCAAATTGATCAGTTAATTGTATTACTCAAAGATATTATGCAGCGCCATCAGCTAGGTAAAGACAGCATCATTGCCCATAGCGACATAGCGCCTTTACGTAAATTTGATCCCGGTCCTTTATTTCCTTGGAAGCGTTTAGCCGATGAGGGTTTAATCAGCTGGCCAGATACGCAGCAAGTAAATGCGCTCATTCCTAGATTTTATCAACAGCCCAGCGCACTTTGGTTTCAGCAGCAGCTAGCTAAAGTAGGCTATCAGGTTGAGCAGCATGGTGAGTGGGATCAAGAGACACATCAAGTACTTGCGGCGTTTCAAATGAAATATCGTCCACAAAACTTTGATGGTCAGCCAGATGCGCAGACGGCAGCACTGCTTTATGTACTGAATCAGCATAAAGGCTAACTCATGTTAAATGGATTGTGGTTAAGTTTTTTTCTGGTTGCTGCGGTAGCTGGTTTAGTACGTTGGCTAGGTGGTGAGCCCGAGGTGTGGGCCGCCATGGTTGAAAGCTTATTTAGTATGGCCAAACTGTCAGTCGATGTGATGATTTTATTGTTTGGCACCCTGACCTTGTGGCTTGGATTGCTTAAAATTGCCGAAAAAGCGGGTTTAGTTGAATTACTGGCGAAGTTATTAGGCCCTTTATTTGCCCGCTTGATGCCCGAGGTTCCCAAAGGACATCCCGCGCTTGGGTTAATTACGTTAAACTTTGCTGCCAATGGTCTTGGTTTAGATAATGCCGCAACCCCGATTGGCTTAAAGGCGATGCGTGCTTTGCAAGAGCTTAACCCCTCAAAAACCACTGCCAGTAACGCACAAATTTTATTTTTAGTCCTAAATGCCTCCTCTTTGACCTTGTTGCCGGTCTCAATTTTTATGTATCGCGCGCAACAGGGGGCTGCAGATCCAACGCTAGTTTTTCTGCCTATCTTGTTAGCAACCAGCGCCTCTTCACTAGTGGGTTTATTATCAGTTGCTTTTATGCAGCGTTTGCGGGTCTGGGATCCAGTAGTGCTTGCCTACTTTATTCCTGCTGCACTAGGGTTAGGGGGCTTTATTGCCATCTTATCTGGATTGAGCGCGGTAGCTTTGGCCAGCTTGTCATCGCTCTTAGGAAACCTCACGCTATTTGGCATTATCCTCAGTTTTTTAATTTTAGGGGCGATTAAACGCCTGCCAGTTTACGAAGCTTTTATAGAAGGGGCGAAAGAGGGTTTTGATGTTGCTAAAAATCTTTTGCCTTACTTATTAGCCATGCTCTGTGCTGTTGGTGTGCTGCGAGCATCAGGCGCTTTAGAGTTTGGTTTAGAAGGTATTCGTTGGTTAGTTGAATGGTTTAATTGGGATAGTCGCTTTGTTGACGCACTACCAACTGCTTTAGTGAAGCCTTTTTCTGGCAGTGCCGCCAGAGCCATGCTGATTGAAACGATGCAAGCTCAGGGAGTGGATAGTTTTGCTGCATTAGCGGCAGCCACTATTCAAGGTAGTACTGAAACTACGTTTTATGTGTTGGCTGTCTATTTTGGAGCAGTGGGCATTCAACGGGCACGCCATGCTGT
>NZ_CP012358.1:300000-407500 GCF_001267175.1 Thiopseudomonas alkaliphila | reverse complement strand
GTTAGCTAAAAAGCCAAGACGAAAAACCGCCATCAACAACAACACCAGCCCAGACAAAATCGCCAACAACATAGCAGCAGCCATATAATCGGCAGACCCTGAACTAAAATGTGGCTCAAGTGCTGCGGCAGTCATTAAGGATATCACCGCCACCGGACCAACAGCTAAGGTGCGGCTGGTGCCAAAAATGGCGTACAACACTAAGGGTAAAATACTGGCATACAACCCAGTTACTGGCGGCAATCCCGCCAGCATCGCGTAAGCTAAGCTTTGCGGAATCAGCATTAAGGTAACAATGACCGCAGCGAGCACGTCTTTACCCGCTGCCGCCTTGCTGTATTGGCTACCCCACTCCAAACAGGGCAGCCAATTGAACCACGCCTTACGCTTATGCATGGCCAGCCCGTTGCTCAATCCGCGCCTGCAAGTTGGTTAAATCAAAACCTGCTTGCTGAGCCGTTGCTTGTAATTCTGCAAACGGCTTCTTGTTTTGACTGGCGTTAACTAAACTCCACAAGCACAGACAACGATTACCACTGCGACAGAACGCAAGTACTGGCGCTTCAACTTTAGCTAAAATCTTTTCAAACTCAGCCGCCGCCTCATCAGTTACCTGACCTGAAATAACCGGCAAGTAATAAAATACCAAATCCAGTTCAGCCGCTTTTTTAGCAATATCATCATTCAACGGCTGCCCTTCATCTTCAGCGTCAGGACGGTTATTAATCAGCGTCTTAAACCCTGCAGCTTTTACCGCCTCTAGATCACTGGCTTGCAATTGAGCAACTACTGAAAAACTATCTGAAATTTTTTTAATATCCATGATTAACCCTTATTAATTAAACTGCATTAAGCGGGATTTTTAGGTAGCTCACCCCATTATCTTCTTCAGGTGGCAGCTCACCGGCCCGCATATTGACCTGCACTGAGGGAAGAATTAAACGCGGCATTGATAATCCAGCATCTCGCTCGGTACGCATCGTGACAAATTCTTGCTCAGATACTCCCTGATGCACATGGATATTATTTTGCCGCTCATCTCCCACTGTTGTTAAAAACAGGTACTCTTCACGACCTGGCGCTTTGTAGTCGTGACACATATACATACGGGTTTCATCAGGAAGTGCAAATAACTTTTGAATTGACTGATAGAGAGTTTGCGCATCTCCCCCTGGAAAGTCGCAACGCGCCGTTCCATAATCGGGCATAAATAAAGTGTCACCCACGAACACCGCATCTTCAATTACATAACTGACACAGGCTGGCGTATGCCCTGGCGTGTGCAAAACACGCGCCTTAAGCTGACCGATAGCAAACACATCACCGTCTTTGAATAAGCGATCGAACTGACGACCATCACGGGCAAACTCAGTGCCTGCATTAAATAACTTACCAAACACTTCTTGCACTTCTAGGATATGTTCACCAATCGCTAACAGACCACCTAGCTGCTGCTTTAAATAAGGCGCGGCTGATAAATGATCCGCATGCACATGGGTTTCTAGCAACCACTCAACAGTTAAACCTTGCTGCTTAACATAGGCTACTAACTCATCAGCTGCCACGGTAGCAGTGCGCCCAGAAGCGGCATCGTAGTCCAATACTGAATCAATAATAGCGCAGCACTTGGTTTTACTATCGGTCACTACATAGCTATAGGTAGAGGTATCCTGATGAAAGAACTCTTTAATTTGCATTGACATGCTTATCTCCTACTTCTGATGCTTGCCTAGCTAGGCAGCTTGATCTGACTGAGCAGTAAAAACATCCTTGTTTTGCGCTCACACCTGCAGATTATTTCTTAACAATAAAGTCGTATGCTTTCATGGTGACCAGCAACGCAGCTAAAAAAACTAATGTTTGCCAGTTTAATAGCGACAAGGTCACCACCACAGGACCTGGGCAAATTCCTGCTAGCCCCCAGCCGATTCCAAATAAAGCACTACCAATCACCAACGGCTTATCAATATCTCGGCGTGTTGGCAGCTGAACTGGCCCACCTAGCACTGCTTTACCACGCTTACCCGCTACCATAAAAAAGCCTAGTGCTGTAGCAATCGCTCCCCCCATCACAAAGGCTAGCGAAGGATCCCAGTTACCAGCAATATCTAAAAAACCCTGCACTTTGGTTGGCTGGTGCATACCTGCCACCAACAAGCCAATCCCAAAAACTAAACCACAGATTAACGCTGCTAGATTACGCATAACTTACGCTCCTATCAGATGGCGAATGACATACACCGTAATAAAGCCAGTTGCCATAAAACTCAGCACCGCCAACATGGAGCGTGGTGATAATCGTGACAAACCGCAAATTCCATGACCGCTGGTACAGCCAGAACCATAGCGAGTACCAAACCCCACTAACACACCTGCAATCAAAGTAAGCTCCCAGCCTGCAGTGAACTCAATTGCTGGCAAGCTTTGAAATAATTGCCATAACAACGGCGCTAACAGCATGCCCAGCATAAACAGAAGCTTTTCCGATTTGCCCTCTGCTTTAGACACCAAACTGCTCAACATGCCAGAGATTCCCGCCACCCGGCCATTCAGTAGCGCAAAAGCGCCAGCCGACGCCCCCAGAATCACTCCTGCTAATAAGGAGGTCCAAGGCGCGAAGCTTGCCCAATCAATCGTCATCACATCACTTCCTAAAAAACCATCAATATCGGCGATTATACACATACCCCTATAGGTATGCAAAGCGCGCACTACAACGGACCTCATCGAGCGGCAAATTTCAGGCAAAAAAAATGGCAGACTCAAGCTGCCATTTTTGATAATTGCTGGCTATAGCACTATTGCTGCCATAACGCAGGCCCCTTCACTGCCTTACTGATATCAGCTAAACGCTGCTCATGGGCCTCAAGCTCTGCGGCAGTCGCACGAATAATTTTTAAGGCTGGACGATCACGTGAAATGGGCGTAAGTGCTGTTAATGACTGATCAACGGCATAGGGCTCTGGCTCATCACTGGCTAGCATTAAATCGGTTTGCCCCCCAGTCATTGCTAGATAAACATCAGCGAGAATCTGCGCATCTAACAGCGCCCCGTGCAACTCCCGATTAGAGTTATCGACATCATAACGGCGACACAAAGCATCTAAGTTGTTGCGCTGACCTGGATGCAGCTGCTTTGCTAACTCTAAGGTATCCAGCACTTCGCAATAGTCCGTGATCCGCGTGCGATCCTGCTGGCCAATCAACCTAAATTCGTTCTCAATAAAGCCTACGTCAAAAGCCGCGTTATGAATGACTAAGCAGGCACCCTGAATAAACTGATAAAAATCATCGGCAACTTCAGCAAATCGTGGCTTATCTTGTAAGAACTCACTGGTAATTCCATGCACCCGTAACGCCTCAGGATCACTGTCGCGATCAGGCTGCAAATAAACATGAAAGTGCCGCCCAGTTAGGGTGCGATCCTCTAACTCAACGCAGCCAATTTCAACGATTCGGTGCCCCTCATGCACGGGCATACCCGTGGTTTCAGTATCAAGTACGATGTATCTCATAAGTTCAGCTCTTCTACCCCACGATTGGCCAATGCATCGGCTCGCTCATTACCTGGATGACCAGTATGGCCACGCACCCACTGCCACTCAACCTGATGCGCGGCAACCAACTGATCCAGCGCCTGCCATAGGTCAACATTTTTCACTGGTTGCTTGCTTGCAGTTTTCCAGCCACGTTTTTTCCAATTGGCTAGCCACTCCTGCATCCCTTTCATGACATAGGTAGAGTCTGTCACCAACCGCACCTTAGTTGGACGCTTTAAGGCTCTCAAGCCCTCAATCGCTGCCATTAATTCCATACGGTTATTGGTTGTTTCTGCTTCACCACCGCACAAGGCAAGCTCCTTCCCCTTATAGGTCAATAAAGCCCCCCAGCCACCTGGCCCCGGATTACCCTTACAGGCACCATCGGTATAAATTACAACCACATCATCACTCATGATTCACTACTTATTTGGTTTTTCACGCCGCGTAGCTGCCCCCACCAGAGGCAGCGTCGGCTGAATAAATGCTGTTTTTTGAACCACTGGCCCAAGATCACCACGCACTAGCTTACGCGCACTGACGCAATAGAGGCCAGCAAACAGATTGCATCGATTCACCAGATGCGGCTGTAACCTTGCAAATTTAAGGCAATTCAAGCGCTGAGCACAAACACCAAATCCACTCCAGTGTTGCAGCTCAGGCGACATATTTAACCCCTGTAAATGGCGGTACATGCTCGACAAGCGCCAGGCACGATACTGACTACCTCGAGTCAGCCAGCGATGCTGGAGACCAGAACGGCTTAAGGGGTTCACCATCTGAATTAACAAGTGACCGCCCGGACGCAGGCACTGTACCGCCTGCTGCAGCAGGCTATCTGGCTCTGCAGAAAACTCTAAGCAATGTTGTAAAATCACCACGTCTACTGCGTTAGGCATCAAGGGCCAACCTTGATCACTGGCAATCAGCTGCACAGAGACAGCACTGCGCTCTTGTGCTTTAGCCATGCAAATCTGATATTTGACTGGACTTTCAAAATCACTAAATAAAGGCCGATAATTAACCAAATAACTGCCTACATGCTTACTCAACTGCAACTGTAACCAAGCGCGACCATCCTCCAACAGGTGCTGAGTACTGGGTTGGGCTAGCCAAGCTTGGCGCAAACATATACTACGTGCCTGATCGATCGCCACATCTCCTCCTAGCGTAAAACCAAGGTTTGCAACTGCGGCAATGTGATTGCTTGATGACTAACCACCACTATGACTGCCTGGGCTTGATAAGCGGCCAAACTGGCTTCGATCACACTCGCACTCTGCGCATCTAACCCAGCTAAAGGCTCATCCAGTAATAAAATCGGGCGCTCACTCAACAGCACTCTGGCCAAAGCTATCCGTCGCGCCTGCCCACCTGAAACCTGCGCACCATACTCGCCTAACTGGGTCGCAAGCCCTTGCTGCTGACGCGCCCAATCTGCTAAAGCAACCTGTTCCAAAACTACCCATAACTGCTCATCGCTGGCCGCTGCATTGGCTAAGCGTAAATTTTCTGCCAACGACAAGTCAAAAATATCCAACTGCTGTGACAGATAAGCAATCGGATGTGAGGCCTGCACCGTACCGGTATAAGGCAAATAGCCCGCCAAAGCTTGCAACAAGGTTGATTTCCCGACACCCGAAGCCCCTGTCACCAATAAGGCTTGCCCTTGCTGCAAATTAAAAGACACCGCTGTTGGCCCACTCACTGCCGCCTGATGTTTGGCACTGAGCTCTGTGACCATTAGGCTCACGTCAGCATCTGCTTTATTCGCTACTTTAACCTCTGCTTGGGGCTGTAAGATTGGCGTATATAAGCGATTCAGACGATCGCGAGCTGCCTGACTTTCCCCCAGACTAATAAAGCTTGCCGCTAAGGGCAGCAAGGCTTCATTTAAACCAAATAACGCCAACACTGGCGCCAACAGCCAAGGCAGACTAATCAACTGCTGCTCAACTAACGGCAAACCCAACCACAAAACGACCAACATACTGCTAGCCAATGCCCACTGCTGCCACAGGCGCGTCAAACTAATCAAGCGCTGCTGACGCAACTGTTGCTGCTGGTAATCAGCATCTGCCTGCAGTGCTTGCTGCTGTTGTACTTGCCAGTTCTGCCACATAGTTAAGGGCGTCACTAACTGTAAAGATTCCAGCATCAACATACGCCGCCGCTCGGCTGTTTCAACATCTCTACGGGCTAATTGTAATCCTCGATAAGCAGCGGCTAGCGGAATAATCAACCAAGCCAACAACACCCCGACTAAAGAAGCCCAAAGCAATGTGGGATGCACCCAGGCTGCAAAAATCAAAAAAGCAAAGACAATGACGCTGGCCCAGCACCAAGGACTGATTACCTGCAGTGGAAAGTGATCTAAGCGATCAATATCTGCCACCAAACGGTGCATTTGCTGCGCTGAGTTAACCTCTGTCTGACGCGCAAAACTTACTGGCTTGCGGGTTAACCAAGCAAACACCTGACAACGTAAATCTTTTAATAAACCCAGCGCCGCATTATGCGAAGTGACCCGCTCTGCATAGCGTCCTGCAGTACGAGTAATCGCAAAAAAGCGAATCATCGCTGCTGGGCGAAAATAATCAAATAAGTAAGCACTGGTTACACTTAACCCTGCAATGGCCGAGGCAGTAATAAACCAACCTGACACCGCCAATAAAGCAATCGCAGAAAATAACGTTAAAGCTCCCAGCAATAAAGCAATCAGCCAATTTTCAAAACGGCTCTTCAATAGCCTCGACAATGCAATAGGTTGATTCATAGCTGTCTCTCTTCCTGTCCTATGTCTGCTGCCGCTTGAGAATCCAACAACTGCTCGAGTGTTAGCTGACGATCCATCCAAGCTAAGCCCTCAGCACTGTGACTGACCAGCAACACAGTGTGCCCTTTAGTGACTTGCTGCAACAGCTGATTAATCTGCGATTGGGTTTCTGGGTCAAGATGTGCGGTTGGCTCGTCTAGCAACCAAAGTACAGGCTCTCGCAGCAATAACTGCGCAATGGCTAAGCGGCCCAGCTGCCCACCGGACAGCCCTAACCCTGCTTCACCTATACGCGTAGTTAATTGCTCCGGCAAGGCTAAAAATAACGCCTTTAGCTGTACCTGCGCCAACACCTGCCACAATTTAGCATCACTCGCTGTAGGTGCTGCTAAGCGCAGGTTTTCTGCGACCGTACCCTGTTTAAACTGTGGCTGCTGCGATAAATAAGCAATACGTTGCTGCCAGTCACTGCGCTGAAAATCCAACAGGTCTTGCTGATTCAAAAGAATTCGTCCCTGATATGGAATAAAGCCCATTATTGCCAGAAACAAAGATGATTTGCCTAGACCACTAGCACCTTGTAACAAGACCCGCTCGCCAGCCTGCAAGGTAAAAGACACCGATGCTAAACGTTGGCGCTGCTGCGCGCCGCTAATACTGAGCTGCTCTACTGTAAGCGCTGGCGCTGCGGCGAGGGGTAAGGGCTGCCGGCCTGGGTGCTGCCACACCTGCTGGTTTAATAACGGATATAACTCACCCACTGCCGCCTCTGCTTCTGCTTTGGCGTGATAATCACTGCCCAACTGACGCAGCGGGGCGTAAAACTCAGGCGCCAGTAACAAGATAAACAATGCGCCCGTATAGGCTACCGGAACTTCGCCCTTGGCCCATGGCAACATCCCCAATAGCCCCATGCCCAAGTACACCGCCACCAAAGCGACAGCTAAGGCAGAGAATAACTCCAATACGGCTCCCGACAGAAAAGCCAGCTTAAGCACACCCATGGTTTTAATTCGGTATTGCTCAGCCGCTGTGGCGATCGAGCGCTGCGCTTGAGTCGTTGCTGCTAGATGCTGCAAAGTAGGCATTCCGCGAGCCAAGTCTAAGAAGCGGCTACTAAGATGACTCATCGCCGCCAGTTGTTGCTGACTACTTTTGGCCGCAGCCCCGCCCACTAGGATCATAAATAACGGCACTAAAGGTGCGGTGAGTAATAATAAAGCAGCCGCTAGCCAACTGTAATAAGCGGTCGCTACTAACAGTAAAATCGGGGTCAGCAATACTAAATACAGCTGCACATAATAGCGACTAATATAGCCATCCAGCGCATCCACCTGCTCCAACAGTTTAGCACTCAAGGCTCCATCAGCACCCAATTGCTGGCGCTCTGGCCCTAAACTGGCCAAAGTATTAAGCAACTGCTTGCGCACCTGAAGCCGCGCTCGATGACTAGCCGTCTGACTTAAATGTTCACGACCATAGTGCAGTAATGGGCGCAACACTAAACACAGTAATAGCAAAGGTAAATAATTGAATAAATTAATGCCTAACCCAGTCGCCTCTGGAGCATTCCAATTAGTTAATGCCGTACCGATTAAATGCGCTAAAATCGCACTTTGCAGAATGAATAGCGCCACATTTAACGTAGCCAATAATAGCGCTAAGCCTAACCGTTGTTTTTCTGGCGCCAAAATAGCGGACAACATTCGACGTAACGACTGACGATCCAACTCAGTGCTTTCGGTTAAGGCATCACTCACAACACACACCTTTTGACTAGACTTTAGTAAGATTACTTTAACTGATCACAGGGATTTTCTCAGTAATTTAACTGACCCTACTGGCGAACCTCGCCAAGATTTTATTTTCTATACGCCTAGCAAGCAGCACAATCCCGCTCAGGCGACTTAAACAAGAGGTAATCACTATGCGCTGGAACAAAGGTCGTCGAAGCCGTAACGTGGTAGATAACCGTGGCCGCACGACAGTTGGCGGCAAAGGCTTAACCCTAGGCGGAATCGCCATTGTCGTAGTATTAGGCCTTATGAGTGGGCAAGATCCGCTACAGATCCTAGGTAGCCTTGCTGGACAAGTGCTACAGCAAGGTGGTGTCAGCAGTAACAGCACGCCTTCGACTCCTAGCGCAACACAATCGCAAGAGGTGCATTTTGTTGAGTCAATTCTTGGTGACACTGAAGACACTTGGCAGACATTATTTAAGCAGCTAGGCAAAACCTATCAAGAACCTAAACTAATTCTCTTTAATCACGGCATCCGCTCAGCCTGTGGCTTTGCTGATTCGGCCGTAGGTCCTTTTTACTGCCCTGCCGATCAGCAAGTTTATTTGGATCTTAGCTTTTTTAAAGAAATGCAAACTCGCTTTCAAGCAGCCGGAGAGTTTGCCCAAGCCTATGTCATTGCACACGAGGTGGGACACCATGTGCAAACACTATTGGGGGTAACCGCGCAGGTCAACCAAGCGCGGCGCAGTGGACAGCGAGTAGAAGGCGCCAATGGCTTACTGGTTCGCCAAGAATTACAAGCCGACTGTTTAGCCGGCGTTTGGGCTCACCATGCCCAACAGCGCCATGCGTGGCTTGAACCCGGCGATTTAGAGGACGCCTTAAACGCAGCCAATGCTATTGGCGATGATCGCCTGCAGCATCAAGCCACTGGGCAAGTGACTCCCGATTCGTTTACCCACGGCACTTCAGCCCAACGGGTACGCTGGTTTAAGCAAGGTTTTACTAGCGGACAACTTACTCAGTGCGACAGCTTCAGCGCCCGCACACTTTAGTCTGCCAATTAACGTGAACAGGCGCCGGCAATATGCCGCAGCGCTTGTTGGCACTCGCTAAAGGCATCTAAATAAGGCTTACAGCTGAGCGCTAAGACTTCTTGCTGCAGCGCAACGGTTGCTGGTACCTGAGCACAAAATGCTTGGTCAGGCTGGGCTTTAGCCGCGCAGTTTTTAGCATTGCCTACGCTTTGACTACGACATGCCGCATCGCTGCATGCACTTAACTCTCGGGCACTGGCATCCCAGCAATCATACAGGGTGGCTCGAGGAGACTGAGTTGGCTGGGCGCAGCCTGCTAATAACAGCAACAACAGTCCACATAACCCATAGCGATTTGCCTTATTTAATTTAATCATTTGCTTGCTGCTTACTTTCCACTAACGTATTGAATTTTAAAAACTTATCTTATATAAAAAGAAACTATTACTGAGCAACGCATTCTAACACTGTCTTTAGTTTTGCCCCACTTACTCACTTTTACCGAATACTTGCGTTTAGTAGTAGCGCTTAGCGATCGGTTCTGGTAAGTTCGCCCGCTTGTAAGCGCTAGGTAAGATTTTTTGAGTGAATTTAGCGTCAAACACACTCGTTAAGCCAATCACCTATCTAGAAAATTGGATTTACAAAGTTCTAAAGAGGCCGTCAGTATGCCAAGTAAAGCAAAAACTCAAAGCACCGACTTAGTCCGCGCATTTGTACCTTATCAGGAAGGCAAAGACGAAGAGTACATGAGCGATAATATGCGTGCTCACTTCACCTCAATTCTCCTTAGCTGGAAAAAAGAGCTCATGGAAGAAGTAGATCGTACAGTGAGCTACATGAAGGATGAGGCGGCTAACTTCCCTGATCCTGCCGACCGCGCCAGCCAAGAAGAAGAATTTAGCCTTGAATTACGCACCCGTGACCGTGAGCGCAAGTTAATCAAAAAAATTGATGAAACCTTGCAAATCATTGAAGACAACGATTACGGCTGGTGTGAAGCTTGTGGCGTTGAGATTGGTGTCCGCCGTTTAGAAGCGCGCCCTACCGCTACCCTGTGCATTGACTGCAAAACCTTAGCGGAAATTCGTGAGAAACAAATCGGCTCTTAATCAGCGCAATACATTAACGTTTTATTAAGGGGAAAGTTTAACCTTTCCCCTTAACCTCAATCATTGCCAATTAAGCTTCTTCAGGCTGCAAAGCCGCTTGAATCTGCGCTATGCGTTGATTAGCTTGCTCACCACTGACTAAAGCTTCAGTTTCCGCCACTGCCTCACCTGCAAACCATAAGCTAACAATGCCTGCATCGGTGCGTAAATCTAGCGCCGTGCCTGACTGAATTTCTTTGCTGACTAACCCTGCCGTTTTCCCGTCATTAAATCCCTTAGAGAGCAGTAAGGTTTGTCCTTCAGCATCCACCAAGCGAAAGCGAAAGCCTTGCTCATCTTTAAAGCTCACAACTTTTGCTGCTTTGGCTTTTTTCTTAGTCCCGCTAACCGCCACTTGCAGACTCTGATTAAATGAGCGCAAACCTACCGCTTCACGTATTTCTGCTAAGAATGGCACCGAGATTTTACGTGCTTTCGCCGCCCCCATTTGCATAATATCTTCCAGCGCCTGCGGCTTACTCATTAACTCATGGTAACGCTCACGAGGCTCTGCCAGTTGCTGGTTGAGTAAGTTAAACAGTTGCTGTTTGGCTTCCCCCCAAGCCAACCCCTGCCTCAAGTCATCAGCCAACTGCTGTGCTTGCTCATGACTTGCGAACGCTTTATACAAAGTAAACAGGTGCGAGTCGTCAGGATCTTTTGCTTCTCCTGGCAATTTAGAGTCTGTGACAATTTTCGATACCAAGTCTTTTAATTGTTTTTCGCTGCAAAATAACGGAATCGTATTATCGTAGCTTTTGGACATTTTACGCCCATCTAGCCCCGGCAACGTTGCCACATCTTCTTCAATCAGGGCTTCAGGTAAGGTAAACACGTCTTGACCCTTGCCAAATAGGTGGTTAAAACGCTGACCAATATCGCGCGCCATTTCCACGTGCTGGATTTGATCTCGGCCCACCGGAACCTGATGCGCATTAAACATTAAAATGTCAGCTGCCATGAGCACCGGATAACTAAACAAACCCATGCTAATCCCTGCATCAGGGTCTTCTTGCTGCTCAAGATTTTGATCCACTGCTGCCTTATAAGCATGGGCTCGGTTGAGCAAGCCCTTGGCAGAAATACAGGTTAAAATCCATGACAACTCGGGAATTTCCGGAATGTCTGACTGACGATAAAAGGTCGAGCGCTCAACATCTAAACCGGCTGCTAGCCAAGTTGCAGCGATTTCTAAACGAGATTTTTGAATTCGTGCAGGATCATCACATTTAATCAATGCGTGAAAATCCGCTAAAAAATAAAAAGACTCAGCATCGGTTTGGCGGCTAGCCATAATTGCAGGACGTAAAGCACCTGCGTAATTTCCCAAATGCGGCGTACCGGTTGTTGTAATACCGGTTAAAATTCGTTTAGTCATGTTGTCTCGTTCTTCCCATTAAAGTCGCTCTGCGACTAATTGCTTTAATACCGTTAATTGCCCGTGAAAAAAATGACTGCAGCCGGCCACCTGAATCAACTCATGAGGAATAGATAACTGCTGTGTCCACTGAAGCACTAACTCAGGCTCGATCACTTCATCGGCCATTGGTTGAATAACCGTGAGCTGGGTTGATAGCGCGGCTAGCGCTTCAGGCTCTACCCTTGATACCGCTGGTGCAACCATATACAGCTGATGAGGTGAAATACCTTGCGCAGCTAATCGCTCAGCTAAAGCTGCCACCACAAAGCCACCGAAGGAAAAGCCTAATAGGTACACCGGCGCAACAGGATATTTAGCTTGCAGCCATTCTAGCGCCGCAAGTGCATCATCCACTTCACCTTGCTCCATATCATGCTGCCCCTGACTTTGACCCACGCCACGATAATTAAAACGCAGTGTGGTTAGGCCCGCATCTCGGGCAACCCGCTGTAAAGTGGTGATCACTTTATTTTGCATGGTTCCGCCCTTGACCGGATTAGGGTGAGCAATCAAAACAACCCCTTGGGCCCCTTGATCCAAATAGCGCCCTTCTAGCGTCCCCACTGTACCTGCAATTGAAACAGCTATTTCTGTGTTACTCAATGCTTATCTCCTCAGCCCTAGCTTCTGCTAGCCAGATTTATACAGAGGCTAACAGGCAACTAAATAAGTACTAGTCTAACGTTTAGCTTCTTTAGTACACTCGCTAGGGTAACAAACTCTAAGCAGCCGCTGAAATAATTTCCCTTGAATGGCGCGCAAATCAGTCATTTAGGCTATTTTAGAGCGGCACCCCTGTACCGAGGTCAGATCAAGAGAGGAAATCTTGTGGGCAATTCAGAATTCTTAATGCCAATTTGGCTGCTGCCAAGCGCAACCTTTATTGTGGGATTAATTATCGGGCTAATTATCGCTAAAGCCCGCCAGTCGACGCCCGCGCAAACTCAGCAACAACTAGATGACTTACAGCTACGCTTTAGTCAATACCAAGAAGATGTGGCCACCCATATCAACACCACCGCTTCGCTGATGAACACCTTGAATCAAAACTATCAAGATGTGCAAGAACACCTGGCAATGGGTGCTGAACGCTTAACCCTAGATGAGGTAGCACGTCAAAAACTCCTCGCTCGCCTACAAGATAACGAATCTAAGAAAGAACGTATCGGCACTAGCACCTTAACTGCTAGCGCTCAACCACCTAAAGACTATGCACCTAAAGGCGAGCAAGACATTGGCGCACTCGATGAGAGTTATGGACTAAAAACTAAAGCCAGTGATTAGTCTTTGCTGTTTACACATCCATGCCGCTAAGTAATTAGCGGCATTTTAATTTTTAACTATAACCTTTCTCAATTGTATGCCAAACTCTAGCTCTGCCACTGCTATCACTTCGCGCAATGTGCAAGCCTCACGTCTTGGCTTTTTTATTGCAGGCTTTGGCTTAGCGCTATGGGCGCCCTTAGTCCCCTATGTACGTGCACGAATTCCAATGAGTGATGGGGTATTTGGCTTAATGCTGCTTTGCATTGGTATCGGCTCACTCCTGTTTATGCCAATGACTGCACTCTTCTCTTCACGTGTTGGCATACGCGGCTGCATTATTGGCAGCACCTTAATATTGCTCATTGCGCTGTTTTTAATGAACTACACCCACTCACTTTACTGGCTTGGGCTGGCACTGTTTTTATTTGGTGGCAGTCTTGGCTTATTAGATGTAGTGCTGAATATTCAGGGGTTAGTGGTCGAACAAGGCCTTAAACGCTCAATTTTGCCTAACCTACATGGTATTTTTAGTTTAGGCACGATCAGTGGCGCCCTGCTCTTAACCCTATGTTTAGTGGCAGGCTTAGCCATTGAATATAGTTTATTACTCATGATGGCTGTGCTCTTGATTGCAGTTACGCTTGGGTATCCAGGCTTTTTGAGTGACAAAACCAAAGCCAGTGGCAGCTCTTTTATGAAACCAACCTCTTTAGTCGCGCTGATTGGCGGCATGTGCTTTATCGTTTATTTGGCAGAGGGCGCGGTACTGGACTGGAGCGCACTGTTTTTAATCAAACAAAAAGAGATGCTAAGCAGCCAAGCAGGCCTTGGGTATGCCAGTTTTTCTTTGATGGTGATGCTAGGACGCTTTGTGGGCAGTCAGATTGTTGCCTATTTTGGCGTAGTAAAAACCGTGGTACTTGGTGGCCTAATCGCTGCCTTAGGAATTGGCCTCAGTATCCTCGCGCCACACTGGACTCTTGCTCTGATAGGCTATGGTATCTGTGGACTTGGCTGCGCCAATATCTCACCCGTGTTGATTTCTTCACTCAGCCAACAACAGCTCATGCCAACCCATTTAGCCGTAGCGGCAGCCACTACTATTGGTTATGCCGGAGTACTAGCAGGTCCTGCATTACTTGGCGGAGTAGCCCAGCTTAGCAGCCTAACGGCTGCATTTATCGCCTTAGCGGTATTGCTATTAATGGTGTCAGTATTAGGCAGTTTCTATCAGCGTATGCAGTAACTACTGATGCTGCTTAAAAATAATCAACACTCCCCCTAGTCTGCACATGGTTATTTTATGTGGTGCGCAGTAGAATGACGAGATTTCCAAAAAAAGATGAACGCTTTAGCAAAAAAATGTACTTACCCCCTATTGCATGCTGTTTGGTTTTATAGTCAAGATTGATGTTATGAATAAATACTCTCGTATACTTTTACTTGGTTTGGCTTGCCTGCCCTTCATGGCACAGGCCGAAAGTACTCCTATGGAACAAGCGCCTAAAACGAAACTAAACACCAAAACCATTTATGGTTTATATGAAAAAGTAAGTATTAGCGCTATTGATTTAAAGGTGGAAGCTAAGCTCGATACTGGAGCACAAACGGCCTCCTTAAGCGCCCGCGATATTCGTCGATTTAAACGTGATGGCGAATCGTGGGTAGAATTTTACCTTGCGATCGATGAAGCTCACGACAATAAAATAGAATTGCCATTAGTGCGCACCAGTAAAATTAAACGTCGCTCGGATGATTACGATGAAGAAGGTGATGAGGAAACCTATACCCGCCGCCCGGTCGTGCATTTACCGGTATGTTTGGGCAACCAACGTCACACCATTGAAGTCAATCTCACTGACCGTAGTGCCTTCAAGTTTCCTTTACTGATCGGCTCTAACGCCCTCACTCAGTTTGGCGCACTGGTTGACGTCAGTGAAAACTACGTAGCAGGCGAGCCTGCGTGTAAACCCTCTTCCCAATCATCGGCCGAGTAATTCTATGCGTTCTTTAAATATGCACCTCAAAGTTTTAATCACCTTGTTGGTTACCTTGGGTGTACTGGTGACTTGTTATCAAATTTTTGTTCTCAATATTCCTGTCACTGAAGATGAAACCGATGATTTATGGAATATTGACGCGCGTGTAGAGTTTCAAGCCCACGCTCGCGAACCAGTTAAACTGCAGATGTTTATTCCGCCACTGAATCAAGACTATGTCAGCCTCAACGAAAGCTTTATCTCGCATAATTATGGAGTGAGCGTCAATCAGGCTGAAGGAAATCGCCGCCTAACTTGGTCGGCACGTCGTGCCAGCGGCAAACAAACACTGTATTACCGCTTAGTTATGACCAAGCGCTACAGTGGTGAACAAACTAAAGCGAAAGGCCCAATTTATCGCGAGTCAACGGTAATTGATGGCCCAGAAAAAATTGCTGCCGAAGCCCTTTTAGCACCGATTCGTCAACACTCTGCAGACGTAGAAACCTTTATTAGTGAAGCCATTAAGCGGGTTAACAATACTAATGACGATAACGTCAAATTACTGCTTGGCGGCAATACGTCTAGCGAGCGTAAAGCAGAAGTTATTGATCTTATTCTCTCCATTGCCCACGTGCCTATGGAGCGTCTGCACACTCTGCGCCTAGTGGCCAATACCGAACAATCACCCGAGTTATGGCTACGTAGCTTTAATGGTAAAAACTGGCTGTACTTTAACCCACAGACTGGCGAGCAAGGCTTACCTAGCGACCGAATCATTTGGTGGACTGGAGACGCGCCCTTATTATCACTCGAAGGCGGCAGCAAACCGCAAGTGAGCTTCACCCTCAATAACAGCGAAATGAATGCTATGCGTTTAGCTAAGCTAGCGGGTGAAAGCACTGACGCTGACTTTTTAGATTACTCGCTGTATGGCTTGCCGTTGAAAACCCAGCAAACCTACCAAATCATGATCATGATTCCGATTGGCGTTTTGGTGATCTTAATTCTACGCAACCTCGGTGGCTTACAAACCTTAGGCACCTTTACTCCGGTTCTGATTGCACTAGCCTTTCGTGAAACTCAGCTGGGTTTTGGAATCTTGCTATTCACCATTATTACCACACTCGGACTGTCTTTACGCTCCTACCTAGAACACCTCAAATTACAAATGCTGCCACGCTTGTCGGTGGTGCTAACTTTTGTGGTGGTGTTAATCGCCTTTATTAGCCTGCTTAGCCATAAGCTAGGTCTAGAGCGCGGACTATCCGTAGCGTTATTCCCCATGGTGATTTTAACCATGACTATTGAGCGCCTCTCAATTACATGGGAAGAGCGTGGTGGTGGCCATGCGTTTAAAGTTGCAATCGGTACTTTAGTGGCTGCCACACTTGCGCATTACCTAATGTCGATTCCGCAGTTGACCTACTTTATCTTCACTTTCCCTGGTGTTCTGCTAGTAATGGTCGGCTTTATGTTAGCCATGGGCCGTTACCGTGGTTATCGCTTAACTGAACTGTTTCGCTTCAAAGCATTTTTAAAGGATTAAGCCGTTATGTTTGGTCTAATAAAAACTTGGCGCGAGCTCAGTAAACTGGGAATCATGGGGATTAACCGCCGCAATGCCGATTATGTTTTAAAGTACAACAAACGTAGTCTGTATCCGATCGTTGACGATAAGATCCTCACCAAGCAACGCGCTCTAGAAAATGGTGTTAAGGTCCCAGAAATGTATGGTGTGATCTCAACTGAAAAAGAGATCGCCCAACTTAGCAAAATCATTAATGGCCATGAAGACTTTGTCATTAAGCCGGCTCAGGGAGCCGGTGGTGACGGCATCATTGTGATTGCTGACCGTTTTGAAGGGCGTTATCGCACCGTCTCGGGCAAAATCATGAGTCACGAAGAAATTGAGTATCAGATCTCCAGTATTTTAACTGGCCTATACTCACTAGGAGGCGCTCGTGACCGGGCGCTGATTGAATATCGCGTCAAACCCGACCCCATTTTTAAAAGCATTAGCTATGAAGGGGTGCCCGATATTCGCATCATTGTCCTGATGGGCTACCCTGTTATGGCCATGCTACGCTTACCTACCCGCCAATCAGGCGGTAAAGCTAACTTGCACCAAGGAGCGATCGGTGTTGGTGTTGACTTAGCCACGGGAAAAACCCTAGAAGGCACTTGGCTTAACAACAAAATCAATAAGCATCCTGACACCACACATCCAGTGGCAGGCGTGCAACTTCCTGACTGGCAAGGCTTCATTCACTTAGCTGCTAGCTGCTATGAGCTGTGTGGACTTGGTTACATTGGTGTAGATATGGTACTTGACCAAGAACAAGGACCGTTAATTTTAGAAATTAACGCCCGTCCTGGGCTAAATATTCAAATCGCTAATAATGCCGGCTTAACTACGCGCACCCATGCTGTAGAGCAGCATCTTGCTGAGCTTAAACGTCAAGATAAAACCGAAAGTGTCGAGCAACGCGTAGCCTTTGTGCAACAACACTTTGCTGCCGCCAAACCATAACCAAACAATCGCGCTGCTTAGCCAATACTTTGCAGCGCTGCCAACTAAATGTGACCCTGATCACAACTCTGTTGTTATCCATAAGCCCATATTTTTCTGAAAAAAGCATACTAGCTGCCAGTAAACTACAGTTCATAGGCTGTGACGCGTCGCGATCCCGCTGTTCTCTTTGATGATGGTAGCCATCAATGTTTAATGTTTTAGTCACTGGAGATGTTATTCAGTCCAATCAGTTTTACTAGATCCCGGTGGAGATCTAACCTTTACTCCATTAAACATTGAAATTTCTCGCTATATTTCGTCGCGCAGCCTAACCTATATTTTTGCCTCGCACCGAGATCCAGGTATTATTGCTGCGCTGGATAGATGGTTACTCCATACTCCAGCTAAAGTGATTACCTTCAAACTGTGGGCGCGCTTTTTGCCGCACTTGTCAGCTGTATTCTTAACCCAAAATCATGGCATTAAAACTACTGATCGAGTGATTGCCGTTCCCGATGCAGGTACTCAATTTTGCTTTGGCAATACCACCCTCAACGCCTTACCTGCACACTTTCTCCACTCAGTTGGTAACCTGCAGTTGAATCCTTTGCTGAGCACGCCCCTAGCATGCAAGGCTTTCATCAACGTATATGGTTAGCAAACAAGTGCCCCACCTTTAGGACAATATGGTCCGGCAGCTAAATGTAGAAATGTTCGTGCCGCAACATGGCCGGTTCTTTAAGGGAAAAGGAATGATTGAGCAGTTTTTAAGTCGGATTGAAACACTCGACTGTGGCATTGATTTAGTCAATCAGCACAGCTATCAAGTGCCCCAACAACTACTCAAATTAGACTAGTTTCAGCTCCGTTTTATTGCATAAAAAAGGCCCGAGTTTCCTCAGGCCTTAGACTTAGAGTTGTCCTGCTTAGCTAACCTTAACTAAAAACAATCTCATCCTGCTTCACTTGTGCATGGATAGTACTGCCCGGCGCAAATGCTCCAGTTAAAATCGCTTGCGCTAATGGATTTTCGATCCAGCGTTGAATCGCGCGTTTTAGTGGGCGTGCGCCATATAAAGGATCGTAACCAACCGCTACTAACTTATCTAATGCATCCTGGCCTAACTGCAAGTGTAGTTCACGCTCAGCTAAACGCTGACGTAACCGACCCAACTGAATTTCTGCAATACCGGCAATTTGTTCTTTAGCTAAAGGCTCAAAGATCACCAACTCATCAATCCGGTTAATAAACTCAGGACGGAAATGCGTACCCACCGCATCCATTACCGCAGCACGCTGTGCCTCTTTGTCTCCGACTAACTCTTGAATTTGCATAGAACCAAGGTTAGAGGTCATTACAATCACGGTATTTCTAAAATCAACCGTACGCCCCTGACTATCGGTTAAGCGCCCGTCCTCCAACACTTGTAGCAGCACGTTAAACACATCCGGATGCGCTTTTTCCACTTCATCCATGAGTACTACCGAGTAAGGCTTACGACGTACAGCTTCGGTTAAATAACCACCCTCTTCATAGCCTACATAACCAGGAGGCGCACCAATTAAACGGGCCACCGAGTGCTTCTCCATAAACTCCGACATATCAATGCGCACCATGGCATCTTCGGTATCAAACAAAAACTCTGCCAAAGCTTTACAGAGTTCAGTTTTACCCACCCCTGTTGGACCTAAGAATAAAAATGAACCACTAGGGCGATCAGGGTCAGACAAGCCAGCACGAGAACGGCGTACGGCATTAGCTACGGCCGTTACGGCTTCATCTTGGCCGATAACGCGCTGATGCAATAAAGACTCCATTTGCAGTAGCTTTTCACGCTCGCCTTCCATCATTTTCGAAACAGGAATTCCAGTCCATTTGGACACTACATCCGCTATCTCCTCTTCAGTTACTTTGTTACGTAGCAACTGATTTTCCGTTTTACTGTGCTCATCCACCTCAGCTAAATCGCGCTCTAACTTTGGAATAACACCGTACTGCAACTCAGACATCTTCGCTAAGTCACCGCTACGCCTTGCAATTTCATAGTCTTGACGTGCCTGTTCAATTTTTTGCTTGATCTGAGCAGATCCTTGTACTTCAGCTTTTTCAGCCTTCCAAATCTGCTCTAAGTCGGCGTACTCACGTTCCAACTCAGTGATTTCTTGCTCTAATTTAGCTAAGCGTTTTTTAGTCGCCTCATCGGTTTCTTTTTTCAGTGCTTCTCGCTCAATTTTTAACTGAATCAAGCGACGATCCAGTTTATCTAGCGCCTCAGGCTTAGAGTCAATTTCCATCCGAATACGGCTGGCGGCCTCATCAATTAAGTCAATAGCCTTATCTGGCAACTGACGATCGGTGATGTAGCGTGACGACAACTTAGCCGCCGCAATAATTGCACTGTCAGTAATTTCTACTTTATGGTGCACTTCATAGCGCTCTTTTAAGCCACGCAAAATCGCAATAGTGTCTTCTTCGCTCGGCTCATCCACCAATACTTTCTGGAAACGACGTTCTAAAGCAGCATCTTTTTCAATGTACTGACGATATTCATCAAGCGTGGTAGCTCCCACACAGTGCAGTTCACCACGCGCTAAGGCAGGCTTTAGCATATTACCGGCATCCATCGCGCCGTCAGCTTTACCCGCCCCGACCATGGTATGCAGCTCATCAATAAATAAGATGATTTGGCCTTCTTGCTTAGCCACTTCATTGAGCAAGCCTTTCAGGCGCTCTTCAAATTCACCACGAAACTTTGCTCCGGCAATCAACGCGCCCATATCTAGCGATAATAAGCGCTTACCTTTTAAACCATCGGGCACCTCACCATTGACGATGCGCTGCGCCAATCCTTCAGCAATCGCCGTCTTACCAACCCCTGGCTCACCAATTAACACAGGGTTATTTTTTGTACGACGCTGCAGCACTTGGATGGTTCGACGAATTTCATCGTCACGACCAATCACAGGATCCAACTTACCTTCTTCAGCACGCTGGGTAAGATCGATGGTGTACTTATCCAGCGCTTGACGCGACTCTTCAGCATTAGGATCATTCACGGTTTCACCACCGCGCAAATTACTAATCGCATTTTCTAGCGCTTTTGCTGTGACTCCTTGCTCTAACAGCACTTTACCTAATGCCGTGTTGCTATCCATCGCTGCTAGCAGCACCCATTCACTGGAAATATACTGGTCATTTTTTTGCTGTGACAATCGATCGGCTTGATTCAACAAGCGAGCGGTATCTTGCGAAAGGTTGACATCACCGGTAGGTTGTTGAATCTGCGGCAGTTGCTCAAGTAACTGATTTAAGTCACTGGTCAACTTTTGCATATTGAAGCCCACTTGCATCAACAAGGGCCGAACCGACCCACCTTGCTGATCCAACAGTGCTTTAAATAAATGAACTGGTTCAATTGCCGGGTTATCCTTACCTACAGCTAAGGATTGTGCATCCGCCAAAGCCATTTGTAACTGACTGGTAAAACGATCTATACGCATAATCTGCCTCAAATTTGAAAATAAGGTGAGCTTGCTCAATCGTTCCTAAAAGCTCACCAGGAATACCTACTATTTATGGGCTTATTTTACTATTTCAAGCCTTGCCTTGCTTTTAGCAGCAACCTATGAATTAATCATGAAACCAAATAGAATTCGACTTTTACAAATGGTTCCTGTATCATCAGCTTCACCTAATAGTCTTGTAAGACTGGGGCCGATTAGGATTCGACGCCGGATACAAAACTTGAGGGGCATGCCGAGTTGGTAACAGAACTCGTAAATCCACTGTTGTAACTTTTATAGTTGCCAATGACGAAACTTATGGGGAATACGCTCTAGCTGCGTAAGCGGCCTTAGCCCTTCCCTTCTGGATGCTTCGGCGCCAGCAATCATTAGAGGATGTCTGTAAACTCGAAGTGATTGTCAGATAGAACAGAATCGCTGTGCGGTATGTTGTGGACCAAGCAGCTAAATATTACACAACTCGCCCAAAGCACCCTGCCCGTCGGGTCGCCTAGGGTTAACTTAATAGACAAGGCTAAGCATGTAGAACCGATAGCAGAGTGCTGGCGGACGGGGGTTCAAATCCCCCCGGCTCCACCAAACAAACCTAGTAAAATCAAGCACTTATGTTTTTACAATGCCCAAAAATGATACCCGTTTAGAGTGGTTTTAACTCCATTTGGGCAGCATTTGGGCAGCATTGTTTTACTAGAAAGAAGCCCCTTAACTGGGGCTTTTTTACGCCTAGAGTTAATGTAAAACTTTATTCATTCCCGTTACCATCACCTCAAACTCTTCAAGCTGAACAATGGTAATCGCACCGGCTAAAAACATTCCCATCATGAAGTATCTGATAGCTTGCTCTGGCCCCTCCACGAAACCAGCCGTATCCTTTATGTCATCAAGCCAGTTTTGCGCATAATCATAATGGTCGGGAATTAGCCTTTTAGCCTCTGTCACTAGCTTCTTAATATCCATATATCACCTCGCTAAGATTCGTTATTTCTTAGTGTAGGTGCTTAAAGCTGATTAGCAAATTCTTGTAGCGCTGTTAGTTTTGCCCGGCATTCATCAGCCTGTGCTGCTACTCGGAAAATATCTGCTGCAGTTGCTGGGTGTAGCTCTGCTCGGGCTCCGGCTGCATCATCCAAACCGATGGTTTCGGTGTTGGTGGGTACACTGGAGCAGCTGGTTGGCTCGATACGGACTGACAGCCGGTGCTTAGCACTAGCGAGCTCAGTAATAAGCTGCTGATTAGCTTTTTGTTCATGTGATAACTCCTGATAGTGCTTTTGTTCAAGCTCAGTTAGTGCCTGTTGCTTAGCCTTTGCCTCGCTAAATAGATTATTAATAACCTTGGCGTTATGCTCTGCTAGACCGCGCAAATAGTTAGCGTGGCTTAACTCCAACTGAGCTATTTGCTTATCTTTTTTCCAGCTACTAGCCGTCCAGCCTGCCGCAAACATAACCGCGCTAGCCAACAGTCCTAAATAAATAGACTTATTCATACTCAGCCACCGCTTTTAATACCTGCTGATAAAGATCATTCCATGTGTGCCGATGCGGCTTACCTGGACGCCATGTGCGTAGGTATAAATCCCATGCTGCCTGAGCATCACCAAGCTCTGGTAGTGATCGTGGATCTGTCCATAAAAGTAACCGAGCAAATGCAGCTGCCAAGATATCGTCCCGATCAAGCTTGCTGTAAACACTTGTACTATCAGATCGAATGCCTCGCTTAATGCAGATATCTGCAGCTAGTGTTCTAGTCATATGATGATTCAAAACACCATACACCCCGCCGCCTTTCTCAAATTGCCAAAAGCCACGCGCTGGTCCTTTAATTTGGCGGCGATGAATAAAGCGAGACTCCTGCAAGCCTATGGCTAGCATCATTACTACCGCTTTTTTACTTTTCATACGCGCAGGTAAAAGTGCCAGCGCCGGATCAATCGCAGTCTGGATTACATTTTTTAGCATTAGGTTACCTTTCTATAGACAATAAAAAACCCGCCGTAGCGGGTTTTAAAATCATTCGTTTTTTACTTAGGGTGGCTATCCTTTACTTTTTTAATGGCTGAGTAGAAAGGCTCAATACGCTTTTCAGGGTTATTATTCATTCCATGCCACAGCATATCTAACTGCTCTGAAAGCTCAGGATAGTCCATTATGCGACGATCCTGATACTTGCTAGGCAAATTTAAATTCATACTGTTATCTCACTATCTAGATATGGAAATAATGAAAATTTAATCTGATAGCTATCTTGAGTAGATTTATTAAACTCTACATAGCCAGACTCGCAGATACCTGTAAACTCACCATCTACATAGACTTTTGAGCCAATTGGTACCCCTTCAAGCACTGTTCCATTTAAATGTATATTCATGGTCGGTCGAGGTAAAATTTTCCCATCACGAACATACTCAAAAGAATCTATAGCCATCCCTTCCATTACAAACTCATCTGTTTGAGCTTGAATTTCGAAGCCCTCTTCAGGACATGTTCCTGTTCTTAAAATTTTTCCTAAGGAATCATAAACAATAAACTTTTTCATTTTCATCGTTTGAACTCTGTATAAGTTATAGAGCGAGTTCCTACTGCACCTTGGTTAAATAAGTCTCTATCTCGAACCATTTCTAAAACATAAGTTGCAGTACTGCCGCTGTAGGAGTCCTCAACTGTAAATGAAGAAATTACTGCTTCACCCCACCGAATGATCAAACCTACATGCCCACCTACAGACCAAAGAATTTTATTTCCCTCTAAACGTCGTAAACGCATACGCGCCCATACATCACCCCCTGACACGATATAAGATTCAACACTACAAGAGATATTCGCTGTGGCTCCACTGGGCCTAACAACTAATCGAGCAATTTCTCTCCACTGATTAGGGCTTACATTCCATATATACTGACTTGATATAATCACGCTATATGGCAGAGTTACAGCTCGCCCAGCAATTTTTAATGTGTCTACAGCGGCATTACCAATTTTAGCTGATGAAATTGAAGCATTAGCTATTTTTACAGAAGTAATTGAAGCATTAGCTATTTTTGCAGAAGTAATTGCAGAGTCTGCTATTTTGGCTGATGTAATAGTCGCATTTTGAATGAAAGCGTTATTTAGATAAATATTCCCCCCTTGAATAACGGCAGGAGACACAGCTTTTCCATTAGCATTGTTAAAAAATGCAAAGCGATCCGCACTAAAAAGCATCTGAGACTGCATTCCACTAGGGGTATTTTCGATTCCAATCCCCATGCCTGCTGCGTAATAACGGCCATCAGCTGTAACAGCAAGTTTTACGCTATGCATTACAGATAACTTTCCACTTGTAGAAGCTTGTGCGCTAGATACCTGTTGGATTGCTGCTGTATTTTTGTTCGCCTTAACGGATATTTCAGTCAAGGAGCGTCCTTGAGAAAGGATATCTTTACCCTGCTGCGTTACCTGAGCATCTAATACTGCCAAGGCCGAAGCATTCGCATTTAATACAGCATCTGCTTTACCTGGTACCCAAGGCGAAGGTGTACGGTTATCTCCGATCTGCTGCTCAACCATGACTCGACTAATCAACAAAAAGTTTTCCTCCGAAATCGGAGATTTCTCTTCGTTGATATAGATTAATATACCCAGAATTGCTGAGTTCTTAGGTGCATCGACGACAGCAGAAACCCTCGTCCACTCACCGCCAGTAATTTCTGGGAAGCGCTCTGAAGTTTCAACAGGGTAACGATTCAACCAAGTACGAGACCCCTCTTCTGAACTAGCCGTTACACCTAATATTTGCAGTCGCTTATTGATGGGGCTGAAGACATAAGCGGAGATAATGTAGTTTTTCTCTTCTTCAATGTTTGCCCAAGTATTAGCACTGCGCGCATACCTAAACAGCGCCACTTTTTCCTCGGTATTAGGCTTGAATTTAAGAGCTACGTCTAAAGCACCAACCCCAGCGCCTATCTCCAGCAGCTCGCGACTGGCATAGGCCGTAGATGTGCCATCCATAGTCGCCGCCATTGAAGCCTCTGCGCCTAAAAGGTTTACGCCTGTATTAGGCAGAGCATCTATCGCAGCTTTCAAACTCGTCACAGATTGGCTTTGAGAAGCAATATCTTGACCTTGCTGAGTGACTTTCGTGTCTAGTGCCTGAACCGCAGCGGCATCGGCCTTAGTGTCAGCCAGCTTTTTTGCGGCCGCTGCATCAGCAATTCCTTGCTGTGCTTTACCATCCGTAGCTTTTAAGTCTGCAGTCAGCTTAGTTAATGAACTGCTTTGCGACGCAATCTTTTCACCTTGCTGAGCGACTTGCGTATCCAGTGCTTGAACAGCAGCGGCATCAGCTTTGGTACCAGCCAGCTTTTTGGCGGCCGCTGCATCAGCAATTCCTTGCTGTGCTTTACTATCCGTAGCTTTTAAGTCTGCAGTCAGCTTAGTTAATGAACTGCTTTGCGACGCAATCTTTTCACCTTGCTGAGTGACTTGCGTATCCAGTGCTTGAACAGCAGCGGCATCAGCTTTGGTACCAGCCAGCTTTTTGGCAGCCGCTGCATCAGCAATACCTTGCTGTGCTTTACTATCCGTAGCTTTTAAGTCTGCAGTCAGCTTAGTTAATGAACTGCTTTGCGACGCAATCTTTTCACCTTGCTGAATGACTTTCGTATTCAGCGCCTGAACCGCAGTGGCATCGGCTTTCGTTTCAGCTAATGCCTTAGCAGCCGTAGCGTCATCAACACCTTGCTGAGCCTTATCATCAACAACTTTTAAGTCAGAAGAAAGCTTCGTTATTGAGCCGCTCTGAGAAATAAGCTCTTTACCCTGCTGCGTTACCTGAGCATCTAATACTGCCAAAGCTGAAGCGTTCGCATTTAACACAGCATCTGCTTTACCAGGCACCCAAGGCGAAGGTGTACGGTTATCTCCGACCTGCTGTTCAACCATGACTCGGCTAATCAACAAAAAATTCTCCTCCGAAATCGGTGAGTTTTCTTCGTTGATATAAATTGTCATGCCCAGAATCACGGCATCCTTAGGTGCATTGACGACAGCAGAAACCCTCGTCCATTCACCACCCGTAATTTCTGAAAAACGCTCTGAAGTTTCAGCGGGGTAACGATTAAACCACGGCGGATTCGTTTCTGAATTAGCCATTACGCCTAATATTTGTAGTCGCTTATTGATGGGACTGAAGACATAAGCGGAGATAATGTAGTTTTTCTCTTCTTCAATGTTTGCCCAAGTATTAGCGCTGCGTGAATACCTAAACAGCGCCACTTTATCAGCAGTATCAGGCTTAAATTTAAGAGCAGCGTCTAAAACACCAACCCCGGATCCTATCTCCAACAACTCTCGACTGGCATTGAACATAGATGTGCCATCCATAGTCGCAGCCATTGATGCCTCTGCGCCTAAAAGGTTTACGCCTGTATTAGGCAGAGCATCTATCGCAGCTTTCAAACTCGTCACAGATTGGCTTTGCGAAGCAATATCTTGACCTTGCTGAGTCACTCTGGTGTCCAATGCCTGAACCACAGCAGCATCGGCCTTGGTGCCAGCCAGTTTCTTGGCAGCCGCCGCATCAGCAATTCCTTGCTCTGCTTTACCATCCATAATTTTTAAGTCTGCAGTCAGCTTGGTTAATGAACTGCTTTGCGATGCAATATCTTGCCCTTGCTTAGTCACCTTGGTATCTAGCGCTGCTACTGCAGTGGCATCGGCCTTGGTGTTGGCGAGCTTTTTGGCCGCTGCCGCATCAGTAATACCTTGTTGTGCTTTACTGTCCGTAGCTTTTAAGTCAGCAGTCAGCTTGGTCAATGAGTTGCTTTGCGATGCAATGTCTTGCCCTTGCTGAGTGACTTTGGTATCTAATGCTGCTACTGCAGCGGCATCAGCTTTTGTCTCTGCTAGTTGCTTAGCAGCCTTGGCATCGTCAATACCTTGCTGTGCTTTCTCATTGGCAACCTTTAAGCTAGAAGATAGTTTAGTAATTGAGCCACTTTGCGTAGCAATCTCTTCTCCTTGTTGACTAACTTTTTGAGTAATAACCTGTAGCTGGCTTGCAAGAGCACCTACCAAATTATCAATTGAAGAGTAGTCACCAATTTTCTCCCAAAAGACGGTATCGGTTGGCAAATTGCCTTTTGTGACTTTCTTAGCTTTATAAACAGCGCCTTCATAAAGCACTACTTCTGATGCCAAATATTCAATTTCAGCATCGTATAGACCTGACTGCTCTAAACTCTCTATTTCTTCCTTGAGAGTAAAAAGCTGCTCTTCTAGCTCCTTATTAAATATTTCAAGCTTAGTATCAACACTGCCCTCCAAAACTCCCAATTGCTTTTCAGTTTCCTGTATAGCAACATCAAGATCTTTCAGTCCATACTCGAGAGCATCAATCGAATCTATCTTTTCATGTAAAAGTTGTTCAGTTTGCTGTAAACCAGCTTCCACACTTTTTAAATGCTCATCAATCTGATCAATAGAGCTGATTTTTTCATTTAAATGCTTACCAAGATGAGTCTCATTAATTTCACCTGACAGGTAGTCTAAAATTTCTTCGGCCTTTGCACTGGACTCTCCTGAAATCCAATTTGACCACGGACCAATATTTCCTGATCGATCAACTAAACGAGCTCTAAAGTTAAATATCTGCCCAGCCCCAAGCCCTGTTAATGTGTGCGTGTTTGCTGGATAGGCAAAACTTCCTAAACTAAGAACCTCTTCATTACTCTGAGCTTTGTACTGCAGTTCTGTTCGCTCAGTATCAAGTGCACCTTGCACTGGGAACCCCCAGTTCAACTTGATACCAAAAACCAAAGATTCTGTTTTTAAAAATGCAACATGAGGTGGGGTTCCTTGCTTTCCTTTAACTAAAGTTTCTTCACTAAAAGATGGCAAAGACAGTACATCTACAGCATTTACTGCTCTGACTTGTGCAACATATTTACCAGCATATACACCAGTCACTTCAAACCCAAGGCTAGAAGTACGAGGTACTGCAACCCAGTCACCGTTGTCTTTTCGCCACAGCGCCTCATAAGCAATAGCACCTTCTACTTGCTCCCACTGCACACGTAATGTTGTAACTGCTTGGCCTTGATGGACAGTACTAAAACTACTAATTACTACATTTTTTGGCGGCACCTGAACACTTGGTGGACGCACGGTGATCGGCCGCTCATCTAGACGTGCACCATGCTCTACATGCTCAAATTTGCTTGGCTCATATTGAATGCCTTCAATAGTATGTTCTATAGAACCGCTAGCACGCTTTACACGCAGCACTCGATACTGCTGCAGCTTTAACTCTAGGGGCTCTAAAACCCAAACAGCCTGCTCATTTGGCTCTTCACTATAAACAGTGTTTACAGTTACTACTCGCCCCTTAATACCGCTAATAGTTCTAGCCTCAGCGCGCCCACTTGGTAAGTTAAGCTTGAGTCTATCCCCCACTAAGGCGGAAACTTCACGATCAAGTGTAATCTTGCGTCCACTTACAGCAGATATGCGCCCACCAATCGAACGACCAGCTAGCTTTTCATCAGCCACAGCTACAACCATTCCTGGTACTGGTATTTTCCCTTCTAAGCCAGTCACAAAAGAAATGCTTCGATCAAACTTATTAGTTAGCAATAGTTGTTTGCCACGACGCTGAGCTTCACTCTCGCGTGTAGTGCCGATAGCAGTAACTTCTACTTGATTAATACCATAACGGCGAATCATGCCATCATCTGAAACTACTACCGGCTCTTGCTCATAATGATTATCTGGATTGCTATATGAAACTAAAGCAATAGAGTGCTTAGTATTTGCTTTTTGACTGCCATATTGAAACTGTCCATCTTTTACATCTGCATTGGTATAAACGTACTCAACAGCGCGCGGCATATCAGCATCTAATGCAATCTGTGCACCATTCCAATAAGTCATTCCATTGAATGCCGCTGCGATATCTCGCAACGTTGACCAGGCTGCATTTCTATCATTAAAAACACAGTCAAAGGTATGACGTGGCTCCATACCCCCTTTGCCATTTGGAACTAATTCGTCACAATAACGTGCAATACGATAGACAGACCACTTATCTACTTGGCTAGCCTTAATCCAGCGCCCTAACCCATAACGTTCAGAAAGTACTAAATCGTACCAAATCCAAGCAGGATTATTTGTGTATGCCCATACAAAACTACCATCCCATACTCCATCATATGTACGAGCTATCGAATCGTAATTGCTTGGAACACGAATTAGTTTCCATTTTTTACGAACAGATACTGTGGGCACTGTCCCTGAAAAATGGGCTGAGTCAAACTCTAAGAATAATAACGCTGTATGGGGATAACGAAGCTTTGCATCAACAATTTCAGCTAGCGAAATAATCTGCATAGTATCAGCTACTTTGCCACCTACTTTATTAGGTGTTAAACGCCTTACTCGAACCCGCCAGCCAGTCAGTGCTTTAGGTAGCTCTATGCGGTGAGAGCGCTGATATTCAGTAGTAACTTTATCATTGATAACATAGCTTCCAACCTCTTGGTAATTTCCATCATCAATCGCGATATCGATTGCATATACAATTTTGTAACCAACAACGTCACCATTACCTAGCTGCTCATATAGCTGCGGCCAAGAAAAACGTAGACGTATAGCTGACAACTGAGTATTAGTAATATTTTTGACAAAAGGCGAGTCACTTTTGAGTTCTACGCCCAATCCAATTTCATTTTCAACGACAGGCATACCTGCAATATGCAGCTGATGAGGCGTACCTGGCCGAAACTCCCACTTAACACCCGGAATATTTTCATTTCCCTGCTCATCTAGAATGGGTGTTCCATCTAGTAAAATATTTTTACCTGTAATCTCTGGATCCACCTCACCATCAGCTAAAGCTAATAAAACTCGAGCATAAGCAACCGAGCGTGCAGTGTCAGGATGTTCTACTGGTTGACGTGGTTTTTTCTTACCTTTCTTTGCACCTTTAAGTACTGCAGATACAGTCATGATATTTCTCTTAGGCATAAAAAAACCCTCATCGATGTGAGGGTCTTAGTAATATTGAAAGCTACATTTTGTCTTCGGGATAAATTCCAGCGCTAATGACGGCACCGCCAATTTCTCGCTCACCATAAGGCACAGGGACAGGGTATCCCTGTGCAACAGTATTTACTGGACCACCAAATCCATGCGAAGGAGTATTTTCTGGAGCGCTACGACCTTTCAAACCTTTGGGCTGAGGACTTAATAGTTGCATAGCACCACCTAAAGCTAATGAAGCCCCCATAATTGCTACGCCACCCCACAAACCACCTGCAGTAAATGCTGCAGACGCCCCACCGGTCATCACTGCCGCAGCAGCTATTAGCGCACCGCCTAATACTGTTTGCATTACACCGCCTTTTTTTCTCCCCGAAACAACAGGAACAATCCTAATCTCGTGACTACCAGCTAGTGAGAAACATTCTTCTGAAATGTTTTCTCGATTACGGAAAATCGCATAACGAATGCCTTTTAAATCACTTTCCCTAACAAACTCAGTGAATCCCTCTACTGTCTGCTGCAAAGCAGATAAAGCTTCTCGTAGTGTTCCACTTTCTAAATAGCGCTTGTGGCGGCGTCCAAAACGTTTAGCTAAAGAGCCTGATAATAAAATAGTAACCACTTAAGCCTCCCATAAACGATGTCTGCCACACTTAATTGTTCGGTCATATAGATAGCCACCATAGACTGTTTTTCCGCTCATTCGACCATATAAGTGATGCAAAATTACGCCATCACCTAAATAAACGGCTCCATGATTAGCTGTTTTCGATTCAACCTGCATAATTATCAAATCACCTCGTTGAAGCGAGCCTTTACTAACCTCTAAAAAACCAGTCTCTTCAAATAAGTCCAAATATAAGTTTTGCCCTTTTTCCCACCACTCATCCTCACGAAAGTAGTTTGGCAGCTCTATGCCTGCCTCCAATGCATAGAAGTCTCGGATCAGGCCATAACAGTCACATCTTGTTCCATGAACAAATGGGCGCCCTTCTAACGGTGGAATGCCTGTAAGGGGCTGAATAATATTTAAATCTGCCTCTGGCCAACTCAAAATATACCAAGGTAAGTTACCTTCATTGCAGCGCACAATATCTGCGATAGATGCACGACTACTTTCATCAGGATGAGTATGTACAACCCCAATAATCTCACCTTGAGCTTCAGCTAAAACGTACTCACTAGGTGCTATTTCAAACTCATCACCTGACTCTGAGCTGATATTAGTACAAGGAAAATAGTGATGCGCCCGACCCGACTTGATAATAAGGCCACATGCCTCTTTTGGGTAAGCTTGCTCAGCATGACGACAAATGGCTTTAAAAATATGTTTACGCATACTAAGCCCTAATTAGAGAAGAGGCTGGGAAACCACCAAATGGCAGTTCTTCATGTTCACCAAACCGTTTTTTACAGTCATGTAGACACCCTCCACATTTATCTAGCGCAGGATCATCTGTTACCTCCCCTGTCTCAGTAAACTTTGCAGCTCCTAAATAACCGCAGTCAGGCCCCCGGTAGCCACCAGTAATCGCCCACTGACATAAACTGTGGATTTGCCTAGCTGGCAACATCTGCCCATCTAGATCTGCAGGAGAAGACAATGAAAAAACAACCATTTCATCGTTTTCAGATGCCTTATGATCGATATACCAAATTGATATAGCTTCTTGCTCAGGGTCTGCTTTAGCATTGCCGCTCGGAAAGTTATCAGCATCTAAATAATGTGAAAACGTTTCTCTAATAGTAACTTTTGCATGAGTTAAATCATTAAAGTGCAAACAAAGAGCCGTGATACTTAAATCAACATTGGCTAACGATAATGTCGGTGTGGGAGCAGCACCGTGGCCTGTCAACTCTGCCCCCTCTAAAGCGCATGGCCACGGCTGATATACATGTCCTTGCCAAATAATAGGGCCAGCATCATGAGCATGAAATCTCAACATATCACCACCGAAACCAGTGCAATCCACCTCTAACAGTTGTACTTCAGCTCCTGGCTCTAGTAACTGATAATCTGCTGTAATCATCAATAAGAACTCCTCTAGGCTAAGGATGAAAGCACTGTTTAAACTTGACGGTTAGCGTTGCAATATTTGCCGTATGCATCACAATATTTTTACCTTCACTTTTATACATTCCTTGATCACCCAAAGGGTTTTCCCATAAGAACGCTTTTCCAATATGCTCAGCTAAAAAGGTATCGATTGCTCTTATTAAACTAATCCTTCCTTTAAATCGTAGATCCCAATCTTTAGCTATTGGATTTAAACCATCAGCAACTGATTGTTCATACCCATCTCCAAAACTAACACTGCGTATCGAAACACGCTCTGTCGCTGATGGCTCTGACTGCAAATTCCACTCAAAAACTTTCATGCACTATCCGCCTTTAACAAAGTTAAATAACACTCCATTCGGACGCATCTCTTGAAGCATTGCCCGTTTAAACTGCATGGCATAACTTTCAGCGATTTGCATTCCTTGCTGACGAGCATCATTTTCGGAAACGCCCACACCCGCTGTCACATGAATATCAGTTGTAAAGTGAAAATCTCCACCAACGCGGCTTGCCGTATTTTCCTGAACCTTGTTTAAGGTACGATCAAGTTTTGCTGAGGTTTCAGCCGTGGTGACCCGCTCGCCTTTCTGTAATAACCAAGTTCCTGTTTCTGGAACCTTGTCAATACCGTCATGTGCCATACCTGCAAGTGTCTGTGCACCAATCATACCAACCGACATATAACCTAATCCGCGGGTCCAAGAGCTTAGCGTTCCGGTAGGATCAATCGCTAACGCAGCAGTAGCAGCCTGCTCTGTATTAATGATAGCCTGAGCCATTGAGGCCGCTTTACTTGCAGCAAACATTACTTTGTAAGCAATGCTGCCCTCCTGTCCTAGCTCACGCAATAGCTCTGCAGCTTGTCCTGTCATGCTGGCATACGTTGCTAAAGTTGCGGTGGTTGATGCTTTTTGAAGACTTGCCAACTTTTTACTATTTTCTTCATCAATTTCACTTAATCGATCGCTATAAGTTTGCTTATCAATTAAGCCTTGCTCATAAGCTTGCATTTGTATTAAGCGCTGTTTCTCATGCCATTCACGTAGCTTAGACTCAGCGTCTGCTACGCGTAGCAGTTCACCGGATGGCCCCCCTACCGATGCGTCTAACCCATCAAACGTAGGCGCCTCAACTATCAAGTCTTTTGAAATAGCTGTTATTGCTTTCGCATAATCCTTAGATGAAAGTGCATATTTATTGGTAGCTAACGCAGCTTCATCTAATAACGTTTTACGCTCTTTCAACCGATGCAAAGACTTCTCTTCTTGGCTGGCTAGCGAATTAATAAGCTCTAGTGCTTCTTTTTGTTTCTCATAAGCGTTAGTTAGCTCAAGTGCTAATTGAGCTCGTCTTAGATCAGCCTCATCCAAACCATCGCGGGACAATTTATATAACGTCCACTGCTCACTTGTGTAATTAAGTGCTTTAGCCTGATCTTCAAGCGCCTCTACCTGACTAAGTAATGCTTTTTTTGCTCGTTCAAGCTCTTTATTCTGATTTTTTAGTTCACTACGATAACGTTGCGCTGCCTGCTCTACCTCTTGCTGTTTCTTTAAAGATGCTGCTTTAGCATCTAACTTTGCATACTCTTGCTTAAGCAATTCAGCCTCGTTCTCACTAAGCTCTGAGTGCTTTCCTAAGCGATACTGAATTGCAAAGCGTTCTGCTTCACTGGTAACGCCTAGTAAAGCGATCCGCTCCTGCAAATCGCCCGACATTTTTGTATACAGCTCGCCAACACTGCTTAGAACATGACTACTTATATTCGCTGCACTTGTTGCCCCATTAATTGCTTCTTCCATTCGCTTATAATCTTGCTCTAGCGTACGCACAGGACCCATCATGTTTTGCACTTGGGCAATGAGGCCAATAAAACTTTTAGCCCCACGCTCTGACACGTCGTCGGCTTGTTCAATAGCTCTTACAACAGCATCAAAGTCGACCTCTACGTTTGCTCGCACATCTTTACTGGCTTTGGATATAGCTTCTAATGCAGCAACTCCACCACTAACATCTGGGCTAAGCCCAGACTTATAAGCAAAAGCTAAACGACGCTCAATTTCTCGCTCAGTATTACCTAAACTTTTTTCAAGCTCAGCTTTTGCCGAGTTTAATTCTTCACGTTTTTTATCTAACTCAGCTAGCTGAGCTGCTCTTCCCATCGTGGATAGCTTTTCTAACGCTTGATCCATCACTGGCACTAAGCTTTGTAAATCTTCACGTGTCTGCTTCGCACTAGAAGCAAAGCTATACAGGCCATAGCCAGCAAGTAAAGCTAAGCCTGTTGGCCCACCAACCAACCCAAGTGCCGCATTAGCAGCGCGGGCGGTTACAGTTAAGCTAGTTAGTGCATAAGTTGCTTTACGTGAAGCTTGCTCAGTGCCAGCCAGTGCTAATTGTGCTCGTACTCCGCTAGCTGTCAGACTGACAAAATCCTTAGAAGCGACTAATGCTGCGGCGCCTGTTTTTAATAGCGATGCAACCATGCGAGTCATTAATAGGCCAGCTAGAACTTCTGTACCACTAACAACTTGATCAACGACAGTCTTTAATCCTCCACTGCCTAGCGCATCGGACAACTTGTTCAATGTTGGCAACAATCTAGCAGCCATTTCATTAAACAAACCTTGTCCAATGAGAGACATTTTTCCTAAGTTGGCATTAAACTCAGTCGCAGCAATGGCGAAATCATGATCAATGACTCCACCTAAACGCTCTGCCTCATCCGCCAAATCACTAATCGCTCCTTTACCACTAGCTGCAGCAGCTGCAATCTTTACTCCGCCAGAATCAAAAAATTTAAAAGAGTGGCGTACTCGCTCAGAGTGTTCATCAAGCTCAGATAATGCATCAACAATCTCTACAAAGGTTTTTGCTGGGTCTTGCTTGGAGAGCCGTTGAGCATCTAACCCTAACTCCTGAATTGATTTAGCTGCAGCCCCAGTTCCTTTGGCTGCTTCAGCAACTCTTCGCGTCATTCGCTGAAGAGCCATATCAAACTCGCCATTTGCCATACCTGCACTTTGAGCAGTGGCATAGCGCAGCTTGCTTAACTCATTCGTGGTTGTGCCTAATTTAGTAGCAACATCTAAAGCAGCATTAGCTGTATCAATCGAACCTTTAATCCAACCAGAAAAGGCACTTGCGGTAATCCCAGCAGCTACACCAGCCAATGCTGTTTTCATAGCGAGTGAAGATTTTTTCACCTTATTTGCTGAGTTCTCTATGTCTTTTGCATTTTTCTGTGCATTTCTAGCCGCTTTATCCATGGGTTCAGTAAAACCGCCAACTTTTGCAATAAGATCAAGAGTTAACTGACCTAGCGATCTAGTGCTCATGGTTTACTCCAGGCATAAAAAAACCCGCCGAAGCGGGTGTTGTAAATATATAAAAGTTAACCAGCAATAAGCGCACCTAAAATGTTAGAAGCAACAACGACAGTTGCCATAATAATGATAAATGCAGGGATTGATGCAAACGCCCACTTAACCATAAACACAACCATTGACCAGAATGTCATCTCAATATCAACAACTACAACTGGGTTAGCATTTTTAATGCTAATTCTGTTAACTGGCTGGTACGACGGAGTGGGTTGAGTCAGTTTCGTCTGAGACTGCTCGCTCTCTGCCTTTATCTTAGCTTCCTGTTTCGCATCAAACTTAGCGTAATAAACCCCACATTCAGGGCACTGATCCTTGCTTCTTTTCTGCTCATAATCAGTCGGCTCATAATCACACTTTGGACACTGCATTCCTTTCACTCCCCAATAATATGTAAATAATGCTTGATGAATATAACTCACCTAGATCCTGCTAGCTATATAACTAGGATTGACAACAATCCACGAGCATGCATAAAGTGCGCGCGTCACTGCAAATTCAGTGATCGGGTTTGGTCGCCCGAATATCTCACGGTGCACATCACCGCTATAGCGGTTTTTTTGTGCCTGCTTTATGGCGGGCTGTGCGCAGGACACCTTCGGGTGTGCCGGGTCCGTGATCTCGGTCGACCAACCTGTGCATAGCTCGCCACCCATTGCTTGGTCACTTTGCTGGTGAGCCTTAATTGGTCGTCACGGAGACATATCATGCAAGCACTTACCTTAATAATCTAAATAGCTTAGCCTTGGGCTAGGCTAGCTAAAAATTGGCTTCGCTTCAGTTGCTGAACCCTAGCTTCTTACTCGCCCGTGTCTCTTGTTTTCAACAAATCTAAACAAGCTTATTTTAGGGTTAAATCAACCTTCATCGATGTTTTTTACATCCCAATATTATACCCGCCTTGAAGTGCTGCAGAACGTCAGCGCCAGCCCTACTAGGTAAATACCGGTTAGTGATAGCTTCGATATAAAGGTGATCCACAAGTTACACAATAATGGGTCTTTCGGCGATCCGTAGCATTAGAGAGCCCCTTAAATTGAATATGCGTACCTGAGCAAGAGTGACATTTAATTTTTCCACCTTTAGCACAATCAGGATTTTCTTTTTTATACTCATCAAAGGTAGGAAAGCGGCGATAACGGTTCCAGTAATGGTAATAAAAAATCCCTATAAATAAAGCCAATAAAATAACAAAAAATGAAAAATTCAAAAGCTCAGAAAAAATATTGATACTCATGACTGTAAAATCCCTTAGTTATTTAGACATTTATTTATTATAAATTATGTAATAGATACTTTGAACTCCTAAAAGTAATTTTTATAACAACGACTCTACATTCAATATATAAAAGCCACTTAAATAAAAAACCTGCGGGTTCGGCATAGCTATGATAGTAAGGCTAGTCGTCGCCGCAGGCGGTATGGCTCGCACCATACAGAATTGTTACCTGTCAAACGCCCAACTGGTCTAAGGCATACGCAGAAAGCTTTGAATTTAATCCCAACGCTGCATCGCTAACATCAAATTCTCTTCTTCACTAAGCTCAAGGCGGATATTTTCGTGCGGCATAAAATCAACCGCGTTTAAATCATTTTTTTGGTTCATATCCAACAGAAGCTTACTCAAGAGGCCCACTGCCTGCTCGACTCTTCGACCTATATTCAAAGAGCCTCTTTTATCCCTGTAAGCTAACCATGCTAAAAACTCTGGATAGCTTATTCTGGATTTTGCTTCAGCTATAGTATTACCACCTACCCCATTAAGAACTAGCTCATGCCAGATTTCTTCTTCTGGCTTGAGCTCTGGCTCTTTCCCAACAAATTAACCTTAGTAATTGCGTTTAATAGAGCAGCAGTAAGTGACTCACAAATAGGGCCTTGCTTCTCACTTCCAAGTACATCCTCAGTCGTAAAAACTGGCTGCCCATGTTTATCTGTAATGAAAAATGCAATCCGCCGAGCTACTGCCTCTAAATGCTGATCCAGCTCGCTTTGCTCTGAGTTCAAAGGACGAAATTCGTGTACTAGTGTTGCAAAACTTGCTCGCTTCACAAAAATAGTATTTTGGATTTCCTCTCCCTCTTTATTCGTCCAACTAATAGTTTCTTCTACAAGTGGATCTTGTAAAAAAGCGCCAGCTTTTTGCAAGCTGGCCAAGGTAAGTGGTGTGCTCATAGTTGCCTCTGAGTTGAATTACGGATGTCCCATAACGAGTTTATTATTTTTTACGAATCCAGCGTCCTTTACCTGTTCGCTGCACAGAGCACGCAGTCTTAACGACTGAGTTCCCTTGGAAGTCAAAAGGAAAATCAGCAACATACCCTTCAAACAAAAACCAAGTTCGACTATCTGGCAACTCAAAACTTTTGCTATCTGCTGCCACTGTAGGGTCTGCCTTACCATCAGACCAACCCAGTGCGAACGGCAAATTTTCATGCTGCTCTTCATCACTCTCAGACAATTCATATAATTTATGGTGGCAGTCTTTCTTTGGATCTGCACTCACATCAAAAGTAGCTTGTCCTGGTGTTCGCTGCCCTTTAAGGAACTTCTTAACATTCGACTTTAGACATGTATCCTCCAACTGGTCAGCTGGATTACCTCCACCAGAAAAGTTTGAAATGCATTCAATCTCCATTACTTCAGCACCATCTTTTGTTGGTAACAGCACATATAGCTGAGTGCCTTGCGTACGAATAGCCATACAACCCCCTCAGGTTATTAATTTTATTAACTAAATAGTCTAGGAACATGCCATGTGGCTGTCATAGTAAAACGCAAGAGCTGCGCTTCTTGATCAATGCCCAATGGCACAAAGCTAGTGACGTAGCTCTCTTTCTCAATTGCCTGTCTGATAATTTCAGCAGCCTGTAAAACTACTTTTTCACTTTCCCCATACACATCAATTTGCGTATCTATTTCATCCAAATCTGAGCGATTTTCTAAATACGCCTGTCCTGTGCCATTTATTACGCTCCATACTGCATATGGCGTTTTAGGTATCAGCCCAGACTCATCGAAAGCTTGCCCCCAAGGGAAAATTCTTACTGGATTTAAACCAAAAACCCGCACTACATGCGGGTTACTTGCACAAACTTTAAATAGTGGTGGCATCATTGAGTTTTACCTTTTTCAGCTCGCTTAACTGCACGATCAATTGCTCGCTTAAAGTGCAAAGAAAACTCTTGTGTCGCACTATCAATGTTGCTGGCCAACGCTTTGCGCATAAATGGTTTAGGTGGCATTTTGGCAGTTCCAAACTCTAAAAAACGCCAGTAAAACGTGTCTCCCCCAGGATTCTTCTTGCTTCCACCTATTGCATATCGCTTTCCTACACGTCCTTTACGCACGTTATCCTTTGTTTCTGCATATTGCTTAGCACCTCCTAACACCCCCACTTTAAATAGATGGTCTCCCGTTTTTTTAAAGCGTTTACCATCGAGGCGAATAACAAGATTGCTAGCAATATTATTGGGCGTTTTTGGATTATCTACTGCTTGAGCACCGCTTTTAGCAGAAGCTAGAACTAGCTGAGCGGCTTTACGCAAAGCAAATCGTGCACTTTTACCTTTAGCCTCCTGCTTAACTGTTTCAAGCTTAGCAAGCACCTCTTCTACACCTTGTAATTTAAATGGCTGACTCATGTATGCTCCTTAACCAAAATAGTTAAGTACCGACTCCCTGATATAGCATCAGGAATAGCGCCTATTACTGAAAAAACATGGTCTCCGTGAATAATACGCCCCCCTGGTTCTATTTTTGGCCCAGCTCTAATCACTACTCTAGCTACTGTTTCAGCACCAGCTGCTTGAGCTGCAAAACTATCTTTAACAGATAAGTGCTCGATTGAAGCCCATAATGATTTCCAGTTTTTCCAGCTTAGATTCATTGCACCAGTTTCTGGATCTTGCTGCCTAACTTGCTTCTGTATCATCACTCGATGCTTTAATCGCCCAGCTCTCATATCCCTATTCCTATACGATAGGGGTGCAGCATTTTCTCTACCAAAGGGTTTTCTTTCATTCCCGATGGTGTTGTTGCTTCTCTATTAAGATAAAGATCGGCTGCTATTAAGAGCACCGCGCTGGTGACGCTCGCTGGAAGTTTGTCTTCCCACGGAATAGGCCTCCCTAAAAACTTAGAGGCATAATCAATTGCTGCTGTCAGTATTAGTTGAAGGTTTTCGTCCTCGTCCTGATCGTCCAGCTCGAGACGTAGGTGGTTCTTTAACTGCTTGAGACTGATGCTCATCCTCTCGCTCCTCTAATGCTGTGCCATCTACATATACAGCTAGGTGTGTATTGACTAAATCAAGAGCGTGACCTTTGCGCGTGATGAACTCTTCCCCTACTTTCAGCACTCGGTTTTCAAATAAAAAAGGTCGTAAAGCTTCACACTTAATATCCACTTATATCTCCTCTACAGCGCTAAGCATTAGCCTAGCGCTAGACATAAAACGGTTTATGGGGTGATTACTGTGGATCCAGTAACAAATGCTTCTGGGCGATATACTGCAAAAGCTAAACGCTCTTCAGCACGGATAGTTGCCATGTTTTTCTCAAAGTCCTTATCATTTTCGGTAGAGATCAAAACTTCAATTTCCATACGGTCGAAAATTTGAGCCCCCATACCGAATGCGCCAGCTAAGAAGTTGCTTTTTGTCATTGCTTGCGTTTCAACAACAGGCATATTCCATAGAGTTGGCGTTGCACCATTAATGGCGTTACCTACGATATAGCGCCCTTCTTTGTCCTTTGTAGTCTCAATCATTGCCCAGTCTACTGGGTTTAAAACAAGGCCATCTGCGGCATACTCTGCTAAAGCCACCTGCAGCAAAGCCAGTCGAACCCGGTCAATTACTGTCTGCATCTCTGGCTCAAACTCTGCGTTAAATGTTTGTGCGCTTGGTACAATCCCTTTTAAGTTTTGACCAGTCCCATCACCAAACAAAAGCTGTTTTTCTTCAGCTAGTTGTAAGCCGTAAGAGGCACGCCCATCAATGTAACTTTGCAGTGCAGGTGCATCATCTAACATCTGTCGACTAACTTTGAACAGGTGTGCAATCGTTCGTACGTTCGTTGTAACTAGATCAAACGCAATGTCTGAGTACGGTTTTTGAGCACCCTCTGCAACAACACCAGCATTATTAGTAAAGCCCGTTTCCTGCACATACTCGATAGCATTCGATGACGTTTCGCCTGGCATAATAAGATCACGTACAGTCATCCGCCGCTGTGCCGGAAGAATTAATCCTCGATGATCTGGTTGCACGAGTTCACCGGCTGTTGCCGTCGTAATTTCGCTACGAGGTGCAGATACACGATGAATACCGCGCCAGCTTGAGTTAACTTGGGTAAATGCTTCCGCTGAAACTAATCGTGCACCCAAAGTCATCTGGCCGTCTTCTTGATGGCCTTTATCATGAGCCACAATAGCCTGTTCAGCAGCATTTAAGCGTGCTTGTAAGGCTCCTTGCTCCATTAAAAGCTTATCAACACTGGCGCGAGTCTCCTCGCCCATTCGACCATACTTTTCTAGTTCTTTATTTGTATGTTCAGCTTGGGTACGTAATTTATCCCCTACTTTTTTTAATGTCGCGCTAATTTCTTCTCGTACAGCTTCAACAGATAAACCTGGCATAGTTATTACCCTTAAATAAAAAAACCGCCTAACTGGCGGTTTAAATTGAATTTTGATGTAAGGTTTCGACTGATCAAAATGCTAAGCTTTTTAAGCCATCTGAAAAGCTCATAAATAATTCAGCAGCAGCATTTGATGATTTTTGTTTAGTAGTTGGATGAAGGCTAATCTCTGATTCTTGCCCCCAAAAGTTATCTTTAATTGCAGCTAGCATTTTCAAGCGTTGGTTGTAGGGCACTCCTCCTTCTGCAAGTGCAGCATTTATATTTTGAAAGGCTTGTGCTTGGCTAGCAGGCGCAGTATCTGTAGCAATTTCTTCTGCCTGCAACACACCTGTCATCAAAGACTTTTGAACTGCACTACTTCCTGACAAATATGACTCTTTATCCATGAGGTCAGTGACTTCACTTTCTGACATACCGGACACATCGATGTAGACATCTCGCATCGAGATATCAAATTCTTCTAACTGATCCGCAATGTCACGCAGATCATTACGATTACCTACAAAATTAGACCAACAGTTATGAATCATTAAAAATGCAGATTTAGCTATTAGGCGTTCAGCCCCTGCCATTGCAATAATAGACGCTGCTGATGCTGCTAACCCAATAACTTTAATAGTCACTTTCTGAGAGTGCTCTCGTAGCCGGTTATAGATTGCAATCCCTTCAAACATATCGCCGCCTGGACTGTTGATATACACCACCACTTCGTTGTCTCCAATGCTGCGCAATGCAGCATCTACCCTTGCTAATGTAATCCCTTTATTGGTTTCTCCCCAGTAGTCATATGAATCACCTACCACGCCAAACATAGTAATAGTGTTCACACTTTGTTCAGCTGCCACTTTAATATGAGGATTCCATGCTGCTAAGGCCTTAGGATTTAATTCAAATTTGGGCATTGCTAGTTGCTCCTTAATTAATCTTCCGATGCGGAAAGCCAGCTTTTTAAGGCAGCTTTAGCTGCTTGCTCATCATTTTGAGCGCCCAGCTTATCTAAGGTCGTCATGTTCATTTGTACAGTTAACTTAGATGCATTACCGCCTTCTCGCGGTAGGTTTTCTTTAACTCTACAATCGTCACGAGTATAAATACCGTTAGTAGTCATTTTCGCGTAAAAATCAGCTCGCGCCTGGCTATCTGCACGCAACAGTCCCTCTAAGGCAAACTCTGCATAATGAGTTTGCCTCTGAACTATTGTGAGAAGATTTTTATTGATAGCTTGCTCAATTCGCTCAAGCCAAGGAGCCAAAGTAAACGTCAAGAAGCCAATCATTTGCTGTTCAATACCAGTTCCCCAACTGGTACTTTTTTCTGTATGCCCAACCATCCAGGGAGGCACCCGAAAAAAACGACAGATTTCTTCTACGCTCCAGCCCCGTGACTCTAATAGCTGAGCATCTGCCGGATCAATGCCGATCGGCTTAGCCTCTACTCCAGACTCAAGAACTGGAGATCGCCCAGCATTCATGGCACCTGATAGTTTTTCAACATATTCACGAAAATCATCTCTCTGCTCTTTTGTTAATACGCGATTTACACTAAATGCCACTGTAGGCATCAAGCCATTTTGAAAAGTGCTACTGGCAGCTTTATCTGCTGATATAGCTGAGCCAATTACAACAGCCCCATATCTCAGTGGAGATAAGCCATTAATTCCATCTAAAGAAAAGGCAGGAATATGCATCAAGTTGCTGAAGGCTATGGATCGTTTTTTATTTTTTTCTGTATAAACCCAGCTACTTTCTTCTTCCAACCACTTCACATTATCAGCTTGTAACAAATTCAAGCTTACTGGTAAGTCTTTTAATCTCTTAATCTCAATATAGGCGTTGCCTTTAAAGAGCATGGAAGCAACAACTGCCTCCCAAAAATTTACTGCTGTCATGCGCTGATTAGGGCTGTTACTAATCAAGTCATGAACACGAAAGCTTGGATCAATCTGACGTCCCCCATCACTTTTTCTTTTATAGATCCCAAGCGGTAAGGTCGCAATAGTCTCTGATATCAATCGAACACATGCCCATACAGTTGAAACTTGTAATGCGGAATCAACAGATACTGGTTTGCTAGAACTGCCTGGCCACCAACCAGAACCTGATACCCAACGCTTTTGACCTGTAACGGGCTTAGAAAGCGATGCTAGTAATGTTTGTGAAAACGTTTTAGCCATTTGACATGCCTCGCTTAATGAAGCCAGCTATGCAAAACATGCTTAACGAACCAGTAATTAACGCCCAAGCTATACCTGCTAATAAATAGACTCCACCTACTAAGAGGACAAAGCCCAATAGCGCACTCGTCAGAAAAATAAACAAGGCTAAATTCATAAAATTGGATCTCTGATAGCAGCCATAAAGTCATGAACACTTTCACTGGCAACAGGGTTTTCGCTGAGTAAAGAAACAGCATTAAAAGCAGCCATTAATGGGTCAATTTTGGCATTACCACTGGCTTGTTTTGTAATTAGAATCGCATTGCCTCTAGGCTCCACTTTGGCATTACCACAACACCAATTCATAAGTGATTGATGAGCATGCCAAAACGTTTCTTCTGCTAGCTTTCGTTCTAGAGTTTTAATAGCTCCGCCCAAGCGCCAACCTTGGCTAACCCCTACAATTAGTTCTTGAGGAATGCCGCGCTCAATCAAGGCATCTAACACTCCGCCAATACCCGCCGGATCCATCCCAATCTTATCGAGCAGGCCTGCGGAGTAAATGCGGTAAGCTATTTCTGCAACTCCTTCCGTATCATCCCCCACACGCTTAACGATTGTTAATTCTCCTGCTTCAGAGAAGTCCATGAGGTTCGAAGCTATTTCCTTTCTTCTAGTTAATACGCTCTCATGGGCCCATGCATGGCCCCACCCCAACCACTCACGCGTTTGCCGACTACGCCCAATTACATATAACCCTAAGAGGTCATCTAACCCACCACCATCAATTCCAATATCAATCACTTCGCACTCAGCAATAATATCTTCTAAGCTCAACTCCACATCGGACTGCTGCTCCCAGAACTCTGCACCAGACCAATTGTTAGATAACAAGGCTAAACCAACTTCAACGTTGCCATGCTTAGCTAAAAAACCAATGAGAGAGTCAGCCCCATCCTCTAGTGCTTGCTTATATCCACGCTCTAAAAAAGCACTATCTACTGAGTAATTAAGATTTGGATTAACTAATTTTAGGTTTTCTGGCTTCTTGTGTTCACCAGCATCGATCATATGTTTAGGGAACTCATACAAGACTGGTAAGAAACGATTGTCATCGATTCGTCCATCCCTAACTCCCCGTGCATACATCAGCTTCTTTTTAAAAATGCCGGCAGGTGGTTCGTTTGATTGCGTAGTCAAGAAAATGACGAACCCTTCAGGCCTAGAAGCTAACCCCCCTGTGGCTTCACGAATAATATCTTCTGCTTTGCTTTTCTTGCCAAATAGCCAAGCTTCATCAACTAAAATCCCCACGGCTTTTTTACCACCAACTGTGTCACCATCTGCGGCTACAACTTTCAACGTGGCATTATTATTAAGGTGGGTGATCGTTCGCGTGTGTTCTTGGATATGCAAAAGATCAGTTAAAACATCATTTTTGCGGATCATATCCCGTACTGGAATGAAGCTGTTATCTGCAATTTCCTTAGTAGGAGCTAAAATAATAAATTCAGCAGACTCTCTCCAGTTACGAATTAAAGCTGTTAGCATCACCCCTGCTGCAATTGTCGACTTAGAGTTTTTTTTAGGTATAAGAAGGAAAAACTCTTGTATTAGCCTCCTACCACTTTCACTGTCATAAGCACCGAAAACAGCAGCCGCAAAATCAAAAACCCATTGCGCACAAGATTCTGAAATCATCGGGCTACCTGGTGCGTCAACAATTCTCAGTTCTTTGAAAACAGAAAGCCCAGCTTCGGCTTCTTCTGGGAACAGTGGCTCAAGTGGTATTAAACTTTCACCGGCAACAATTCTTTTCTCCCAGTCTAGGCACGCTGTACTCCACTTCATCTAGCACCACCATTATTTACAACTAGCTTAGGTGGGGCACTCGGTGCAAATTTCTTAGCTGCATGCCTAGCTCTTTCTTGTTTAGCCTCTTTTTTTCCTTGATCTGCAACCTTCCCATGCACATAAGGCATCAAGCTTTTGGCTGCATCAATTCGTAATCGAGGCTCCTCGAGCTCATCATTCATTACATGTAGCAAATAATCTTTTGGATCAGAAAAAGCACCTATATTTTCCGCGTTAACACTTGTTAAGTCAGACTTAACATTTTCATCAGTTTTGTTAACTTTTTTGTTAACTTTTGGCTCATGAATGTTAACTTTTTGTGAGACCTGTTTTGGCGTACTTATAGAGCTTTTTGCTGCTCTCACACGCTTTATATAAGCCTCAACATCTTGATCTTTACAAAGCCTAGATCCTGCCTGTGATGCAGATGTTTCACTGTATCCAGCGATTACAGCAGCATTTTTCTGTGTATTCCCTGCGAGTAAAGCATCAGCGAATTTTTTCTTTTTGGAAGTCAGCGCCATGCAGCCCCCCATAGCTGAAACTTAACAGACTTAACATATTTCAAAAACGGGAAAAAATATGCGAATGAGTTAGGGGTCGGTATCCACAGGGCCAAGGTTTTAGACTTTTGGCACCCCCCTCCCTCAAATAAAGTAAAAAAAGAAGAAATATCAACGACTAGCTAAAGTCTCCGCGGCTCTCACGTGCTGTCTTATTCGCATGACAGGGTGACTTACATAGCACTTGCAGATTATCTGGAGCATCTGTCCCACCTGCGGCTAAAGGCACAATGTGATCTACTTCAGGCTCTAATGCGAGAAGTCCGCAATGCTGACAAATTTGCTTATCTCTAAGAATAATTTGCTCACGGAGCTTACGCCAAGCTCGGCCACCTCTGCCACGCCCCCAGGTTTTTATCTGCGGAAGCTTTTGATTAGTCTTTTTTAAAGTGGCTAAGCGGCTACGATGCATTTCAAGCTTAGCCATGATCAATTACTCGCCCAGCAAGATCTAGAGCGACTATCTCTTCCGGCTCAATGCCGTGCTCATCAGCTAAGGCTGACAACAAGGCTGCCTGCTGCTCAATTAAAGTGCTTAGCAGCTCATTAGTTAGGTTAGCTGCCGCCAGAAGCTGCTCATTTAATGACTGACTCATGCTATCCCCCAAATTTCTTACTGGCTACTTGCTCAATTAAAGCTCGAGCCTTATCAATACCAATCAATCCGACGAAGATTGCCATTCCCCAAGCCCAGCCATCATTAATCTGCAAAGCTTGCAAACCATTAGCAGCCATCATGATCACGAAAGTGCCTAGCAGCGCTTCCAGCAACTCGGCTTTCCAGCTGCGGCCATCGCTATATAGATTGATTCGTAAGTATGAAATTATGAAGGTGAGCATCATGATTAGCCCATGTTCGCGGGCTGTTGCGATAATGCTCGCCCAAAACCCTAGATCTTTATCTGGCATTTTATGCATCTCGATACCCCGCGGGGCTAAATGATAGGCAATAAAAAACCCCAGCCACTTGCATGGCTAGGGTTTAAAATATGTTATGCGCTAAATTCGCACTATGGAGATATATTGGCTCACTGGATCACTTTAGTCAAGTAGATCATTTATCGTTTTTCATTGCCTTTAACATATCTATAGTTGGCATAGTTGGCGATGAATCACCTCCTAGTAACCCAGTATCAGTTCGACTGAATAGTGACTGTAAAATAATTGCCCGCGCATCAGAATCAATACTTCCATCCTTTATCAAGGACAAATAAACATGCGTTAGTTGCTCACGCTCTTCAGCATCACGCATCAAGTGAAATGAGCTAAATATTATACGTGAACAGACTCTTACAAAGTAAAAGTATGCAGCTGATCCTAGCATAATAAAAATAGCGCTTTGCGCTGTAATCAAGGAAATCTCCTTACTTCCATGTTCTAACCAATACATAAAAAGATTAGAGAACCCTATAAAACCCACCACAACACTAATAATAAGAAAGGCTGTCCAAACCTCACCTGCACGTCTATATTTTTTAGCTGAATTCCCCCAGTGAGAAGCAGGTGCCTCAAGCCTTAAAAGCTCTGTATATGTATGATGCAAACTATCTCTCTCTCGAACATACTCACTATGAAGGTTAGATATTTCCTTAGAAAACCTTATTTTTTCATCATCAACAAATTTTATATTATTCTTAAGTCTTGAAATATCTGAAAGAACTTTCGAGTAATTTATGTTTTCAGATGAGAAAAGTCTATTTGACAAGTAACTAAGATAACCATCTTCAAAAAAGCCAAGATCGCTTGCGTCTTCATTATTTTTAGACGCTCTTGCAATTTCTTTTTTTAAGTGCTTTAAACCACGAATAAAGCTTTCTGCCTCTCTAACACCTTCATTCTCTAGTAATATTCTTTCAAGCTCCTCAAAAGCTTTTGTGCCTGTAAAGACAAGATCTCCAGCAAACTCATCTCTATATATACTAATTAAGTCTTTAATTGTAACTTTATTATGCATAATGTCATTTAAAAGGTCCGCTCTAAATGTTGAGTAGCTACCTGGCAGCCCAGCACTTTTTGAATCTGAATAACTATAAATATCTTTAGGAGTTATATAGTATAGTTTTTTACCGCCTTCCAGCTTCTCTTTTCTCTTCGCTAAATTCATCCATACTGATATGTCGCGCGAGATAAACTCAATTAAAGACTCAACATTAAAAAATGTCTTAATATTTCCTGCAATATCTACAAAAACAAACTCATCCATAGTTAATACCAAGCTAGTACACTAAATGCATCATTAATTAAAGTATTTAAAAAATTCAGAATTTTACGCCGCCACCTTTCCTGCGTTTTAACTGGCACTGGCTCATCGCACCAATTGTCCATAAGATACCATTTATCGGGCAAAGCAACCGCTCTCACACGCTTAGCATTACCACGCGGCTTAGGTATCGCCCAAGTAATAATCGCCGTATGTTTAAAGCGCGCAGGTGCCGGGGACTTTATATGTGCAGCCAACTCACTTGCTGCTTTCAACTTTGCTTTGAAGCACGGGGAGTACTTAGCAACCAGTACTGCATACTCAATCGGGCTCAGCACTCTACGCATTCGGGCGTGAAACATGCAGGAATCTACAAATAAATCATGCCTAGTTAACTGGTCTGGGTTCGTACTGCGTGGCATATCAATATCTTTAATGGATGCAGATCCCGCCATTAAAGTGTCACTAGCCAGCGCGCGAATCACTAAAGGAACAATATCTTGCTCTAACTCCATTAGCTAACCACCTCAATTAAAACCTTTACCAAACCACCTTTAACCGGCTCACCCACTTCAAACTGAGTAGCAAAGCGGTTGTCGTTAACTTTGAGCCCATCAGCAATGCCGTCTCGCCCAGCCTTAAAGCTGGCCAGCATGTTGTCATCATCGCGGGCGCGGCGATCTGGTGGGCAAAACTCAATTTTCATTAGCAGCTTGCCCGCCGGCAGTTCTTGGCGGGCGTTATAAGCAAAGGCCATGCATAACCGGCGGTAGCTTTTTACTGCTCTAGCCTTAGCTTGATAATGCGCACGATGATTCGGGCTAAGCTCACGCGGTGGCCAAGGCAACTCTAAATAAATCACTCAGCCTCTCCTTTCATGTGCTCTTCAATCACTTTCACTACTTCTTCACGACTTCCAAGATAAGCAAACGACTCTTTAGCGCCTGGTGCTGTAACCGTATAAACGTACTTTTCGGCCACATTCACTTTCGCAACTATGTACCCCCGATCGGTTTCAAACACGTTGTGAGCGCCGCGCACTGGCCGCCATTTAATCGCCGACATAACTACTACCTCCCGCACCGTACCGGTTAACCGAATGCACTGCCGGCTCACCCTTTCGCTGGCCAGCCTCAAGCTGATAAATACGCACCATCGCCGACCGCAGCTCAGCACCCAGCTGCGCTGCCAATCCATTCTCAACCCGCTGCTTTGGATCTGGCTTAATCAGGGCATAACCCGAGCCCTCGCAATCTAGGCAACTTAGCGTTAAAACCATGCCGCGCACTCGACCACTGCCACCACACGCAGGGCAAGGTTTTACTTTTTTTAGCTCAAACTGCATGCCTTACCGCCTCTTACTTTGCAAATTCATTAGAATGCTAAACCCCGCATCAAATCAGGCTTTAACCCTAAAACCGCTAATGCTTTATCTAATACCTGTCTCGCATTGAAAGGCAGATAACCCACACTCATCTAAGCGTTCATGCCACTGCTCTAATGCCTTTCTCTTGAGTTCTTCTTGGGTGGTCAATACATAGGTCTGCGCTAAAACCCCCATCTGGTGATTCAACAAACGCTCACCAATTAAGTAATCAACACCTAGTTCTGCCCAGCAGGTGCGAGCCAGTTTTCGTAGGTCGTGGCTGCTCCAATCGCCACCGCTCATCCATTTAAATGCGCTACTGGCTTGCCGTTCATTCAGCAATTGACCCATGCCGTCCACAAACAAATAATCTGCATCACGGCCCACCATCCGCTCCCGATAAGCCACCAATAACTGGCAGGCCTGCTCAGTCAGTGGAAGCACATGCTCTGCACGGGTTTTAGTGTTCTCTGCTGGAATAAACCACACCCGATCGCCCAGGCTAATATCACGCCACCGAGCTAAGCGTGTTTCACCAATACGGGTTCCATGCATCAACATAATCAGGGCAAGCATTCCTTGCTCTACTCGCTCGCTATAGCACTGCTGCAGTCGCTGTATGAGTTCAGGTAAATCAGTTGGGCGTAAGCGGCCTGCCTTGGGCTTTTCTCTAGCCTGCACAAACTCTGCAAACTTGAAGCCCGCCAGTGGGTTTTCAGGGATCATGTTCAGCTTGAGTGCCTGAGCAAATGCCTGCTGCGCGACCCGCATGATTTGACGCACGTAACTAACTGAGTAGCTTTCCTGCAATGGCCATACAAGCTGTCGGTCAATCACCTCACGATCAATTGAGTCAATCGCTACGCCAGACAAGCACGGCAGCAAGTGCTTATCGATGATGGTCTCAACAGATGCTTTGCGCTTTAGGCTTAGGCTACGGTTACGCAACACACGGTCGCGATACCAGCTAAGGAGCCCCTCGCAATGCAGCCACTCACCTTGCTCAAGCCGCTGATCTAGATTCGCGGCTTTACGCGCTAAAAGCTCAGGCAAAGTACCTAATACTTGTTTTGCAGATAGCAGCGGATAAGCTCCCAACCGCTGCCACTTGCCACCTTGAATTAAAAACCAACTCCCCCGTGTTCGATCAGTCAAAAACCGAAAGCGCACCCCAGGATAACGGGCATCGCGCAAAGTATGCGCTGCGCCCATCATTTGCCGCTTAATCTCAGCGTCACTCAGGTTTACAACTACGGTTTTGCTCATTCAAATGCCTCGATGCGCGCCCAGCGCACTAAATCTTCATTAGATCGGTATTCGTTCTGATAGCTCGGGTACTCCTTGCCCGTTTTTACCTCAAAGTTCCAACCAAGCTGTGGCGTAAGCCATGCTTTTTTGTGCTTATCCCATACAGCCAGATCCAAGCCGAATGGGCTGCCGAAATCGGCAATGATTTGCTCGCCGCACTTCGGCGCGCTCGTTGGCGGATTCCACTTCATGATCGTTTCCCCTTGATTTTGTTAAGCAAAGCGTCCAACACCTGGGCGCCTTTTTCGCGATCTTGATCAGTTGGCTCGGCAGGCTTGGCAGGTAGCGCTCTGGGTGTTTCAGTCAGCGGCTCACCCCGCATGACCATTTTCACCACAAGTCCATAGTGATAATCGAACACTGGGCGTGATACCGACTCGGGCTGACTGGCCAACAAGTGCAATCCCGTCTCGCTGGCAGCATGAAAAACAGCGGCATGGGCTTGGGAGCGGTCTGCGGCTGGATGGGCCAAGGCACACGCTTGCCGATATGCCTGTTCAACGCTGGGCAGCCCTAGCATTTCTGGTGTTGGCTGGCTCCACTGGATAAACTCGCCCACGGACGGCATAAACGGGCGGCCACTAAGTCGGCACTGCTCAACACCAAAGTGGATCTGCTCCAGCTGAGTTAAACCCACAGAAATAAACGCCTTGGTCCAGCTGCGCTTAGCTGCTGCCTCATCCTCAGCGGTTGGCCATGCGTTGCGCCATGCTGGAAAAATGGCTTTTAGTTCACGAAACAAACGATTAACCACTAAGCCCGACTCATGATCGGCTACTGCACTAATCGGCTTGGCTGGCTGGGTTGCGTACCGTTCAGGTGCCAGCATTACGCTTTGGGTTACTTGTAAGGCGCTTCTCATAACCAGCCCTCCGGTTCATTCATCCAACTGGTGTCGTTCAGATCATCAGCTACCTGAGTACTTTGCGGTGCCAGCGGCTTATCAATCACGCCAGCGTAGTTATTAAAATTCTTGGCGCTAAACAGCGTGCTTGGGCGAAGATATGCGCTCATTTTTGGATCGTTAAGCCACTCGGCGCACTTACGATCAATCACCGCAATAACTGTTTCTAGGCTGTGGCCCTCTTTGAGCCGTGCGTTAATCAACTGAGTATTTGACTTAACAGGCTTAAACTTTGAACCGGTGCGCTGATTCAAATACTTAATCACTTTTGCGGCGGTGTTGGGTTGCCCGACAATAGATGGTTCTATGGCTGGTTCAAAAGAGTGACTGGTTCTGGGTGAACGTGGTTCACTACCCCCTAGTGCATCTGGTTCACTAGGGGGTGAAATATATTCACTAGGTAGTGAATTATTTTCACCAGCTAAATCATTAGTATTTTTAGTTTTAGGTGGTGCAGATTTTTCACCATCTAACGATAAAACAAAGATATTTGAGGCGTTGCCATGATGGGTGCCTTTACGGATTATTTTACGCAGTAGCCCAGCCCCTTCGAGGGCGTTAATATGGGCAATAACCGAACGGCGACTAATCTCACAATGGTCAGCAATATTCTGGTATGACGGCCAGCACTCGCCTTGATCATTGGCGTTATCAGCCAGTTTTAGTAGCACCAGTTTACGCGTAGGATTCCCCACTTTTAGCTGCATGGCTTTAGCCATTAAAATCATGCTCATGCTACCACCCCCACCACGCCAACTAAGTTATGCTTTAGCTCGCCGTCCCAGCTGCGCTTCATAGGTAACTTGCTGCTCAAATAAAGTTTGAGTAGTCGTTGGGCGCCAGCTTTAAGCAATACAGCTTTAACTGCGCTAAATGCATCTGCTGTGCCGCTTTTAATTTCTACTGCTTGCTCGGCCATGTACTTGTCGCGAGCATAGCTAGCAACACGCCAGCGGCTGCGCCCATTGCCCGAGTCAAACAACCAGCCAGCACGCTGCAAGTAGGCGTTGATTTCCATTGTGTTAACGCCATTTAAGCGGCGGCAAAAGTCAGGCGCAGTTACACCGGCTGCCAGCAATTGTTCTAGCGCATCAATTCGGCTGGCTTGCTGTTGATTGGTAAGCTCCAGCTGCTGGATCTGTTCTTGTTGATCAGCTGCAAGGCGTAATGCTTCAGCAAAACTGGTGGGAATAACAGGCTTGGCCAGTTGCGCTTCTAGTTCTTGCCAACGGTCCACCAAGCGGGCGGTGAATGTGGGTGACAACTGGGCAACGACTACAATCGAGTCACGCTTACCTGTCACGCCGCTAAAAAGATAGGTTTGAACTTGCTGACCTAGATGATTTTTAACTTCCACCAACGGTGGGAGTTGAATTACACCTGCGCCAGCCAAACGCTCGATGGTACGTCTAACACTATCGTGCCGACTATCCACCAGCTCAGCAATTTGCTGGCTGCTCATAGTTACTTCTGTGTGATTGCTTGGTATTATCGCTTTGTGCATAATAGTCCCTGCTATGTGCATAAAGCCCCGTTTAGATTAGTCGTCGGACGGGGCTTTTTTTTCGTCTGCAAATACTGTTTATCTATTCAGTAGCTAACTACCGACTTATTACTTGGCTTGCTTCTGAGTAAAATTCATCTCAGCACTGGCTAGCTCAGAAAGCTCGGAGCAAAGTTGAGTTGCTTTAAAGGCCCCGCCAGTTAAACGCTCGGCTTTAATCGCAGTTATAGCGCTCATGCCGTGCTTTCCGCGAACCCAGCCAGATACAGTGCTTTGGTCAACATTTAATGCAGCTGCAGTAGCAAGCTGGCTATTAAAATGTTTAACCAGCTGTTGATATATATTCAAATTTAAACACTCTAAATATGGGTTTTTCCATATTTTACATACGGGTAAACCCCTTTGCAAGAATATGGAACGCCCCATATATTTGGCCGATGGAATTTAAAGACCGACTAAAGCAAGCGCGTAGAGAAGCTCGATTAACTCAAGCCCAGTTAGCCGAGCGTGTAGGCATTGATCAGACAAGTATTTCTGACCTTGAAAGAGGCAAATCACTGTCAACAAGCTACATTGCGCAAATAGCCAAAACATGCCAAGTAAGCCCCAACTGGCTCGCTACGGGAGAAGGCAGCCCGAAAGATAGCGAAGCAAATGTTTTTTCTGGACCAGAACTAAAAGATAAAGTCCCACTCATTAGCTGGGTCCAGGCAGGAAACTGGCAAGAAATAAACCTGTATCAGCCAGTGGAAACCTACTACTACTGCCCTGTGCCACATAGCGAGCACACCTTTGCACTAAAAGTACGCGGTGCCTCAATGGAAAACCCGCACAGCCGCAAATCATTCTTTGATGGCGATATTATTTTTGTCGATCCAGAAAAATGCGCAGACCACAATTCGCTAGTGGTCGTAAAGCTTGATGACAGCAACGAGGCTACATTTAAGCAGCTCATTATCGAGGGCGAAGAGCGCTATCTAAAAGCGCTAAACCCTGCATGGCCAGAGCAAATGATCAAAATAAACGGAAATGCCACGATTTGTGGCGTAGTGATAGCAAGGCTGGATTTGTTTTGATTTTTCCCGCCAAGAAAGAACACGAACACACTTAGCGAACACCACAGCTATAGCATAAACAGCAGCAAAGGAACGCTAAATAAAACAGGAGGATTAGCTGGATATGTCCACTAAAAGTATAAATTTACGCGCATTCGAGATTGTAAACAGCTCTGTAACTCAAGCACATAGTGATTTATTTCAAAAGCTTAAAAATCGTCTTAGCAGCTCAATAGTCACTGACAGAGCAATGCTTTTAAATATGTCTGACAAGTCCAGCCAAGAGCAGGATTTAATTTCTTTTTACGAAGCTCAAGATGGCTTAGATATGCCTGTTTTTTGCGTACTGCTGAGAGCCTCAATAGATGACAACGCTCAGCATATTGACAAGGCTCTGTTTGAGCAAAACACTTTCAAAATTGACGATATAAAAGACAACCCACTTGGTCCTGGCGTTATCTACAAAAGACACTTTTACTTTACAGCATACAAAAACCACATTGTTACCACTCTGCCTGGCAACATCACTATTAAGGGTCTGCAAACATATTTAAACTGGTTCCTTAACGATCTTTATGAAATCACTCCAAAAATAAACAGCGAAAAAATTTCTGAGCTTTCTGACATTGAAAACATAAAGGTAAGAGATCCAATAAACGCGCAAAGCGAAGGCGAAAATGAAAAAACCCACAAACTTACTCGCTTGCTAAGGCACTTAAGCTTGGAGGCTGTAAAAAACTTCATTACTGACACTCCAAATATAAGCGAAGAGCAGCTTGAGCAGATGGTTTCTGCTGAGTTACTACTAAAATTTAGAAAGCCTAAAAAAAATGACCCAGAAGCCCTAAAAAAAGCTTATAGCGCCATTTTAAAGCCAGTAGCAGACTTAGATAACTATCAAGTTAAGCGCCGCAACTCATCGACTATCTACTCAGGGAAAGATATAGTTGAATCCAAAGTTGTCTATATAGAGGAACTAGAAAAAAACCGGATTAACGAGAGGCAGCTGGAGCAAGAGATGAGAAAATACATAATTGAGCTCGAGAGAAATGCGTAAAGCACTATACTTCCTAGGGCTATCTATAATTTTATCTGCTGCGCTGTACCCCTTAAAAATACCAGTGGATAAAAGTTATATTAGCACCCTGTACACCACAGCGAGCATCATGTTCTCGATTGGCATGGGCGTTATTTGCACCTTTAATCCCGAGAAAATAAAAAATAAAAACATCTACAACAACATTAAAAATAAAGTTATCGCCTTAAGAACAAACTTTTTATGGGTATTTGGCATTACCACCACAGGCTTTACTGCTGTTCAGGCGATTAGTAGTAATGTTACCTTAAACTTAGGTAGTGTCATTCTACACGTGCAACCCGCGCTCGATATTTTTTGCGCTGTACTGTTAATCATAAGCATGTGCTACTTCATCCTAAACTTCTTGAGCATGCAAAGCTTAGTTTTTGAAATACACGAAACAGACTAATCACAAATAACCCCTCCAAACCCACCCTCAGCGGTGGGTTTTTTATTGCCTGAAATTCAAAACCTAAAGAGCAAACCCATATTTTTATGGGTAAACCCTTGACACGCTTTATGGGTTTATCCATAATTTATCGCAACACAGCCCAACAAGCTGTTTGCTCTTTACACAATCTGGAACCCTCGCCCGTGAATCCTCAGCGTTCAGTAACGAACCACCACGAGCACAGTGCGAGTAATAAATTTTCACGGCCATGCTGGCTCTGGTACCAGCTATTGCAGACGAATCTGCCTGCTAGTTATTCACGCCTACCGCTCCCTCAGCTTGCTGATAGCGGTAAACGGTTTAACCGGTTGCCCTGCTAATGCTCCCTGCCCGCTGGATAGATAAACCGCTGTACGGGCACAGCAGACAGCAAATGCTGCAGGGATCTAATCACGCGCCCAGCCCACAGTGGCGCTAGTAACTGAGGCCATCTTTAAACGCTTTACTGAAGCACCTTGGCAACAGGGTGCTTTGGAAAGCTAAATCACGGAGGTTTTATGGAAAAGCACGAAATAGTTATCGGTGATTTTAAAGGTCTGCCTAGTAGCAACCTAACCGACCAACAACTTAAAGCACTGCTCTACATGGCAAACGAATACAGCGCAAAAGAAGCAGCCCGCGAAATGGCGATAAGCCCAAGAACAGTAGAGAAACACGTCAACCTAGCAAAAGTAAAGCTGGGCGGTAAGCGCTCTGTCACCGGCGTATGTGTTGAAGCAATGGCACGCGGCATTATTGCCAAGCTTTGCTTAACTTTGGCAGTAGGCGCGTGGTTGGTGCCCAGCGAAAGCCAGCCAACCAACCGCATCGCTCGTGTCACGATAACCCGTCACGCACCACGGCAAGCCTATACTCTCACCTAATAACTAATCCTGATTCTAAAAAACAACTGCAAAAAATCAGCTTTCAGTTTTAATTACCCCAGGAAACTCTGGCATATTTGTTAAACTGAAAAATGACATACGATCCTGTAAGTTTACAAGATCGAATTTAGCTATATGATTATCACTGGCAGCTACTGCTGGTGACCACAATGTAAAGCCAAAGTCTGATGTGTTAAGCGAAACTAACAAAGCTGACACATCAAGCTTCTCACAAGACTTTAAAACCTTATGCTTAGTAGAAGGAAATTTTATTTTAAAAATCTCATTATAATGAGGCTGAAAATAACGGATTAACCCCGCTTCAATTAATGCGATTTTCTGTTTTTTGCTAGGAGGGTTATAAATAGTTTCCATTAATCGCTTAACATCACTTTTATCTCTAGATTTGACCTCATCATTAGCCTGGCCATCCATAGTTGTAAACACTTGGTCATCTTCGAACTGTAGCATGAATATAATTATTTCATTGTCAGGAGTTTCATGCGCTGACCTAGTAATGATTTTCTGAAAAGTAGAATGACTATTCAAGCGTTGCTGAGCAGAACGATCACCTCGACCAATAGCCTGCCCAATATACAAAACTTCAAATTTACTCATTACATCATCTGAAGGCCGAAAGCTTAAATCTCTGTTCAGTGATTTTATGAATGAAGCAATATGAGTTACAGGATAATAACGAACTCTTTCACCTGCAGCGTTATATGTCCATATTTCTTGAAATGGATATTCACATTTAAACTCTATAGCATCATCTGCTAATTCAAATGGCATATGATCAAAATCGATAAAATATTCAGCTCCTTTAATTTTGTATCCAATTTTCCCTGAAAGCTTTCCATCTGCATATTTTAAACTATGCGAAACAAAATATGGTTTTGGGCGAGTAGCTATTATATATATATGGCACTTATCTAAATGTTTCTGATCTTCTTCAGCAACCTTCCATTCTGACATTAACTGATAGGCTGAACACATAAAAATATAGTTATTAGCATAACCTAAAGCATACTCTATGACATTTTTTCTTTTCACTAAACTATCCTTTTACAAAATGAAAGCCACTAAAAGCAAGAAAAAACAGATATTAAACTATAAAGATACCACAACTGTAGTTCTATCATAAGTATCCACCTTAGAGCCTAGCCTGAAGATATAAGCTCTATATCAGGCCTACTCCCTATATAAACCTTTAAAAGACTTAAAACTCACCAAAATCAGCTCAATTTTCATACCCGCATTCATTAAAAGGCATTTACCATGACAGCTATTACTCATGTACCACTATTTGCACCAACAGCTTTAACCTTTATCAAACAAGCGGTTACCGAGGTTTTTAGTAAACCAGTATCACAGCCAGCCGCCGCACAGCCAGCGCCAGCGGTACCCAGTCACGAATCAGTGGCCATTAGCTATAAGCGCCTGCTTGGGCAGGCAGTGTTAGCAGTCAATTTTCAGTTAGACGACGGCGCAGACTTCGATCATGCCTTATCCGTTATCAGTGACCGATACAACGTATGCCCCGACGAACTGCGGCAATCATACAACAAACACTGGAGCGGCAAGCTGATCCAGATTAGCTAAGAAAAGATCTGGCGCGGGTGTTCGCCTAAATGGATTTTGCTTGCCGTGTTAGCGCAGGTAAGTCACCCCTAGGGTAGCGCACAGCAAGACTAATAAGCACCAAGCGCTTGAGTCCTCTGCTCCCTCAGCAGGCGCGATCGAGGCGAGTCACTGGCGTAACCAGTGTGTATTGATAAGCGTAATGGTCGGAACCCAGTAGCACTGAAAGACATAGCTTAACGCAGAGCGTAAAACCCTCGGACGGTTAAGGCTGAATGAAGTGGAAGCTTGGCGGCTATGCTTCTGACGGCATAGGCGCTGGCAGGTGTCAACATTACGCTTACCAATGCAGTGAATGCCAAGGCTGATTGGCAGGTAATTTTAAACGCACGACTGAGGTAGGCAATGCGACGCGCATGAGATGAGTAACCTACTAAAGCAGGAGATCAGCGCCTGCCACTGCATTACTAATTCGCTCAGCACGCCGTCAAAAGGCCAGTGAGCAGCCCCGTAAACGTGCGATAACGGGGTGATCAAGATCACACGGTCAATCGAGGGCGAAGCCAATTGCTCTAGCAGTGATCATATAAACCGAGTCGCTGGCGTAACCAGCACCCTCCTTTCCCCATCTGAAATAAGGATATTCCTATGCTTGTTTTTACACGCCGCTCTGGCGAATCGTTCAAGATCGCCGATGATATTACAGTCACAGTTTTAGCTGTGAAAGGTCAGTTTGTTCGCATTGGCATCGATGCTCCAGAAAACATTCCTGTCCATCGTGAAGAGATATACCGCCGCATTCAAGCCGAGCGGCAGGAGGCCGAAAATGCCACTGAGTAAGCACGACATCTACTACGGCCACAAAAAACGCCACGTTATCAAAGCTCAAAAATCTAACGATGGCCTAGTCTTTTGGCCGGTGCCAGGTGGCTATATTTTTGAAACCAAACAAGGCGTACGCAACTGGTCCGAGGTGGCCACAAGAAATCTGCACTACTTTCCATGCAAGATAGTGAGGCCGCTATGAGCCAGCCAACAACAGAAACCTTTTTAAAGGATGTAGAAAGTCACCGAATGACGGTACTTTCTGACAACGGCGTAAATCGCTCACTGAAATTTGAAAACCCAAACTGCTCGAACCTACACTTTTTTATCACCACATGGCCCGGTCACTTATGCATCAGCGGCGATATGGGCACCTTTGTTTTTTCGCGCATTCACGACATGTTTGAGTTTTTCAAAAACATTGATAATGCTGGCTATTACACAGAAAAACTGGTCGCTGGAGTTGCTTCAGAATACTGCCAAGAAACTGCAAAAAAAGACATTATCGAGATAGTAAAACATGCAGAGCTAACTCCTGACAAAGAGTCAGTCGCCGTCACTTATGTTGACGGGTTCGATTTCGATGATGAGTACAGCTACGTAGAATCAATAAGAAACTGGGATGAACATGAAGCCGGATTCGAGTTAGAGATTTGTGATCTCTCTAGGCCTGTAAAACCCACCTATCATTATATATGGTGCATGCACGCTATCATCTGGGCAATCCAGCAATTCAAAGCCACTAAAATAGCGATCACATAGACGCTTTCGATAAAAAACGTATGAGTAACATCAGCCCAACCAACTAAAAACGCACATTTAAGTTAAGTTTGTACATGAACACTGTGCAAATATGCTTAATAACACTAAAGGCATAGAACTCTTCACATAAAGTCGCAATACAGGTGTTTTAATCTCGCGTGAGACTAAGTAGAGTTAGGCTTGCTTTCATCAATACGGTGGTAAGCAGCTAAGCGCTTACTATCTAGCTGATAAAACACGCTTTGCGTCATGGAGGAGTACATAATGATCAATAAGATTATGGTCGCGCTGCCGGCCCTCGTAGTACTGGTATGTGCTAGTGAAAGTCTTGTAAATGCAAGGAACCGCTTCCCTCAACCCCCATCTAAGAAAACAGAGGCTGTACACCAACCTAGAATAAATAAGCCTCAAAAAGTTGAAATTCGAACGCTGAGCTACAAGTTTGATGACCTCTTGCTTTTAGAGCATGTTCAGCCTATTGAGTTGCCAGACAATGAGTACACTTATACTTTCTAAGCTATAAGTAAGCTCTTCATGATGTGAGGACGACCTCACCGCTCTTTATTTACTAGGGACGACCCTAGCTATAAGGAGCACATATGGCTTGGTTTATTTTAATAATTGCTGGTCTCTGTGAAGTGATCTGGGCGTTCGGTTTAAAGCATACCAATGGCTTTACTGAGCTTTTGCCTTCTATTTTTACCCTCTCCACTATGGGTCTAAGCTTCTGGCTACTGGGTATAGCTATGAAAACCTTACCTATGGGGACTGCGTATGGTATCTGGGTTGGCATAGGCGCCGTAGGCACTGTAATTGTTGGTATTCTGTTCTTAAATGAAAGTAACAGTATTGGCCGCTTAATCAGCATTGCACTGATCATTGCTGGGGTTGTTGGTTTGAAATTTTCGTAGCGAAATTGACTAATAGCGACCAGCTGATTGGCAGTTAATTGAAGAGAGGCGATCCAGTAAGGCGCTAGGGGTGCCCTACTAGATCACCAATTAGCAGTTAGCGCTGCTAACCAGCCGAAGCCTCTCACACCTGCGCAAGTGCGAGGCCAAGGTAACATAAAACAAGCACTGTGAATACATACAGCCATAAGTTAAAATCAATCCGTTGCTATAAATGCAACAGACTACTCGCTCTAGCAGACGGCAATTATCAGCTTCAGATAAAGTGCCCACGCTGCAAAGCATTAAATACGAAGGCCTCGAGCTTCCAACCCAGTGCTGAGTTAAGCACTGCATGAGTAACGAGGCAATCAATGGCAAAACCTATAATCCCCTGGATGGGCGGCAAACGTCGCCTAGTAAAACAGATCCTGCCCAAATTCCCCGAGCACCAAAGCTACATCGAGCCTTTTGCTGGTGGAGCCGCCATGCTGTTTATGAAAGATCCGTCAAAGGCTGAAGTCATCAACGATATAAACGGTGAGCTAACTAGTCTTTACCGCGTGGTTCGCCACCACCTGCAAGAGTTTATTCAGCAATTCCGCTGGAGCCTCGTTAGCCGTGAAATGTTTGAGTGGCTCAAGCTCGAGCACCCAGACACACTCACCGATATTCAACGAGCAGCTCGTTTTTATTACCTGCAGAAACTAGCGTTCGGTGGTAAAAATGTTGGTCAAACATTTGGCGTAGATCCTGCTCGCGGTGCGCGCATTAACTTGTTGCGAATTGAAGAAGAGCTTTCTTTAGCTCATTTGCGACTAAGCAAGGTGTGTATTGAACACTTAGATTGGCATAGCTGCATACAGCGTTATGACCGCCCTTTTAGCTTTTTTTATTGCGATCCACCCTACTGGAAAGTAGCCGGCTACGGTGTTGACTTCGGTTGGGAGCAATACGAGATGCTGGCCGAAACCTTTCGTAATCTGCAGGGAAAAGCCTTGCTCAGCATCAACGACCACCCCGACATTCGTGAGCTGTTTAAAGACTTCCACATGGAGCCTTTAACAACCTCTTACACAGTGGGCGGGCGCCCTATTGATGCAAAAGAGCTGCTGATCTATAGCTGGCAGCCCTAAAAAGCACCTATCTGTAGACCATTCTGCTGACGTCAGCAAAATGGTCTGCAACCCAAGAAACATTAACAGGCTCCCTCGTTTGTGAGGGAATCAAGTTCTAAGCAAGATTAAAAAATGACTATGTTCTCCCTTGTCTGCCGCATAACCTTGATCTGGTTAATCGGCTGGACCGCCATTATTTTACCTTTTTTATGGTACGTAGTTAGCACCTTTTAAATCTGAAACACTCCTAACTAAATACCAATTTTAATATATTCATATTTTCCTGAAGGTAATTTTGCCTGCAAATAGCGGCTTTTACTTATAATTTTACTAAATCCATCCTTAACCATAAACTCCTTATCTTTCTCTTCCATTATAGGACACTCCCCCATAACTATCCTAAACTCATTCTGATAGGAGTAATCTTCACTCTTACAAAAAATATTATGCTCTGTTCTGTCAGGACTATATTTTACGATACTAAAACTTAATCGATCACTACAATTTTTTTCTAGTAACTTATAAAAACTGGAAAAATCTTCTCCATCTATAATTGCGGCATACTGACCAAACTCCTCTTTCATTCGTTCAATATTATTTTTAAAAAGGTTAAATTTATTAATGCAACTAAACTTTGCAGGAATTAAAAACCACGACTGAATCCATCCATTCACTACAGCTGCATCATACATAGTAAGGTTTTTAAAAATCAGCTTAAATGGCGGAGATACTTTTCCAGAAATATTATCAACTAATCCAAAATTGATAACTGGTTTTTTATCATTTGAGATTTTCTCTCTAATAGAAAAAATAGATGACTCATTAGGATCACCAACACCAGGCAAGGTATTTTTTCTATAGTACTCAGGTGATCTCATATGCATTTTCCCTTTAATTAACAAGTCTCTATATTTTTTCTCCTTGAAAAATTTTACTAATAGAAAGCCTTCATTAAGAGTTTTATCCATTACACACCTCTACCATAAGAAAAAATAAATGCACTCAACCTTTAATACTCTCCTACCTTATTTACTATCCAAACTCAAATATTATGGAGCACTTAATGAGCCGTGGCGTTAACAAAGCAATTTTAGTCGGTAATCTGGGCAGCGATCCAAATATTCGGTATACACCCAATGGAAATGCCGTAACCAATCTTACACTGGCCACCGGCGAAATTTGGAAAGATAAGCTAACAGGTCAGCATCAAGAGCGGACTGAGTGGCACCGCGTAGTCATGTTTGGCCGCCTAGCTGAAGTGGCGAGCCAGTACCTACGTAAAGGCTCCAAAGTTTACATCGAAGGTAAGCTGCAAACCCGAGAATGGGAAAAAGACGGCATCAAGCGCTACACCACCGAGGTGGTCGTGGACATTAGCGGCCAAATGCAAATGCTAGATAGCCGCTCCGGCGATTCTGGACAAAGCAAAGCCGCTGCACAACAAGCTGCCTACCAACCTGCTGCACCCAACCAAGCGCCAGCACAGCAACCTAGCCAGCAAGCCCAAGGGCCAGCGCCTGATTACAATAGCTTTGATGATGATATTCCGTTCTAGCCCTGATAAATATTAATTTGAAGAGTTAGCAACGTCCTGCAGCTCTCAGCAAATCATTACACCCTGCGCCACTATGTGGGCGAACACCATCTTTCTTGTTGATAGGACCTGAGCACAGCGCGTCAGACTTCACGCCCATGGACGTGTAGTAACAGTTGTAAGTGCCACCATCATAGTGCGCCTTGAATTTAACTTTCATGCCCGAGCGCTTCACATCGCTGACCGTCACTTCGCTCTCATCCGCATTCAGTGCGAATGCCGCTTTTTCTTCGTTTGTTTCTGCAAAAGCGGGTTGCGCAATGGCTGCAATCAGCCCGGCAGAAATAGCGATCAGGATTTTTTTCATAGGTGTTTTCCATTCAGGTAAAAAGTTAAGCCCCTGTATATCACAAGGTAATCAAGTTTTCACGAGGTAGGTATGAATGCACACAAACTGGCTCCGACAGATGAAATGCGTGAAGCGTTTCACGAAAGCTACGAGCCGCAGGCGATGGAAACCGTTCGGCGGCAGGCTGAGATCTTGCAAGTTTTTGAGCAAGGCGGTGAACCATGAGCGATCAAGTTAGGATCAAGGTGCTGGTTGAAACTGGCTACACTGGCGGCGACCACGAAGACGAAATCCTCATAGATCTATCAGAGTGGGAAGCCATGAGCGAACAGGATCAGAATAAATTTCTGAATGAGTCGGCACTTGATCTACGGGATAACTACGTTAGTTGCTCAGCCTGGGTTGTTAAGGATGGTGAATCATGACCGGAGTGTTTCTTTTACTGTTAGTAATGCAATTCCTTCTAATTGCGTTGACTAACCACCGCATTGATAAACTGGTCAAGCGTATCGAAAAAGATTATTTGAGCCAGGAATAATGATGACTTTATGCAAACTGCCGTTCTGAGGTGATTAATGAGTAAAGATAGAATTTTGAGGCGCATAAAAAAATGCTTAGCGCTTTCAAAGTCTTCAAACGAGCATGAGGCGGCTGCAGCTTTGCGTCAGGCAAAAGCAATGATGGAGAAGCACGGGATCACATTGCATGATGCGGAACTGCCGTCAATTGAAGTTCTAGACACATCTGCCGGCAAGCACTCCAGAGCCCGATACACCATCCCTGAAAAACATCTGATCAACGTTATCTGCAGTTTTTTTGGCTGTAGTGTGGTTTTTAGTAATAGTCATCCTGTAATTGCCGGCGAGGCGCCAGCACCTGAAATATGCAGCTACGCTATTCATGTGCTAGTAAGACAAATACAGGTTAACCGAAAAGACTCACTTAAAGAGTTTGAAAACCAGCACTTCAAACTTAAGCCATCAGAAGCCAAGACTTTTAATCGGTCATACGGTATAGCGTGGGTGGCCGCTGTTTCAGAAAAAGTGCGCGAATTTGCTAGCCAAATAACCGAGCAGATCAGAGACGCTCAAGACCAAGCTATTCGAACTCATTTCAATATGGGTGCTGGCGGTGAGTTTCGTGAAGTTAATAAGCCCAAGATAAAAGACAGTCCTCTAGAAGCCTACGCTTTGGGGAAAGGATGGAATGATGGCAAGCAAGCCAACATTCAAAGCGGTATGAGTGGCCAGCAATCCCCCGTTAAAAGACTCAACAGTTAAGGAGGTTGTCGTGGCCAAAACACCTGCAGAACGCAAACGAGAGCAGCGCGAACGCGACAAACTAAAAGAAGAAGAGCGCAAAGCGCGACTGCTAGCAAAAGTAATCAAGATTCAGCTGTACCACACCACCAACGCAAAGCTTGAGCTACTCATGCAAGAAACAGGCATCGACGAACCGCAGGACATTATCACCCGCCTAATCCACGCCGCTGAGCACCTTACGCCCGATCAAAAACAACAGTTTTTTAGCTAATCCAGCGCTAAGTTAACTGGCCGCCAAAGTTCATAAAAGCGGCAAACGTCCTCTGAGTAAACACTATGAGCAAAACAAAAATGCGTGCTGCGTTCGAGCAGCGCGAGCGCCAGCTATTCCCTAAAAAGCCAGAAAACATACATCGCAAACAAGGCAGATACATTTGCGATGAAGTGGAAGTCGCCTGGCAAGACTGGCAGGCAGCCTGGTATGCAGGCATAAGCTACCAAAAAAACCTAAAACAAAGCCCGGAAGTTAAGGCCCGTGTAGAGCAAATAGCGAACGATATTAATCAACGCTTTAAAGCTCAACAGCAAGTGCTCAAAGAAATTGATCTGCAGAACAAGAAAACACTGCGAGCAGCACAAAAGCTTGGCTACACCCCGATCATGGCATGCACCCCACTAGATTTTGTTCTAGCTATTGCCGAGTGCCGCCAGTCATGAAAACCATCTGTAGAAAAACCCGCAAACCAGTTAGCGGCTGCCCTACTCGCGGTGCAGCCTGTACGCGCTGCGGTGCGTTATTAGGAGAATCACGCCATGGCACGCAAGCCAAAAACGAAAAAAATCCGCGCACAGCATAAGCCAGTAAAAGGCTTTGCTATGCGCGCCGAAGTTAACCGAGCAAACTTAATGCTGCGCGGTGTATGCCGCGTAGGCATCCAGTACTCGGATGGCAGCAGCAAGATGCTGTTTGTTGAGTACCGAAAAATGAAGCCAATCATAAGCCCAAAGATGGCCCAGCAAGTTTACCGTGACTTTAGCGATCACCCGTGGCTGTTTAGTGCGGCCACAACGGCAATACTCGATCAAGATCACGCAGAAGAACAAAGGCTTGAAACGCTGCACTTGAAAGCTGAAGAAGAGTACAAGCTGCATACATTGCTTGAGCAGCTAGATAGTGAAAGCGGTAATTTTATTCGCTCGATTGACTGCAAAAATCTACAAGCGATTGGGTCGGTGTTAACTCAAAACAAAAGCCTCGATGATGAGATTCAGCTTTTCACCGATCAGCAGCTTGATCAGCTTTACACGCTTTGCCACGATCACGGCTGGTCGATGCTGCAGTGGCAGCTATCAAATTCAATACAAAAAACCTTGCCCATCATTGCGCACCCCAAAGCAAAGCCGGATCTGCTCTATGAAACGCTATTTATAGCCTTTCGCGCACTGCTTGAAGAAGAGTCAAAAGCTAAATGCTTTGCTAAGCGCCAGCAGATATACGAGCTAATGCAGCAAGGTCAAACAATTGACCAGGTGTGCCTGCAAATCAAATTATCGCGCAGCTACACCCGCCGCCTCTTAAAAGAATACAGCGACTTGCTGGATGAAGCACAGCGCAGAACAGCAGCTGTGCTAACTAAAGCCACTGACTTGTGGATGTACGAGAAAGCAAAGGCAATAGTTCAAAAACTCAAAAAAGCTGCATAGGAGACCTTTAATGGTTAAGTACAAGACTATTAGGCAGTTTTCAAAAGAAAGCGGCTACACAGAAGCAGCGATACGTAAAAAGATCGCTGACAACATTTGGCCTGAAGACTTGGTGTGGTTTAAGGCACCTGACGGTAGGAATCTGATTAGCGTGGAGGGTTACGCAGAATGGGTAGAAAGCTCAGCGGAGTACAAGCAGTTTCAGCAACGTCGATCCAGATCGACTTTCGGTATAAAGGGCGCCGGTTCCGTGAACGCCTCCCACTTGAGCCCACCCCCGCTAATTTAAAAAAAGCAGCAAAGTTTAAGGCTTCAATCGAGCTAGCTATCTTTAACGGCACCTTTGATTACGCCGTGACCTTCCCCCACTCAAAACATGCCAAATCTTTTGGCTTTAGTTCTGGCCAAGTTTCACTAGAAAATTACCTAGAACACTGGCTCGAGCAAAAAGAGCCAGTGTTAAAAGCCAGTACTTTGGAAGGCTATCGTAAAATCATCAACGGCGTGCTGATTCCCAACTTGGGCCATATCCCTTTGATAATGCTCAGTCGCAAAGATATACGAAGCATGCTCAGTAAGTTTGATGCTTCAAATAAGCGCCTACTGAACATTCAAAGCTGCTTACGCTCAGCGCTTAATCATGCCGTTGATGACGAAATGATAGAGATTAACCCGCTGACCGGCTGGTCATACACTGTTAAAGAACGCCCTAAAACTGAAGATCAGATCGATCCTTTCACCCAGCAAGAGCAAGCTGCAATCTTGGCGGCTGCTATTGGCCAATATAAAAACTTTCTACAGTTTGCTTTATGGACTGGTTTACGCACCAGCGAATTGATTGCACTGCAATGGAATGACATTGATTGGCTGAGAAATGAGGTGCGCATATCCAAAGCTAAAACATCAGCTGCAAAGGAAGCAGAGTTGCCTAAAACAGCTAGCGGTATGCGTGACGTTAAGCTGCTACCACCAGCACTAGATGCGTTAGAAAACCAAAAAGAATACACCTACCCGATAGGTGAAGAAGTTTTTCACGACCCGAGATATGAGCAGCCATATACCGGTGACCAGGTGCTACGCAAAAGCTTTTGGATTCCGACTCTTAAAAAAGCCGGAGTACGCTATAGGAACCCATACCAAACAAGGCACACTTATGCTTCAATGATGCTTACAGCAGGTGAGCACCCTATGTGGGTAGCAAAGCAGATGGGCCACCGCGACTGGACCATGATTGCTAGAATTTATGGGCGTTGGATACCTAGCGAAAATGACACATCTGGCGATAAGGCGGTTGCTTTGTTTTCAGATGCTGTAAAGGATTAAAAAACAGTATGGGCAGCTTTTGGGCATGGTTACTCAAAAAACCGTTATAAATCAAGGTTTAACCGGTGGTTCAAATCCCCCCGGCTCCACCAAACAAACCTAGTAAAATCAAGCACTTACGTTTTTACAATACCCAAAAATGATACCTGTTTAGAGTAGTTTTAACTCCATTTGGGCAGCATTGTTTTACTAGAAAGAAGCCCCTTAACTGGGGCTTTTTTATAGCTGATAATTAATAGAAAAGCTATCAATCAAATAAAACGCCTCATTATAGAAATAATTGAAAACACACATTCAAACTCTTTTAGCAAGCACGCTAAACTCTTCAGAACCACACCCACCTACCACTATAAAATAATGATAATCTTTCTAAATAAAATCATAAGTAACGTAGTATAAATTATTATTTTATAAAGTTATTTGCTTCCTGCTAATTATCCACTAAATCATAGGTAGCTTTCCATGCGCTTCAAATGACTATGCCTCCACTGTTCAGTGTAGCACTTACCTACACTTTTCATTACCTCATCGAGGGCACGACAATGGCAAGTGATAAAAAAACAATAAAAAATATCTTAGATAATGGATCTCAATATCAGCCAGACTTATTTCAACTTTATTTAAAAGATCTTAGTCATATTCCTCTTCTTAGCAAAGAACAAGAAGCAGACTACGCAACACGCGCTAAAAATGGCGATAAAGAGGGGCGGAAAATTATGATTGAAAGTAATTTACGCCTAGTAATCAATATTGCTAAGCGCTATAAACACCCCAGCCTACCTTTAGCAGAACTAACTGCTGAAGGTAATCTGGGATTAATTCACGCACTTGATAAATTTGACCCTAAAAAAGGCTTTCGCTTTTCAACCTACGCTAGCTGGTGGATCAAACATTACATCAAGTCTTATTTGATATATCAAAACAAGACTGTTCGACTTCCCATTGATGTAGCCAAGGAACTCAAAAAAGCTCTCGTTTACTTACATAAACATCATACAGGTGAATCGCTAAAAGCCAGCACCATTGACTTATTAGGCTTGCACTTAAACAGACCAGCTGCTTACATCGTTCACTTACTCAGCCTGCACCAAGAAGTACTATCACTAAATCAAGAATACAACGAAAGTGGCACTCTGAATCTGATCAATACTCTTGCTGTAGATAAGCACTATAAACCCTGCGCAATTGTTGATACAGAGCACTTTAATAAGTTCATGCAACACATATTAGCACAACTACCTGAGCGCGAACGCTTTATTATTGAGCAACGCTTTCATTCCGATGAGCGCCCTACACTTGAAAAGCTAGGCCAACAAATTGGTTTAACCAGAGAGCGCACTCGCCAACTAGAAAAGCTAGCCTTAAATAAACTCAAAGAATTACTTTTGCAGCAGAATCTAGACTTTGATGATTTTAAACCAACATTTGATACCGAAGAACTTACCTAACTCTAAATAACGGTTGACTCACCACCCGACTCAACCGTTTTTCTACCCCACCAGACTCACGAACAATCTCCACCTAATGAATGATACAGATCAAGCTGTACCTGTTGTTTAGCATCACGCTTTGTCGCCTCCTTAGTTTAACTATTGAGATCTATTAATCACTATCGACAAAGAAGGATCTGGGTATGCAACACTTATCAACTACACTCATTGGGATTACCACAGCACTATTAACGGCAAACGCTCAATCACTCACACCAATCAACTTGTGGCACACAGATACTGTCTGGGCCGGTCAAGGTATGTGTGCTGCACACTTTACTTTAGACGGTGGTGGCGGGCTAACCATCCCGATTGAACAAGTACAGCTTAAGCTGCAGGCAATTAATCCGCACCAGCAGATAGTGGAAACCTTTACTCTCACAACTGAGGCTTTTAATGAGTCGAATGCTGACCGCTATGAGCATGCACTCTGGGAAAGCGAGCTCGCCTGTGATGATTCCTTACACTTAGTTGTGACCGAAGCCTATGCCCGCGTCAACCAACAAAATTATGACTTACTGGCACAGCAAGCACTGCAGGTTAATGAGATGACACGCTTAGCGCTGTCACTGGCACCCACTCAAGCGCCAACCAACGCCTGTAACTATCCTAAGTTTAAGCAGCCGGCAGTGATCCAAGATCAAGACGGTTATAGCAATATTCGCGCTCAACCTAATGCCCAAAGTCAGGTAATTGAGAAACTCTTTGAACAAGAGCACTTCTATACCTTTCAACAAAAAGGCAACTGGTGGCAGATCTGCACTCCTACAGGCCAGGTAGGCTATCTTTACCACAATCGAATTCGACTCAAATAAATTTTTTAGCTAAAACTCAATAGCCCCAGTTGATTAGGCTGGGGCTATTAGAGTGCGCGACGATTAGGCAGTCGTCTTTTAATTAGAATAGCAGTTTTAAATCCAGCCTCCTTGCGACTCTTTGTCGCAAAGCAAGCGCTACTCAAGTCAATGCCAGCAATCAAAAACTGCTATTAACTGATAATTAAGCGCCACGTAAATGCACCTGATTTGGATTTATTTATTAGCCCCTTATACTTAGCATTTTTCCAATTCTTATATAAATGCTTTATTATCCGTTGCAACATAATCGATACAGTTAAATTAATGCTTGGGAGCAGGCCGATGACGCATTCATCGTTTAGTGGATTAACCGGTCCACTATTACGTTCAGGAAGAAGTGGTGACTACAGTCCTCTCGGTGAAGTTGGCCAGCCTGTATTTAAAATGGCGCAACAGCTACGTGAGTCGATTAAACGTAAGCTAAGTAACATCTCCACCTTAGATAATCCGCAACACCCTGCCCCATCCCTGACATACGCTGACTTTTTAGCTATTCCCCAAGCCGATCAATTAGCCGATACCATTGATTGGTACAGCTCTTTCCCCGGCCCGGTGATTGCTTGGAATGCGGCTAGTGATGAAGAACAAGATCAGGCTAGACAGCATCTACGTGCCTTTGAAGCCAAACTTAATCACTTTATCCAAGAAACCGAGCAACGCCTTAGCCAACAGCCACCAAGTCTTTCGGGCTCGATTGATTTACAGGTTTTCGCCAAACTACTCAGCAAGGTGCTTTACACGCCTAGCCCCGACTATGTTTATCTGGTCAATGGTTACCCGGTGCTTACCTTTTGGGGTTTTACTTTACCTAATGCACTACTACCCACTGACCCTTTACTTCCACTGTTTCCCAGTCAGCCCAAAACAGTTCAGCCAGCTGCGAAGCCTGTCAGCCCTCCTACTAGCACACTTGCTCGAGAAATAATGCCCCCCAAGACACAACCTGTCATTGCGCCAGTTCCTACTATACAAAAACCGTGGTGGCGACGCTGGTGGTGGTTATTACCTTTGCTACTGTTATTGCTGGCGTTATGGCTACTATTTGGACTGCGCTATTGCAGCCCGAATCTGGCAGCTCAGCTGGGTATGCCGGACCTTACCCGTAACTGGAGCACGCCTGCGCTCACTGCCTCCAGCATTGATTTACCCCGTCTTAATGCACCGCAACTCAATGCTGCAAGCCCATCTTCTACAGCCCCTAACGCTGTAGAAAATAATCCGTTAAGCGAGCAACTACCCGTGCCAGCGCTTGTACCTGAGCCTGAGCTACCAGCACCTAGCACTCCAGACGCGGAAATAGCTGAGCCAAGCGCGGGAGAAGAAGCCATTGCAGCGACGCAAGAGCCACCACTCAACGCCGCAGAACCTCCTACCGAGCCGGTAACAGAGAGCGCACCCGATTTTACCCCTCCCACACTCGATGAAACTAATCCAGCAATGGCAGAACCACCCCGCTTAGGCGAGCCATTACACATTCCAACATCGGCTAAAAATGGGCCCGCTGACTTTTTAAACGGTAAATGGAAAGCAGGTGCTGGTATTCAAGATAAAACCACAGGCAAACCTTTACGCTTGGAGTACGCCTTTACCAACGGGCAAGGTCAGGTCACGGTGCAACGTGCTGACGGCGCTCGCTGCACCGGCAATGTCAACGCCGAAATGAGCAATGGACAGCTTGCGATTAATAGCCAAGGCCAAGCGCGTTGCCCTGACGGAAATAGCTTTGATATGCCAAGCATTACCTGCGCATCAGGCGCCACTTCAGTAGCGGACTGTACCGGCAGCTATGGTACAGCACGTTTTCCCATCTCTATGCGCAACGCTCAATAACTACGGACTGATAAACAATGCTTCCTGAATTAACTTTATTTGAAAACAATAAAACAACACTTATTAGTAACACTGGCATTCAGTTTTTAGACTTTGGCTTTGCACTAGACCCTAAAAAAGAGCCAAGCGGTGAATTTGCTAAAGTCACTCACCACACGCTCGCACGACTTTCTTACCATCCAGATGCGGAGATTAACTTCTACGATAAAGGCCTTGAAAACAGCATTGAAAACTTTGTTAAGCGCACACCTGAATTTGAAGTGCCGCTAGCAGCTAGTTTAGAGCTATTTAATGGACACTGGCTGCCCTTACCCTTTCTGCGTTTTATTGCACCCTACCGCTTCGATCAAGGCCCAGCCAACTGGGCACGTATTCGCTTTATCAAGCTTAGTCAGCCTGACTTAGAAGGTAATAATTATCGCGTAACCTTAGCTTTTGATACCCAGCTAATGCTGTCCAATAAGCACAGTGCTTATTTGGCGCCCAGTCCTGAGGATGTCTCGGCGGGTGTCGCTTTTAAGCTGGCGGTAGGCGCTGATCAAACGAACTGGTTTTTAGCTCAAGAATGGGTCAATAGCTGGCTAGAAAATATCTTTAAAGAAAACTCTTTGAATAAAGATATTGACGACCTTAAGGAAGCGCTCGAGTGTTTCGAACCTCAAGCTCATTACCTCAACTTGCTCAGTTTAATCACACAAAATAGTATTAAACCTAATGCGTTACAGACGCATAAAGTACAGGTCCCCGATATCATCATTATTGGTAACCGCCAACAAGATCTGACAAAAGCTATTCCTGTGGACTTAGTGCTAGATATTGGTAACTCGCGCACTTGCGGCATCTTGATTGAACAGCGCGAGCAAGTAGATTCTGGACTAAAACACAACTACATTTTGCAGTTACGTGATTTGTCTCATCCCGAGCGCGTCTACAACCATCCCTTTGAAAGCCGAATTGAATTTTCCCAAGCTAATTTTGGTAAGGAAAACTTTGCGATTAAAAGTGGCCGCAATAATGCATTTCTTTGGCCGACCATTGCCCGCGTCGGCAGTGAGGCTAATCGCTTAGCCAGTCAACGCAGCGGTACCCAAGGTTACACCGGTATTTCTAGCCCTAAGCGCTATCTCTGGGATGCCAACCACTATGAAAGCGGCTGGCGCTTCAATAGCAGTAATCGAGTAGACGGTCTTGAACCCCATGCCACCGCAGCCCCCTTATTACACTACATTGATGATCTTGGTGAAGCGCTATATGTACCGCTGAAAGACAGCTATGAAGATGATGAACGTCTGCCCGTTTTTACGCCACACTATTCGCGCCGCTCATTAATGACCTTTATGCTGTCAGAGGTTCTGACCCAAGCGCTGGGTCAAATTAATAGCGCCAGCCAACGGACCAGCCAAGGGTTAACAGAAACACCACGCCGCTTAAATAGCATCACCCTGACCGTTCCACCGGGTATGGCACAGGCCGAGCGCGCTATTTTAGAAGAGCGACTCAATCAAGCCATTGCCTTGGTGTGGAAAGCTCTCGGTTGGCATCAAGGTGATGCCTCGCCCTTTGATGACACTCACCCTGAGTACATAGCTCCCAGCGTGCAACTCCCTAAAACCAGCGTAGAATGGGACGAAGCCTCTTGCTGCCAGCTGGTTTACCTTTACACAGAAATTAATGTGCACTTTGGCGGCCATCCAGAAGAATTTTTTAAGGCGATTACCCGTCCAGATAAAAAGCAAGCAGCGCAAGAAGAAAAAGTCACTATTGCCACCATTGATATCGGTGGCGGTACCTCTGATCTGGTGATTACCGATTACCGACTTGATCGCGCGGGCGGCAATAGTACCGGCAGTAATGTGCACATTGTGCCCAAACAACGTTTTCGCGATAGCTTCAAAGTGGCTGGCGATGACATTGTGTTAGATGTAATTCAAGAAGTTGTGTTGCCAAGTTTTAAGCATGCACTAAAAAACCTAGGATTAACTGATCAGCAAACTCGCTCAGTCGCTTCAGCGCTCTATGGTGAAGAGTCACAAACTGCGCAAGATGAGGTGTACCGCCAGCAGCTCACAGTACAAGTGTTTTATCCGATTGCCCTCAGCATCTTAAAGAAGTACGAGCAATACGATCCTGAGCAGCAAGTAGAGCGCGGTAGCTATACCTATCAAGAATTAATGAATGGCGCTACAGCCAGCGCTTCAATTCAAGAGTACGTTGTGAGCAAACTAAGAAACACGCTGCAGCGCACAGACATACATTTTGATTTGCATGCAATTAATATTGATATTGATTTAGCCAAGCTCAATGAGCAGTTTATTTCAGGTGCTATTTCAATTATGCCGGCACTAGCTGCCCTATGTGAGGTAGCACGCCAGTACCCTTGCGATATTTTGTTATTAACTGGTCGTCCCTCGATGCTGCCAGGTATCCAGTCTTTTATTCGGCGACATATGCCCGTGCATCCTGGGCGCATTTTAGCCATGCAAAATTATCATACGGGGGGGTGGTACCCCTTCCATCAGAACGGCATGATTAATGACCCCAAAACCACCGCATCAGTTGGCGCGATGCTGTGCTTACTGGCGGCGAATCATAATATCCAAAACTTCTATTTCCGCTCCATCGACTTAAAGCCCTACTCCACGATTCGTTATTTTGGCGTCATTGATAACGCCAATTACATCAGTGAAGGTGATGTGTTATTTCACAACATCCAAACAGTCGACAGCAAAATGCAACTCCCCATCGTCAACCAAGGCGAAGACATCGATGTTCCACCACTCGAGTTCCGGGGGCCTGTGAGACTGGGCTACCGTCAACTACCAATTGCCCGCTGGAGCGCTTCACCGTTATACACCCTTAATTTCACCGCCAGTGGCATCAGAAAATATAACAAGCAACAAGAGAATGCCGATGGGATTCCTGTATTACAGGTTTATTTTAAGGTGATCGATTCTAAAGCCAGTAAAAAATCAGGTATTCCTAGTGATGAGCTGGAAATTCAAAAAGTGTTAGCTAACTTTGGCGACTTTTCACCACGGGACTTGCGCTTGGAACTTAACACCATGCTCAGTACAGACACTAACTATTGGCTAGACAGCGGAAGTGTAAATAAATGAATAGCAACAATGTAAGCCCTAAACAACAGCACTTAATTTCGGCCTGGGAAAGTATTTACCAAGGCGCTGGCAAAGCGCTAGAGTGGATCGCTGAGGTACGTGATAGCGCACCGAAAATCAATAATGAAGCAGATGCGTTTAATTTAAAGCTGTACCGTGCACGCAATCTCGCCAATAGTTTAAAGCGCGTATCGGCCACTCCAATGACAGTGGGTTTCTTTGGTTTATCCCAGGCAGGAAAATCCTATTTAATTTCAGCCTTAGCGGCGGATAACCAAGGCCAATTAGAAACTGATATTGGCAATCAACAACGCTTAAACTTTATCGACCACTTCAACCCTATTGGCAGCGGTAAAGAAGCCACGGGCTTAGTCACACGCTTTACCTACCAACAGCAACCCCTATTAGATAGCCAGTACCCATTACAACTTCGGTTATTTAATGAAATTGAGATTGCCATTATTTTAGCCAACGCTTGGTTTGAAGATTTTGATCAAGAAGCGGTAGAGTTTGAAATTAGTGAGACGCTAATTCAGCAAACACTAGCCCCCTACATTGAGCGTACACTGAGTCAAACCGTGCCTGGTATTACTGCTGAAGATACAGTCGCGCTGGCTGATTACCTGCGGCTTAATTACCGTAGCTCCACTAGCAAATTAGATATGCACTACTGGCCCAGCCTCATTCGCCTGGCACCCTATCTAAGTATTGCTGAGCGAGCCCAGGTGTTTTCGATTTTATGGGGCCAACAAAAGCTACTCACAGACACCTATATCCAGTTAGCTAGCGCCCTGCATCAACTGGACTTAGCTAAAGTTATCTATGCGCCTATTAGTGCTATTGTGCAGCCTCGTGGCGACGCTTGGGTACAAACCAATAGCATCATGAACGTAGATACGCTGAGCCTATTAATGACCGCGCGCGATCTGCCATTACAGGTACGCCCCCTGACTGCAACAGGCGAATTAGGCACACCCACTACGATTTTAACCGCGCAGCTAACGGCCTTAACCACCGAGGTGGTCTTTCCTTTAGCTAATCCGCCGAAGGATAAAATTGTTGAGCAGGTTGATCTTTTAGATTTTCCAGGGTATCGCACCCGCCAAAAGCTGCTTAAGATTGAGGATGCATTAGAGTCTGAAGGCGATGATTCTAGCCCTGTGTCCAAGCTACTCTTACGTGGAAAAGTAGCTTACCTGTTTGAGCGCTACACCACACTGCAAGAAATGAATGCCTTAGTGATGTGCACCAGCTCATTCAAACAAAGTGAAGTCGTCACCGTTGGCCCAGTGATTAGTCAATGGATCAACAATACCCAAGGAGCAACCCCAGAGCAGCGTGCCAATCGTTGCGGCCTCATTTGGGCGCTCACCATGATGGACGGCTTTATTGCCCAAGCCTTGAACCTTAAACCTGAGCAGTACCCTGAGCATTGTGAAAACATGCTCAAGCTGACCATGATGGAGCGCTTTGGCAACCTCAACTGGATGAAGGAATGGGCGCCCAATCAGCCCTTTAACAACACCTTTTTAGTCCGCAAACCACGCTTACAAACCCCCTTTATTGAGCTAGATGCGGAAAACCATGAAATCGCTTTACTTGGCCAAACCCAAGATAAGTTAAGCCAACTGGGGCAGACCTTTAGCGCTACACCTGCCGTTCTACAACACGTGGCAACTCCACAAGCTGCATGGGATGCAATGCTAACCCTGAATGATGGGGGAATTAGCCGTTTTAGCCATAGCTTTAATGAAATCGCCAACCTTGATTTCAAGCTTGATCGCATCAAACAGCAATTAGAGCAATGCCAAACCAGCTTACTGCAAGACCTTGAGCGCTGGTACCAAGCCGGTGGCGAAGAGGCTTTAAGTGAAAAACGTAAAATTGCCAGCATGCTGTATTCTCACCTGCGCAATAACAGTGCCTCAAAAAAACAAGGCCATCCGGCAATTATTGGTGAGCTTCTCCATTACTTGAAAGTTCCTGATGAGCAGCTGCGTAATCTGTATCTCAGTGGCGTATATGAGCAAAATGACTCAGTAGAAGAAACATCTGAAGAAACTGAAATCATTGATTTGTTTAATTCTAACGATGATGATTATGTCGACTTGTTTAGCACTGATCCAACCCCTGCCGCCCCGGCTCAGCCCGTTATTAGCACTAACTTAAATAGTCACGAGTCACGCTTTGCCAAGGCCGCTTTCAGTTTGTGGGTCTCGCACCTACGCTCCCTCTCTGAACGCACCGAACTAGCCAAACTATTAACGCTAGATCCACGCGTCATCAGTGCCCTCGCGGATGAAATCATTAGCGCCAGCTACCGCTACAAGCTTGAAGAAAAAATTGCTCAAGCATTATTAGCCCATGCTAAGACGGGCTTACGTCGTGAGCAAACCGTTAATAAGCAGCTGCTAAACACGCAAATGATTTTTCAAGATTATACTGCCTGGCTAGGCAACTTAGATCTCAGCAGTGAACAGCGCGCTAAACGCATGCTTAATCTTCCCGGTAATGTCTTTGATTTTTATGACACACAAGGCCCGGCGGACTTACCCAACTTACCTGAGCAAGTTATTGAACAAGAAAAACCAGGCTATGAATACATCAATGACTGGCTGTTCAGTATCGCTGACATCACCATTAATAACGCAGGCCATACTGAAGGGCGCGAAATTACACCAGAGCAAAATAGCGCACTTGGCTTTGTGATTAACTGCATTAAGGTTTCCTAACTATGGCAATTTCTATCGAACTTAAGCCTTTAGCCCAAGGCAATATCCCAGGCCAGGCCCAGCTGATCATCAAACGCTGGAAAGATAAAAGTCCTGATAACTTAAGTATTAGCATTCAACGCAATACCGATGAAGGCTATTTACATGGTAACTCCGGTAGCTGGAGCACGAATGAATATTGGTTTGAGTTGCCAGAGTTAAGCACGGTCGCCGAAGGGCTATACAGTGCCAACATTGGTCAGGATTTAGTAGATCCGTTACTGGAAAACGTAAATGCCAGCTTTATGGTGAAAGCGAAGAACTCAATGGGCGAAATGGATCGCGGGCGTCTGGTTGTTGCCCCTGATTTATTGCCCTCTAGCGCACTTGGTAGCCAACAAAATATCGATAGCTCGAGCACGCTCAGCACGCCTGAAGTGGCTGCTACGCCAGAACCTGAACCCGTAGCTGAAGCAGAAACGGTAGAACGCATGGCGGAAACTGAGCCTGAGCTGCCCCATGTGGCTGCGGAGGTGGACGTCTCTGCAACTGCTGCAGCTGAACCTCGCTCATCAGCTGCGGCTAATCCTGCAGCTAAATCTAAGCGCCCTGCTATTGCCTTAATTGTGCTATTGATCGTGCTGATTTTAGCGGCCCTTGCTGGCGCAGCGTGGTGGCTTACTCAAAAATCCGGCCTCTTGCCAGCAGCAGCTGCCCCACAAGCTGAACAAACAGCAGAGGCCCCAGCCAGCCCAGCAAAGGCTTCACCCTGCGCGCTTGATAATATGCAAAGCAGCAATGAGTTGGCTTTTATCCAAGCATGCTTAAAAGACACCACTGATAGCCAAGCGATCTTAAGCGTGATTCAACAAGCTAAAGCCAATAATCATTGTGGGATTGCCCAGCGCTTGTACGCCAACCGCGCGCAATCGGGTGATGTGGCTATCGCCTTAGCCTACGCGAAGGAGTATGACCCAACGTACTATCAAGCTAATGAGTGCTTTCAGGCTGCAGATGCTGAAACAGCAGCCTACTGGTACAGCACTGTGCTCAGTCATGATGAAAGCAATAGCGAAGCGCAACAACGTTTAGAGGAACTAGAACCATGAACTTCTCCCCCCTTACGCTAGCCCTGGGCTTAATCCTGAGTTCCCTCATAGCAGCGCCTGTCGTCGCCGCTGATAAACCGTTGTTGCAAGAAGGTAAAAAAACCCTTTATCAACGAGTGCTGACCAATCCTAGCTGTACTTTAGCAAGTAACGCTGGCGAAACCTCAGGCACTGCGCAACCGGCGTTTAGCCGTTTTTATGTTTATCAGCGCGAACAAGCCGCAGGTAGCGAGTGGCTCAAAGTTGGACCCGATAGTTTTGGTAAAACCGTGGGTTGGTTACCGGCAAGCTGCACCGTGGATTGGAAAATGCAGTTAACGCTGGCGTTTACTAACCCTGCCAACCGTGATCGCCTGCTATTTTTTAAAGACCGTGAAACCCTCGAGCACATCTTAGACTCTGGCCAGCCCGATGCCGAAGTAGCCCCTTTACGCCAAGCCCTCGCAAGTAAGAACAGCGCTGAGGGAATCTTGGCCCAGGAACCTGAGTTCTTTATTGACCTAAAAGACAACTTCTACTTACTGCCCATCTTAAGCGGTGAAGAAGTAATGACCGAAGAAGGCTTTCGCACGCGGATATTAAATGTCGCCTCAGTTAGTAAAGATGAGCAAGAAAGCTCAGCGACTCACACCACCAGCCAACTGAAAGAGTTCAGCGCGGCGGTGGTGTTTGTTATCGACTCGACCATTTCTATGCAGCCCTACATTGAGCGTACACGCCAAGCGGTACAGGATATTTATCAACGGGTTGAGCAAGAAAACTTAGGTGAGCAAGTTAAGTTTGGCTTAGTCTCCTTTCGCAGTAGCTTAAAAGATCGGCCGAAGCTGGAATACCTCAGCCGCATGTACGCTGACCCTAATGAGGTTCAAGATGGTAAAGATTTTTTAAACAAAATCAAAGACTTAAAACAAGCCACCGTTTCTACCGCTTACTGGTATGAAGACCCGTTAGCTGGGGTGATGCATGCGCTGGATCAAATTGACTGGAATCAGTTTGGGGCACGCTACATTGTTTTGATTACTGACGCCAGCGGCATGGAGGGTGATGACCCTCTCAGCTCCACCGGACTCAACCCCGATCAAGTCCGAATTGAAGCCAGCAAACCTGGAGTAGCAATCTACACCCTGCACCTAAAAACTCCGGCCGGGGTAAAAGATCACGCCCGCGCAGAAGCGCAATATCAAGCACTCTCGACCTACACGCCCACCAATACCTCGCTTTACTATCCGGTCAATGCTGGCGATGTTAACGAGTTTGGGAAAAAAGTCGATGCCTTGGCCAGCGCTATTACCAACCAAGTTAAAGCCGCTTACACCGGTGAAGATTCTGTAGGTAGCGCAAGCCACGCACAGTCTTCAGCTGAAGAAGATAAGCTATTAGCCGATGCCAAACTGATTGGCCATGCCATGCAGCTGGCCTACTTGGGGCAAAAAACCGGCACCTCAGCGCCTCCTGTGTTTGAAGCCTGGATTAGTGACCGTGATCTGGTGCAGCAAAATATTCCCACCACCGATGTGCGAGTACTGCTAACTAAATCGCAACTGAGCGATTTAAGTGACACCATGAAAGAAATTTTAACTATTGCTAATGAAGGGATTATTTCGCCCAATGAAATGTTCGAGCAGTTACGCTCGGTGGCAGCCACGATGGGTGCTGACCCTAACCAGCTCAACCAAAAAGACAATGTAAAGCTCGCTGAACTAGGCTTAATGGCAGAGTACTTAGAAGACTTGCCTTACCAAAGTGAAGTACTGAACCTTGATGAAGATACTTGGAAAAGCATGGACGGTTTAGCCCAGGAGAAATTTGTCCGGACACTGGGCACTAAACTCAACCACTACCGCCGCTATAACCAAGATGCCGATCGCTGGGTTAAGTTATCGCCTGAGGCTGACTCGCGTGAAGACGTCTACCCAGTGCCGCTGGAGATGATGCCTTAATGCTGTCAATTAAAGGACTAGAAGTGGTACGCGGTGAAGGGATTCAGCAACACCGCGTCCAACTGCCCCAGTTTGAGTTAAAAGCGGGGCAAATCATCGCCATCACCGGTGAAAGCGGCTGTGGTAAAAGTACCCTGCTCGAATCCATCGGCCTACTGCTAGAGCCACAGCAATTAAGCGAGTTTAGCCTCGGTCAGCCGCGGCTAAATATTGCCGAATTGTATCAACGCCAAGACCATAGCGCTTTGGCCGAAATCCGGGCGCGCCAGCTAGGCTTTGTCCTGCAAAACGGTGGTTTACTGCCATTTTTATCTGTGCGGGATAACATTTATCTACCCCGGCGCTTATTATCTCAAGCCCCCCATAGCCAAGCGGTGGAGCGCGCCATTGAAGTCTTAAGCCTTGGCCATTTACTGAGCAAACTGCCAAGTGCCTTATCAATTGGTGAACGGCAACGGGTCGCCTGTGTCCGTGCGCTCGCGCACCACCCGCAATTACTGCTGGCCGATGAGCCGACTGCAGCACTTGACCCACACAATGCCCGCCGACTGTTTAATTTATTATTAGAGCTGGTTGAACAGCTGCAATTAAGCGCACTGATTGTCTCCCACGACTGGAGCTTAGTGCGCGAGTTTAAATTGCCAATATTACACGCCATCAGCCAACCAGGAGTCAGTCGCTTTGAACTCGCTGATTAAACGCATGGCGCTCCTCTTGGGGTTAGCCAGTCAAGACCTTTGGCACGATCGTAAAGTCTCCTTTTGTATTGCTGCCTCTTTAGTCGCGGTCATCGCCCCACTGTTGCTATTATTTGGCTTAAAACATGGGGTCATTAATCAACTCCAAAACGAGCTGTTGAGCGATCCGCGTAATCTAGAAGTTAAAATGCTATCGAGTGGTGAGTACTCACTCGATTGGATTGAGCAACTCAAAGCCCGCTCGGATATTGGCTTTGCCATTGGGCAAACGCGCTCTTTAAATACCCAAGCTGATTTACGCATGGATAGCCGCCACTTTGTTGAGCATGCTGAGATTATCCCGACCGCAGCCCAGGATCCCTTATTGGCCACACCACTGAGCGCACTCTCAAACACACAAGCTATTTTGAGCCATACTGCTGCGCAAAAACTTGCCGCCCAAGTAGGTGACCACATTCAGCTACGGGCTCTACGCAAATTAAATAATAAAAATGAGCGCGCCGAACTGCTTCTAGAAGTGGTTGAGATCTTACCGGCCAGTCGTTTCAGCCGCCCCGCTGCTTTTGTCAGCTTGCCGCTACTGATTAAGCTGGAACAGTTTCGTGATGGTTTTCACCTACCTGAGTTTGGCCTCGACACTGGAGCGCCGTTAAGCCAACGCCCAGTTAGCTTTTCTAAAGTGCGCATGTATGCCAGCCACATTGATAGCGTCGCGCCCTTAAGTGACTGGCTGCTTGAGCAACATATTGAAAGCAATAGTCGCCTCGCAGAAATTGAATCAGTGAAAGCCATTAATCAGGTATTGAGTTTAATTTTTGCAGTGATTGCCTTAACCGCTTTAATCGGCTGTATTGCCTCATTAATTGGCGCATTTTTAGCCAACATTGACCGTAAACGCAAAGACTTAGCGGTACTGCGCTTACTTGGCTTTAACCATACTGCCGTTGCGCTGTATGTGATGCTGCAAGCATTACTGATTACTCTATTGGCCTACTTAGCAGGCTTAGCCATGTATGCCATAGGGAGCCAGTTATTTAATCAATTATTAACCAGCCATCAAACCACCAACCAGTTTGCTGCCAAGATCACCCTAGCCCACGGGCTAATCGCTCTAGCATTAACCATTATCATCGCGCTATTTGTCTCCATGATCGGAGCCTTACGCGCAGTACGGATTCAACCGGCGGAGAGTTTACGTGAACTATAAACCTGCATTTAACTTAACCCTACTCACCGCTGTCCTTTACAGCGCGCTGGCTCAAGCTGATGGCCAATGGGCGGAAAAACACTTTAACCCCGCGCCAGCCGCTGACGATGTTATTTTACCGATGCCATGCGGCGGTTCCATGGTGTTTCGCAAAGTTTATACGCCAAATATTAACCCGCTGGCCGACTTACCCATCCAACTAGGCCAACAGCGTGATGAGCTTGGCTTCTTAGAAAACGCCCGTGACGATTATATCGCCGGTACTTTTACTGAAGCTAAAGGTAATGCGCGCTATTATTTGATGTCCAAGTACGAAGTGACCGAACTGCAATATAAAGCACTGACTGACAGTGAGTGTGTTAGCAGCTCTAATAAGCTTCGTTTACCTGCAGTAAATAAAAGCTGGATGCAGGCAATGAACGCTGCTAATCAGTACAATATTTGGCTACGTAAAGAAGCCAAAGATCAGTTACCCCAAGAAGACCAGGTCTTTGGTTTCGTGCGCTTACCCACTGAAGCCGAATGGGAGTTTGCTGCCCGCGGCGGCATTGAAGTCACTAGCGCTGAATATCAAGAGACCCGCTACCCCATGCCAGACGGGCTGAATAACTACGAATGGTACGCAGGTGCACAGTCTGCCAATGGCAACTTACAGTTAGCTGGACTCCTGAAACCAAACCCCCTAGGGCTGCACGATATGCTCGGCAACGCCTCGGAAATGATGTTTGAGTCGTTTCGCTTAAACAAACTCAATCGTGAACATGGCCAGGCCGGCGGCTATACCATCCGTGGTGGTAATTTCTTAAGTACAACGGATGATATTCGCAGCTCCCTCCGCGTAGAAGAAAGCTTCTATAACGAAGAAGGTGAACGCACCACTAAAACAACAGGCTTTCGCTTCGTCTTATCTGCCCCTTCAATGACTTCCCGTGAGCGGGTGCAAGAAATTGAGCGTAGCTGGAACAATCTTGGCTCCGGCAATGAACAAGATGGCAGCCAACAAGCCACCCAAGCACTGACGCAGTTATCAGCCAGTGTCGAAGACGAAAAGCTTAAAAAACAGCTCAAAGAGCTAGAAAACCAGTTACGCGTCAGCAATCAGTTACAAGAAGAAAGCCGTAGCCAAGCGATTCGTGCCAGTCTTAATCTTGGGGCTTTTTTATGCACCAAACTGCTTGATGATGGCCAGCACTTTGATTTCATCAGCGAAAACTATAAAACCAACTGCGAAATTGAAACGCCTGATAGTACCTGTGAGATGCGTAAAGAGCGCTTACAGGATCAGCAAGGTCGCTTACAAGGCGTCAGTAATTATTACGCCAGCAGTTTGATTGACTCGGCTAAACTGTATGGCCAACAAGCCATCAGCAACGAATACCCAGTGATGCTGGAACTGATTCAGCGCAATCCGAAACTAGTTGAGCTAAAACCATTTCTAGAAACTCACTGGAAAAACCAACAAGACTACTTTAAGTCAAAAAATATCACTCAAGAGTTATGGCTGAACAGCTGTAAATCAATCAAATCTTTATAACTCAAATAGGATGATTGTTATGCGATTAGTCTCATTACTATCTTCAGGGACAGTATTCAACAAAACTAGCGTATTAAGCTTAGCGCTTGCCAGTAGCCTGCTCTTAGCCGGCTGCGAGACCACCGGCAGTCAGATGGCTGGAACGGCAGCTGATAGCCGCTTAACGAAGTCCGATAGCGCCACCTTCTTCAGTAAATCTGGCTATCAAGCCTGTGCGGTAGGCGCTGGAGTCGGGGTCCTGGCTTGCCTTGCCTCGAACAGTGGAAATAAAGCGGCCTGCGCTGTGGCCGCTGGTATTGCCTCCTGTGGCGTGGCAATGGGCGCCAACTACTACTTGGATAATCGCCGCGGCCAATACGCCAACAGCACCCAACGCTTACAGGCCATGACCCAAGATGTGCGCCAAGATACTCAGCGCGTCGTGCAACGTACCGAAGTAGCAAAACGCGTGATTAATGATGACAAACTGACGCTGGCCCAAATTAATCGCGATATAGCCAATAACAAACTTAACCAAGCCCAAGCACGCAACGAACTGGCCAGTATCGATAGCAACATTGCCGTACTGCGCAAAGATTTAGCCAACATGAAAAACAAAGCGCAAGAATACAGCAAAGTTGCGCAACAAGAGCGTAATGATGGCGCGGGGAATAACGTGGTGGCTATGGAGCGTGAAATTGTACAAATGAATCAAAAGGTTGCCGCCTTACAAAACGAAGTTGATGGTCTCTATCGTCAGCGTTCAGCGATTAAAATTGGGTGATCAGAATGATTAATTTAAAACACACTGCTTGGCTAACCAGCATCAGTCTCAGCTTAATGCTAGTAGGTTGCGCAAATAATCCGCAAAACCTTAGCCATTGCGACTCCACTAAAGCTGATCCCAGCATGTGGGAAAAACTTCGCTGTGATACCGGCGGTGCTTACCGTCAGCAAGTTAAAGATAATGAGCAACAACTGTTAGATGCCCGTGCAGAAAATCAGTTGTTCCATCAAATTTATGCTGAAATCGAAGCCCAACAACAAGCCGTAAAAGCTGATTTAAAGACGCAGCAACAGCAACAAGCGCAACTACAGCAGTCGCTCAATACTTTACTAAGCCAACTTAAAACTAAGCACGCCAATAAAGCCGATGCACAACAGCAACTAGCTAACTTAGAGGCGCAAATTAAACGTACTCAGCAGCAAGCTAATAATAACAATCCCGCAGTAATTGCGGCGAAACGTAAAGAACTGGCTGAACTGCAACGCCAAGTTAGTCGCTTACAATTAAGCCTAGGCTATTAAGAAAAACTGCTTAAGCGATAACTATCCACGTATAGTTATCGCTCTTTTTTGTTTACCTGAGTCTGCTTTATGCAACGCATTGTTCGTACCGATCGGCCCTATACTGATTTTTCGGCCTCGGCCCAAGCGCAATTGGCGGCGCTGCAACAGCACTGTCCACCTAGGGTGGTTAATCTGTTTGCCAGTGCTCAAGTCAGCCCTCAAGGTGCGCTCGAATGGTGGTCTGAATTAACCGGGCAACCCCTAGCCTATGCTCAGCTAACTGAGGAGCAACAAACCGCTTTACTGCACAAAGTTGAGCAAAGTCAACAAGCGTTACGCTTGATTATCGAGCAGTTAACCGCTAACCAACCCGCCGCTGCTAGACTACTGCAACAGCTGCTTAAAGCCCCCACCAGCGCTAATTTATTTAGCATCAATGAGCAACCAGTATTTATTGACTGGCCAAACCTGCCTAGCGCTACCGCAGCAACGCCATCACCACTGCGAACTAACAACACAATCGCAGCCGTCCCAGCTTCCACTCCAGCAAGCCCCAAGTCAGCTAATAAAAAATACTGGCCCTGGCTGCTGTTGTTATTGCTGTTACTCGCTCTGCTATTGTATGGATTCTGGCGATGCAGGTTAACCTCATCCCATCCTACAGTGACTCCTACTCCGCCTCTGCTGGACACCGCACTTCCCAAAGAGGCTGATCTTACGCCAGCATCTGCACCTTCGGTAGAGGAAGAGCCGCGCGCAGCCATCGATCCTACACCGCCAGCGCTAACTTTACCTGAAACTAAGGAGCAACCACCCGCTCAGGCGCAAGCCCAAGCACCGGCTGCCAAAACACCCGCAACGCCAACCCAAACCGCTCAGCCAGCTCCAGCGGTAAAAAAATCGAGCAGGCTGGTTAAAAGCGGTCGAGTTGAACATTATGCCTGCAGTAAATCCAGCAGCATCGAGCCACCCGACTTTGTCACAGTATTAGATACTTCTGGCTCTATGCGCTTAAACATCCAAACCAGCGCCGAAGAAGAGCAATGGATTAATCAATCAGGCTTGCTCTACGAGGACAACAATCGTCACCCCAAGCGCTTACACTTATTACGCGAGCCTACCCGTGAGAACGTAGCGAAACAGGCCTATAGCCAAATGCTGGACCACCTAGATCCAGATATTCTCACGCGCCTGATTACCTTTAATGGCTGCCCACAACCTGTCGATCATGGGCTCTACGGTCCCAGCCAAAGACGCCAACTAAAACAACGCGTGGCCAGTTTAACTGCCTACGATGGCACCCCTTTAGCCGCCAGTTTGCGAGCAGCAGCAGCGAAGATCGATGGTGTCACCAAAGATGCCATGATCGTCATGTTCGTCGATGGGGAGGATGGCTGTGGCGAAAATATCTGCGCGGTAGCTAAGCGCTTAGCTCAGCAAAAACCAAGATTACAAGTCAATATTGTCGACCTTAGTGGCCACGGCCTATCCAACTGTGTTGCCGAAGCCACGCAAGGCCGCGTTTATAACTCACAAAATATTGCCACACTGAACCAAGCCTTCCTGCAATCAACTGCCGAGTTCAGCCAACAATCCTGTGACTAACCGCCTAGTCACGCCCGTACTGGGCGTGGCCATTTGCTTAACGCATTTTAAAATACTCTAAGTGTAAGCAGTCAAGACTGCGGCCTTGGCGCTGCATTTCTTGCTGGATCGAGCGCGCAAAAGGCTCTGGGCCACAGAACCAAATCGGTGTATCCAGTGCACTACCCTGCAAGATAGTGTCTGCAGTTAACCGGCCTTGAGTATTACTGGTATGCACCCGTAACTGAATGCTTGGCAGCTGACTCGCCAAGTGTTCTAAATGCTCCAGATAAGGAGCCTGCTCACGGCAAGCCACACAATAATATAGGGTTGCTTGTGGCGCTGTTTCAGGTTGCGCTTGCAAGGCTTCTAACCAGGCAACAAAAGGTGTAATCCCAATTCCACCGGCTACCCATAATTGCGGCTGCTCATCACCAAGACGCGGAGTAAAACAACCATAAGGTCCTTCTACTTGCACCTTCTGCCCGACCTTGAGCAGGGCCGACAAACGGGCGCTGTAATCCCCTAACACTTTGATTGAAAAGCGTGCTACACCCGCTGTGGTTGCAGCATTACTCAGCGTAAAGGGATGAGCTTCAGGCAGTGCCGCAAACTTAACAAAAGCAAACTGCCCTGGCTGATATTGCCAGCTTTGAGGCAAAGCGCATGCTACTTCTAATACCTGGCTCGGCAGCTGACGCAACTGCTGAATTTGGCCAGTGTATTGCTGAGCTGTGCCAATTTTACCTAATAGAGAAACAACCGCGCAGTAAGCGCCGATAACTCCTACCATTACAATTAACCAACTCGTCGGCATCGACCACCAATGGGCTGGCATCAGTACCACCGCATGAAACAGCAAAATTAAATACGCCGCTGCCATCAGTTTATGCGCATACCGCCACACATGGTAAGGAAAGCGCTGCCACAAGGTAATGACTAGCATGCCGGCTAAGAACCAGGCCGTCCACTCGCCAAGGTCTTTAGCAATACTGCGGTAACCATCGAACCACGCCACCGCTTTTGCCCCTACTCCTGTCTTCACTTCAGCTGCAAACACTAGCTTTAGTAAGGGCTTACTCAGTTTTAACCCATAGTGCAGCAAAGAAAAAACAATCGCCCAAATACCCGCCCATTTATGCAAGCGATACAGTTTATCTAAACCATTAAAACGGGCCTCTAGCCAACGCGGCCGAATCGCCAGCAGCATGACCAAGCTCATCAGCACAAAAGCAATAAAACCACTTAAGTAAATAAGCTGCTTACGCCAAAACCAAATACTGTTATTGACTTCTAGCCCTGTGAGCGACCATACAAATAGCCCTACACATATCACTACAATCAGACTTATGCTCTTTTTCACGGCATTATCTCATTAACTAATTTCACTTAAGACTATAGATTAAATCACCACAAAAAACATATTATTCTTTATAAATCAACAACTTAAATATAAACGAAAGCATTTTCATTTCGTTTTAAATTTATTAGTTTGGCTCTTACTTAACCCACTACAGCGAGATGCGACATGACGGGCTAATTCAACAATTAATTAGCAGCACAGAAACCAGTAGCGTTAGCTAAAAGCCTATAAATAAAGATGCAAGATAAATTTTAAAAACAAAAAAGCCCCAATTAAGGGGCTTAATGTTGTTTGACTGATGATTCAATCAAACTGAAGATGGTGGCTACACCGGGACTTGAACCTGGGACATCAGCATTATGAATGCTGCGCTCTAACCAACTGAGCTATGTAGCCTTCGTTTCGATGGCGCGCATTATGCTTAGTTTAAATATGGTTGTCAACCATTGTTTGTAAAATAATGCATTTTTCTTACTTTTTAACCTAACTGCCATATTCTTAGCGTACTATGCCTAAGTGTTACGGTTCATTTACTTAAAGGAAATTTATCATGGCAGCAAAGAAAATTTTAATGCTCGTAGGTGATTACGTCGAAGATTACGAGGTTATGGTCCCTTTTCAGGCATTGCAAATGGTTGGTCATACCGTGCATGCAGTATGCCCTGAAAAAAAAGCTGGCGACTTTGTGCGCACCGCTATTCACGACTTTGAAGGTGACCAGACCTACAGTGAAAAACCGGGCCATAACTTTATTCTTAACTTCGATTTCGCTGATGTTAAAGCAGAAGACTATGATGCACTGATCGTTCCTGGCGGCCGCTCACCAGAGTACCTACGCTTAAATGAGCAAGTGCTTACTATCGTTGAGCACTTTGGCAGCAAGAAAAAGCCTATTGCCGCTGTGTGTCATGGACCACAACTGCTTGCTGCCGCCGGTGTATTAGAAGGCCGTGAGTGCAGCGCTTACCCAGCTTGTAAGCCCGATGTATTGCTAGCAGGTGGCGAGTACGTCGAGCTTGATGCAAGCCATGCTCACTTAGAAGGCAACTTGGTTACCGCACCAGCTTGGCCTGCCCACCCTACCTGGTTAGCCGGCTTTTTAATGTTACTGGGTACTAAAATTACCCTCTAACTTAAAATGTGCAGCAAACAAAAATGCCGTCAGTCAATGACGGCATTTTTATATTAATGAAGCCTACATTAACTCGGTGACTTCTCAGTGCGCATGGTCACAAATTCTTCGGCCGCACTAGGGTGAATACCAATGGTGTCATCAAACACCTGCTTAGTAGCACCAGCTTTTAGCGCAATCGCAATGCCTTGAATCAGTTCACCAGCATCCGGCCCTACCATATGGCACCCCAGTACTTTATCTGTGGCACGATCGACAATCAGTTTCATTAAAATACGCTCTTGGCTGTCCGATAAGCTAGCCTTCATAGGTCTAAACTTACTTTCATAAATAGCCAGATCCAAGCCTTGCGCCCTGGCCTGCTCCTCGGTTAGGCCGACCGTGGCGATATTGGGCAGACTAAATACCGCAGTAGGAATCAGCTGATAATCAACTGCTTTATAAAGCTCAGGCTTAAATAAACGCCGGGCTACTGCCATCCCTTCAGCTAAAGCCACTGGAGTTAATTGCACTCGGCCAATCACATCACCAATTGCTAAGATACTAGGCACTGAGGTTTGATAATATTCATCAACCTCAATATAGCCCTTATCCGTCAGCTTAATACCTAGCTGCTCAATCCCTAGATTATCCAGCATCGGGCGGCGGCCGGTCGCGTAAAACACGCAGTCTGTTTCGCTTTGACTGCCATCATTAAAGGTCACTAATAAACTACCGTCAGTTTGCTTAGTAATTTCTTGAATGTCCGTATTAAATTTCAGTGTTAGCCCTTTTTCACCCAAGGTATGCTCAAGATGATTACGTACATCCTGATCAAAGCCCCGTAAAAACTGCTCGCCTCGATAGACTAACGTTGTGTCGCTGCCAACCCCGTGAAATACCGAGGCAAACTCAACCGCAATATAACCGCCGCCAACCACTAGTACCCGCTTAGGCTGTTCGGGCAGGTAGAACACCTCGTTTGAGCTGATCACGTACTCATTCCCTGGAAACTCAGGCACAAAAGGCCAGCCACCTACGGCAATTAAAATATGTTCAGCGGTGTAGGTTGTACCATTGACTGTAACCGCATTGGGTCCACTGATTGCTGCATGACCTTCAATGAGTTCAACGCCAGAGTTCACCAGCAAATTGCGATAAATCCCATTGAGCCGCTCAATTTCTCGGTTTTTATTTTCAATCAGGGTCGGCCAAGAAAACTCACTCACCCCAGCTTGCCAACCAAAACTTGCCGCTAGTGCCTGCTCTTCTGGCATTTGTGCGGCATACACCATCAACTTTTTGGGCACGCAACCAACGTTAACACAGGTTCCCCCTAGGTAACGGCTTTCAGCCACGGCAACCTTAGCCCCAAAACCTGCGGCAAAACGGGCAGCACGTACGCCACCTGAACCTGCACCAATCACAAATAGATCAAAATCAAACGACATCACTCGCTCCTATCTCGTGCTCTTAGCTTAGCCTCCGCACCGCTAATGCACTTAAAAACAGTTGGCAGGCTTAGGCAAGCCAGCTAAACGCGATACTATTTTGGCTGGCTGCCCATTAAATAAGCTATTTAAATATAAGCTATTGCCTTTTTCTTTACCTAATTGCTGCGCAATATACTTCACTAAGGCACGATTAGCAGGAGACAAATCAAAAGTCTGATAAAACTGCTGTACCGCTTGGATGATTTCCCAATGAGCCGCTTGTAACTGAATACCTTCTAACGCGGCCAAGTGCTCAGCCACCTCGGGCGACCAATCGTCAAGATTAGCTAGATACAAGTCTTGGTCCAAAGCAATCACCCGTCCAGCGACAGTGAGTGTTGCACTCACCATGTGCAGACTCGCTGCGCCTGAGTACTTAACTCCACAAAGCCTGCATAGTTAATGGCATTCACTCCGGCCGGCAAATGGATATTGCGCGCCTGCAAATCTTCTTCCAATACATAGAGTTGACCGGCGTGTGCAATTTGGCTTAAAGCCCCACTTAGCTGCACTAGGCCGTAGACCGCATCCCCCACTAACAACAGCTGATCAGTTACGGCATAAGCCATCAAACACAGGGCTAACTCTTGCTGACTATAAGGTGAAGTAGCCACCACATGTAAGGTTGCTGGCAAATTCTGATTCATAGCACTATCACCTGATCATGGTTAGCCAATAATTGACTGATTTGCTGAGTATCTACCACAGTTGCCGCAATCACCCGCTCTGTCTCTAGCTGCCCACGCTTAGCTAAACAGTCAGCAGACACATACACAGCATCAATCTCAAATAAAGGTAAGGCTTGCAAATTAGCTGATAGATTTTTTTGCTCAAGTACTGTTGGCTGTTGCTGGGCTAAGGGTTGCAGTACCCCATCCCCCATAAATAACAGGCTAATCGGTAATTCAAAGGCACCGCCAGATAAAGCAATATCGAGTAGTTCTCGGGCATTTAAACTCGACCAAGGCGCAGATTTGGCTATCAGTAATAGTTTTTTCTGCACTTCAATACTCTCCAAAACTTAATAAGCGATCACTGCTTTGCAGAGCTTCATGCAGCTGTCCAAGGCCTGATAACTCAAAGCCTGGCGCTAAATTATGACTCATGATCTGATAGCGCTGTGCTTCCGCTTGATCCAGTACACCACGCCGCAACCCAGCAGCAATACACACCACTGCATCGAGTTGATATTGCTGTACCAGCGCTTGCCACTGCGCGGCGGTATTGGCTTCGTCTTGTGCTATGACTAACTGCAACGAGGCATTGGTTACCCCTTGCTGATAAAAAAACACACGCGTCAGTTCATAACCTGCCTCAAGTAAGGCTTGAGCAAACTTAAGGGCGCGGCGTGAGCCTGCAGACTGGGCAGAACCGGTCACCATCAGGGTAAATTTCATCACGAGTTATCCGTTAAAGGTTGCTGCAGTAACACTAAGAGCTCGCTAAGCTCTTGACGAATTTCAGCCAGTACTTGCTGCTCTAGTTTAGGCACAGCTGCCGGCGCTGCCAGATCATCCGCGGCATTAGCTAACACTGATGTTTCACCGTGCAATAAAAAGCGTTTAGCCTCAGCAATCGTTAAGCCTTGATTGTTAAGTAACTGACTAATCTGCTGCACAATAAAAATATTCTGCCGAATATAGTACCGACGTTTTCCCCGACGTTTGACTGGCAATAACTCAGCAAAAGCTTGCTCCCATTGCCGCAAGATATGGGGCTCAACCCCGGTCAGCTGACTAACTTGGGCAATCGTAAAATAGCGTTTATCGGGAATGCTTAACCCAGTCGTTTGTTCAGTGCTCACTGAGCTCTCTAGCATAATCATCGACTCGATCACGTAATTTTTGACCCGGCTTAAAGGTCACCACTCGACGGGCAGAAATTTCAACTTCTTCGCCCGTCTTAGGATTACGTCCAGGTCGCTCGCGCTTATCACGCAATTCAAAATTTCCAAAACCTGACAATTTGACCGGTTCATTATTTTCTAAAGCAAGGCGTATTTCCTCAAAAAAACTATCCACTAGATTTTTTGCATCTTTTTTACTCAGGCCAAGTTCTAGGTGAAGAAACTCGGCCATTTCTGCTTTAGTTAATGCACTCATTACTTTTACTTCCTTAATGAAGCCTTGAACTTATCCGCCAGTAACGCCAAGACACTATCGGTGGAATTACTGACTTCCTCGTCAGTTAGAGTGCGGGATGGATGCTGCCAGGTCAAGCCAAGCGCCAAGCTTTTGCTGTCAGGCTCAATTCCTTTACCTTGGTAGACATCAAATAAGCGTAACTGGGTGAGCCACTCACCGGCAGCGCTGCGAATGGCTTGCTCGATTTCGGCCGCAGGCACTTCAGCTGCCACCACTAACGCCAGATCTCGGCGTACTTCAGGAAAGCGTGATAATTCCTGAAACGCAGGTAATCGGCCTTGCTGAATTCCTTCTAACAACAACTCAAACATAAATACCGGCTGATCTAAATCCAGCGCTTTGGCTAGGCTTGGATGCAGAGCTCCCATGTAGCCTACGACCTGTCCAGCACGCTCTACCCGCGCGCATTGCCCCGGATGGAAGCCGTGTTGTTGACAAGGAACGAAGTTAAACTGATCCAAAGCCCCCGCTGAACCTAAAATAGCTTCCACATCAGCTTTAAGGTCATAAAAATCCACCACCTCACGGTTATGCGCCCAAGCTTCTGGTAAGCGTAATCCGGTAATCACACCCGCTAACATACGCTCTTGTTTTAAGCTGTCTAGCTGACCAACAAAACGCAAGCCACTTTCAAATAAGCGCACACGGTTTTGCTGACGATTTAAGTTATGTCCAACCGCTTTCAATAAACCCGGAAGTAACGAGGCACGCATTGACGACAAATCGCTGGAAATTGGGTTAGCCAATTCTAATGCAGGCTCATCGGGATGAAAGAGCGCAAATACTTTAGGATCAATAAAGCTGTAAGTAATGGCCTCTTGATAACCGCGAGCTACCAATAAGCGGCGCAACACCGGCAGGCTCATTTGATCTTCTGGCTGCGGCTGTGGCGCTAAACGTGCTTGCGGATAGTTCACCGGTAAACGGTCATAACCGTATAAGCGACCGACTTCCTCGATTAGATCCGCCTCAATCGTTAAATCAAAACGGTGACTTGGCACTTCTACCTGCCACACGCCTGGTGCTTGCGCAGTTAAAGTTAAACCTAACGCTGTGAGCAAACGCTCTATCTTGGCGTCAGCTAACTCTAGCTCAAACATTTGCGCAATACGTTCGGCACGTAAGGTAATTGGCTCACGCTTAGGTAACTGTTCAGCTGCAAGCGCTTCAGTGATAGGACCTGCCTCACCACCGACAATTGCTAGCAGTAATTCCGTCGCGCGCTCCAGCGCTTGACGCGGTAAATTGAAATCAACCCCACGCTCATAGCGATGTGAAGCATCGGTATGAAGTCCGTAGGAGCGGGCTTTCCCAGCAATCTTAATTTGATCAAAAAAAGCACTTTCTAAGAATAGATCACGCGTTGTCTCAACCTGTACTCCGCTCTCTTCACCGCCCATCACACCGGCAATCGCTAGTGCCTGCTGATGATCGGCAATGACTAACGTTTGCGCATTAAGCGTAACTTCTTGACCATCGAGCAAGGTAATTTTTTCTGCTTCGTTAGCGTAGCGAACCTGAATACCGCCTTGGATTTTAGCTAAGTCAAAGGCGTGTAATGGCTGCCCCATTTCCAGCATGACATAGTTAGTAACATCAACTGCCGGATCAATACTGCGCACATCGCTGCGACGCAAGCGCTCAACTAACCACTCAGGAGATGGCTGAGTTAAATCGACATTCTTAATCACGCGTCCTAGATAACGTGGACAGGCTTCAGTAGCTAACACCTCAACCGGTAACGTGTCTTGATGTGTTGCGTTAACAGCACTGGCACTTGGTAAATTGGCCGGTACGCCATACAGCGCCGACACTTCACGTGCTAAACCGGTTAAAGACAGACAGTCACCACGGTTAGGGGTTAAATCCACTTCAATCATGGCGTCATCTAAGTTTAACGCCTCACGCAAACACTGCCCCGTAGGCAATGTTAAATCAAGCTCGTAAATGCCGTCATTTTCTTCGCTAATTTGCAACTCACTGGCTGAGCACAACATGCCAAACGACTCAACGCCACGCAGCTTAGCTTTTTTGATTTTAAAGTCGCCTGGTAATACTGCGCCAATTTTTGCAAAAGGAATTTTAATCCCTACCCGGGCATTGGGCGCACCACAGACCACCTGAAATGTTTCTTGACCATCAGACACCTGGCAAACCCGTAACTTATCGGCATCCGGGTGCTGCTCAGCAGCCATAATTTCCCCTACGACCACACCAGAAAACGCTCCAGCCACCGGCTCGACTGCGTCAACTTCAAGGCCCGCCATCGATAGGCGCGCCACCAACTCATCACGAGAAACGGCTGGATTAACTAGACTGCGTAACCAACTTTCACTGAATTTCATACTGTTCTGCTCCTAAGAATGATCTAAAACTTAACGAAATTGCGCTAAAAAGCGCAGGTCATTTTCAAAGAACAGACGTAAGTCATTCACGCCATAGCGCAACATAGCTAAACGCTCAACGCCCATACCAAAGGCAAAGCCTTGGAACTGTTCAGGATCAATTCCCGACATACGCAGCACATTCGGGTGCACCATGCCGCAGCCCATAACTTCTAACCAACCGGTTTGCTTACACACGCGGCAGCCATCGCCATTACACATCACACATTCCATGTCCACTTCTGCCGAAGGCTCAGTGAACGGGAAAAAGGATGGGCGAAAGCGTACGCCTAAATCTTTTTCAAAAAACACCCGTAAAAATTCTTCAATGGTGCCTTTCAGGTCAGCAAAGCTAATGTTTTTATCAATCAGCAGGCCTTCTACCTGATGAAACATCGGTGAGTGAGTGATATCCGAGTCACAGCGATAGACACGGCCTGGGCAAACAATACGAATCGGGGGTTGTTGTTGCTCCATCGTGCGCACTTGTACGGGTGAGGTATGGGTACGCAGCAGCATATGTGCATCAAAATAAAAAGTATCGTGCATCGCCCGTGCCGGGTGATGGTCGGGGATATTCAGCGCCTCAAAGTTATGATAGTCATCTTCCACTTCCGGGCCTTCTGCCACACCATACCCAATTTGACTAAAGAACTTCTCAATACGCTCCATAGTACGCGTTACTGGGTGCAATCCACCACTTTGCTGACCGCGCCCTGGCAGGGTGACATCAATAGTTTCTGCTGCTAACTGAGCTTCAAGTGCGGCATCTTCTAATAATGCTTTACGCTGATTTAGCGCTGACTGAACTTGCTCTTTAGCTTCGTTAATTAAAGCGCCCGCTTTAGGCCGCTCCTCAGCTGAAAGACCACCCAACTGCTTCATTAACTGGGTGATTTCACCCTTTTTACCTAAATATTGCACCCGTAGCTGTTCAACAGCTTGAGTGTCTTGACTATTATTTACTGCTGTAATGGCTTGTGCGACGAGCGCATCGAGATTTTCCATTTAAACCTCCAAAGTGTCTTGCAAAACTGCCTGCTAAAAGACCGCTTGCTTTGGCAGTCGCACTTTTGCAAGACGCTCTGACATTAACTGATTAAGATAAGTGTTTGATTATATACGAAATAAGGGAAGAGCCTGAGCCCTTCCCTTATTTTTTTAACGCTTGTTGCAACGTTCGAAATTAAGCTAGAGCAGCTTTAGCTTTCTCAACGATGGCAGCAAACGCCGCTTTTTCATTTACCGCTAGATCCGCGAGTACCTTACGGTCGATCTCGATGGATGCTTTTTTCAGGCCAGCAATGAAACGGCTGTAAGACAGACCATTTACACGCGCACCGGCGTTAATACGAGCAATCCATAATGCACGGAACTGACGTTTTTTCTGACGGCGGTCGCGGTAGGCGTATTGACCTGCTTTGATTACCGCTTGCTTGGCAACGCGGAATACGCGTGAGCGTGCACCGTAGTAACCTTTAGCAAGTTTCAGAATTTTCTTGTGACGGCGACGAGCCTGAACGCCACGTTTTACACGAGCCATAAACTATTACCTTTATTTATCTAGACTTAAATTAACGAACGCGCAACATGCGCTCTACACGTTGAACTTCAGACGGGTGCATCAAGGATGTACCGCGTAACTGACGCTTACGTTTAGTAGTCATTTTAGTCAAGATGTGACTCTTGAAAGCGTGCTTGTGCTTGAAGCCGTTGGCGGTAGCCTTGAAACGTTTTTTAGCACCGCTCTTTGTTTTCATCTTTGGCATGTTTGAATACTCCGCATTCAGTGATTACGCATAACCTTAAGGCCTGCCAGTGCCCTAGGGGGTTACTTTTTCTTTTTCGGGGCGATGACCATGATGAGTTGACGTCCTTCCATCTTCGGGAACTGTTCAACGGTGCCGTAGTCTGCAAGGTCATTTTCAACCTGCTTTAACAGCTCCATGCCCAGCTCCTGGTGAGCCATCTCACGACCACGGAATCGTAACGATACCTTGGCCTTGTCCCCGTCTTCTAGGAAACGTATCAGGTTGCGTAGTTTTACCTGATAATCCCCTGAATCCGTCCCTGGACGAAACTTAATTTCTTTTACCTGCACTTGTTTCTGGTTCTTACGAGCCTGTGCTTGCTGCTTTTTCTTCTCAAACAGATGTTTGCCATAATCCATGACACGACATACTGGAGGGTTAGCATCCGCAGAAATCTCTACCAGATCCAATCTTGCCTCTTCGGCAAGTTGCAGGGCTTCATCAATCGAGACGATCCCGACTTGCTCACCATCTGCGCCAATCAAACGCACTTCACGTGCGGTGATGTTTTCGTTAATAGGGGCCTTAGGGGCACTTCGTCTGTCTTGTCTCATATCTCGCTTGATAATAATCACTCCAAATCTTGGCGTCCGCGCCGGGAAATCGCAGTTTCTAACTCATGTTTAAATTGCTCAACCGTCATGGTTCCTAAATCTTTTCCATCACGAGAGCGAACTGCGACAGTTTGCGTTTCCACTTCCTTATCACCTACTACTAACAGATAAGGAACCTTCAACAAAGTGTGCTCGCGGATTTTAAAGCCGATCTTCTCATTTCTCAAGTCAGTCTTGGCTCTAAATCCACTTTCATTCAGATTTTTTTCAAAATTCTTGGCAAATTCAGCTTGTTTATCGGTAATTGTCATAATGACCGCTTGTGTTGGGGCCAACCAAGCTGGGAAAGCACCTTCGTAATGCTCAATCAAAATACCAATAAAACGCTCAAACGAACCCAAAATAGCTCGGTGTAACATCACCGGATGCTTACGATCGTTTGTTTCACTGACATATTCAGCATCTAAACGTACGGGTAGATTGAAATCCAGTTGTAAAGTTCCGCACTGCCAAACACGGCCTAAACAGTCGCGCAATGAAAATTCAATTTTTGGACCGTAAAATGCACCTTCACCTGGCTGTAACTCGTACTCCAGACCCGCAGCCTCTAATGCCGCTGCCAAAGCCGCCTCAGCTTTATCCCACTGCTCATCAGAACCTACTCGCTGCTCTGGACGGGTAGAGAGCTTTAACTCTAAATCAGTAAAGCCAAAGTCTTGATATACCTTGCGAGTTAACTCGATAAAGGCTGCAGATTCGGCCTGCATTTGATCTTCGGTACAGAAAATATGCGCATCATCTTGAGTAAAGCCACGCACCCGCATAATGCCGTGCAATGCACCCGATGGCTCATTACGGTGGCAAGACCCAAACTCAGCTAGACGTAGCGGCAACTCACGGTAGCTTTTTAGACCTTGATTATACACCTGCACGTGACACGGACAGTTCATCGGTTTAATCGCGTAATCGCGTGACTCTGACTCAGTGACAAACATGTTGTCAGCATAGTTGGTCCAGTGCCCCGACTTTTCCCAGAGTACTCGATCCACAATTTGCGGGGTTTTAATCTCTAGATAGCCATTATCACGCTGGACTTTACGCATATACTGCTCAAGTACCTGATAAATCGTCCAGCCGTTCGGATGCCAAAACACCATACCTGGCGCTTCTTCTTGAGTATGGAACAGATCTAAACGTTTACCCAGCTTACGGTGATCGCGCTTCTCGGCTTCTTCAATTCGCTGAATATAGGCATTCAGCTGTTTTTTGTCCGCCCACGCCGTACCATAAATACGTTGTAATTGCTCATTTTTAGAGTCGCCACGCCAGTAAGCACCCGAGAAACGAGTCAGCTTAAAAGCTTTTAGAAAACGAGTATTAGGCACGTGGGGACCACGGCACATATCCACGTATTCTTGGTGAAAGTACAAGCCCATTTGCGTTTCGCTTGGCATGTCTTCAATTAAACGTAATTTATAATCTTCACCGCGCGCTTTAAATAGCTCAATTACTTCAGCACGCGGAGTCATTTTTTTAATGACGTCATAATCTTGATTAATCAGCTCTTGCATGCGCTTCTCAATCGCAGCCATATCCTCAGGAGTAAAAGGACGCTCAATGGCAATATCGTAATAAAAGCCTTCGTCAATCACCGGCCCAATCACCATTTTCGCTTGCGGAAACAGCTGTTTAACCGCATGCCCAACAAGGTGCGCACAGGAGTGGCGAATAATTTCCACGCCCTCTTCGTCTTTTGCCGTGATGATTTGCAAACTGGCATCTTCTGTAATCAGATCACAAGCATCGACCAAACGACCGTTCACTTTACCGGCGATGGTTGCCTTGGCTAAACCTGCACCAATTGATTGGGCAACTTCGGCAACAGAAACGGGTTGATCAAAAGAACGCTGACTTCCGTCAGGAAGGGTAATAACGGGCATGGCGCCTCCTCTCCTAGTGGTGACCCCTACCAAAGGTCACATGGGTTGGGATGAGCCAGTAAGAGCGATTTATCTATCACTTGCGATACAAGGCAAAACTTTTTTAGATTAATCGGAGTCACTGGAAAATAATAAGTCATAAAATAATTAAAGGCCGCAACAGCGACCTTTAATTATCAAACAGACGGCAAGTATAACAGATCTTACCTAAGTTACTAAACCTTAATCAGGCTACAGCTCAACTGCTTTACGCCACGCGTTAATTAAGTCTGAGTCGTAATTATAGATATCACTTCTAAATTGTAAGCGCCCATTTTCCTCTACAGCTGCCGTCCAATAAGCCAGCAATACCGGAATCGGCTGAGCCAAGGATACATTCTGCGTACGACCACTTTGCTGCACCTGCTTAACTTTATTTTGCAAAGCACTGCCAGCATCTTTAAACAACCAATCGATTAAATGCTGGATATTTTCTACCCGCACACAGCCAGAACTGACCGAACGGTTAGCCCGATCAAACAGCGCCTGACTAGGGGTATCATGCAAGTACACCATAAACGGATTAGGAAAGCGTATCGCGACCTGGCCTAAGGCATTACGGGGTCCTGCAGCCTGCCGCAACATAATCGGACCAGGATTTGACCAATCAATCTCATAAGGATCTAAACGATTGCCCTGCATATCCAGCACCGTCATCCGACTCCGCGCTAGGTAGCCAATATCGCGCTGAATAGCCGGCAACTTATCGCGGCGATAAATCGTTGGCGGCACAGTCCAAGTAGGGTTCAACGTGAGATGAGTAATCCGCGACTTCATTAGCGGTGTTTTACGTGCAGCAGAACCTACCTGACCACGACTCTGCCACACATGCTCACCCTGATAAAAATAATTTAATTGCGCCCCAGCAATATCAGTTAATAAAAGTGTGGGCTCCATTAAATTATTTACCCAACGCATACGCTCCAAGTTAATGGCAATTTGTCGATTTCGCTGCTCAGGTGAAATATTAATCTGCTTTAAGGTAGCAGGCCCAACAATGCCATCATCCGCCAAGCGATGATCGCGCTGAAAGGCTTTTACCGCCTCAACTAACTCAGCATCGTAAATATTTTCTGGCTCAACTATTGGCGCTGATAGACCATGCAATTCTTCAGCTCTCGCTGCAGCTTGACTCGCCACTAAATGCTCTGCAGCCAATGCTGATTCAGCAACGGCAGTGGTTTCAGCTAAACCAGCAGCACTGGGCAGAATGTCTACTGCAGACACTTCGGGCAAATAATTCAGTTCAGTTAAGCGCGCTCGCAAAATTGGCGTACGCTCATCATCACGGGCATTGGGTTTCAGTGACTTAGCTCCAGCGGGCACCTCAACCCAAGACTGCTGCCCTCTTTCTAAGCGTTGCTGCAATGCGTTACGCAACTGCTGATAAGTAATCAGTTTAGGACGCACAGCGCTAAATGCCTGCTCAGGTTGAGCAATATATTGAGCGGCCAACGCTACTGTATCTGCCTGCCAATTAAATCCTTGGGTGTTTTTATCGAACCAATAAGGCTCCACTTGCTGCGGGTCTAACACCCCTTGTCGCAGTGCCTGTAACGCGCTTAAGTAACTATAGCTTAATTGAATATCTGTACAGGACTCTGCATCGAAAGCGTTATGATTTGCAGCTAAGGGATACTGCTTCGGGTTTAACCCATCAAAGCGCAATTGCTGGATTTGAGCCTGTAATTGTTCGCGCTGCTCAGCGCTAGTCCATTGCGGAGTAAAATTAAATTCAGTATAAAACCGACTTAATTGTTTCAAATCATTACTGGAAAGCTGCGCTAAATCGCCCCCACAAACTTCAGACAAACGGCTAAGCACTGGTTTTAGCTCAGTTTTTTGTCCATCGTCAAGCTCGGCGGCCATGCTTAAGCCGACTATCAAGCTACTCATCCCTGCGGCCACTATCATCATTCGGGTCAACAACAGTTTTTCTCCTCGTCTGTGAGCTGCTACCATCCGTTCATTAGCTAAACTGTGTTTAAGTTAAAGGCGATTACCTATGACTTTAACAAAGCTTGATCGGCACTTATTTTAATCACTAGTGCATAAAAGTCATCTTTTAAAACCTGTGTATTTTATTAAACAACTATTTTGACTCGAGGTTTCCTGCAAAATGGCGCGCTCTTTATTTTCTTTAGGGAAAGTCACCTCCCTCATTGGTGGCTTATTACTATCAGCCTTTGCCACTGCCAACCCCCACGACACCCTCACGCTGCAACTGAGCAAGCAAGCCCCCGACCTTAATAAAAAAGTCTTATCCCATGCGGTAAGCGCTATGAAGTGTGCCCTTAGCAACACTCCCCACAGCAAACCAGCTGAACGTCTGGCAGTGATTGATTTTTCCTTACCCTCGACTCAACAGCGGCTATGGATTTTTGATCTAAAAGCTAAAACGCTCGTGCTACAAGATTTAGTCTCCCATGGCATGAAATCTGGCGACAATCTAGCCTCGAGCTTTTCCAACACCGAAGGAAGCCACCAATCTAGCCTTGGCTTATTTCGCACCGCAGAAAGCTATACCGGTCGCAATGGTTATTCGTTACGTTTAGATGGCCTAGAGTCTGGCTTTAATGATCGCGCCCGTGAGCGGGCAATCGTGATCCACGGAGCGGATTACGTCAATCCAGACTGGATTCAAAGCCAAGGCCGCATTGGTCGCAGTCAAGGTTGCCCTGCTGTACGCCCGGAGATTGCCAACCAAGTCATCGACCAACTAAAACACGGACAATTTGTTTTCTCTTGGTATCCCGATCAAGAGTGGCTAGCCAACTCAACCTACCTCAACTGCCCAAGCAACCAGCGCATCGCTGCCAACAGCAATCAACATCGCGGCGGCTAAACAGCGGGTATAAATTTTAACTCCCCTCAATGAACACAGGCGCCTAATTGGCGCCTGTGCTAGTTACCCCTTAGCGTATTAGCTTAAGCCTTAGTAATAACCTCTAAGCCGCCCATATAAGGTTTTAACACTTCAGGCACCTGAATACTGCCATCCGCTTGCTGATAGTTTTCAATCACTGCCACCAGCGCTCGACCCACAGCCAAACCAGAACCGTTTAAAGTATGCACTAACTCAGGCTTACCGGTTTCAGAATTACGGAAACGTGCCTGCATACGCCGCGCCTGGAAATCACCACAGTTAGAGCAAGAGGAAATCTCACGGTATTTATCTTGGCTAGGCACCCAAACCTCAATATCGTAGGTTTTAGTGGCACCAAAACCCATATCGCCAGTGCACAGCGTCATCACGCGATAAGGCAGCTCTAACAACTGCAGTACCCGCTCAGCGTTAGCGGTTAAGCTTTCTAAAGCAGCAAATGAAGTGCTCGGCTCAACAATTTGCACCATCTCAACCTTGTCAAATTGATGCTGACGAATCATCCCGCGGGTATCACGCCCTGAAGCACCAGCCTCACTGCGAAAACAGGGCGAATGAGCCACTAATTTCAATGGTAACTGGTCAGCCTCTAAAATTTCGCCAGCCACTAAGTTAGTTAGCGAAACTTCAGCAGTAGGAATCAAATAAAGTGGCGCCTGCTCTTCACGATCTAAACGAAACAGATCTTCTTCAAATTTAGGCAACTGCCCAGTGCCCTGCAGTGCAGTACCTAGCACTAAATAAGGCGTATAGGCTTCTTGATAGCCATGCTCAGAGGTGTGCAAGTCCAGCATAAACTGTGCTAAAGCACGGTGCAGACGGGCAATGCCGCCACGCATTACTGAAAAGCGTGCTCCCGACAACTTAGCGGCTGCCTCAAAGTTTAAGCCACCTAACTGCTCGCCTAACTCGACATGGTCTTTAATTGCGAACTCAAACGTCTTAGGCGTTCCCCAACGGCGCACTTCAAGGTTGTCATTTTCATCTGCGCCGACGGGTACCGACTCATGCGGTACGTTAGGCATGCTCAGCAGTAAGTTGTCGAGCTGTGACTGAATGGCTTCTAACTCTCGTTTCCCCTGCTCTAGCTCGCTGCCTAATTGCTCAACACTAGCCAGTAGTGGCGCTATATCTTCACCTCGCGCCTTGGCCTGACCAATAGATTTGGAACGACTATTACGCTCGGCTTGTAACTCTTCGGTACGTGTTTGCACTGCCTTGCGCTGCTCCTCAAGGGCAGTGACTGTTGCTACATCAAGCTGATAACCGCGCGCGGCTAAACGCTGTGCCACTTCTTCTGGTTGCGTACGAACCCATCTAGAATCAAGCATTTATTTATCCATTAACCTATTGTTCTAATCAAAAATACACCTAACCAAGCAGCAACTAAGCCCCCTAGCAGGCTACCCAGTATATAAAATAAAGCGCCACTCCACTGTGCATTTTCTAACAGCCTCAGTGACTCTAAAGTAAAACTAGAAAATGTAGTAAGACCGCCTAATAACCCTGTCATCAGCAACACACGTGTCGCCTCACTTATCCCGGTCCTCGAACTAAACCAGGCATAGCAACAACCTATGGCAAAACTGCCGACTAAATTTACCGCCAAGGTTGCCAAGTAAGCCGGTTGGTTATTTATTGTAAAACCATAACTCACAATAAAACGTAATAAACTGCCAATGGCACCTCCCAGCATCACCACCAGCAGCAAACTGACTCCAGGCATTAATCTATCCGACGTTTAGTTGGACTTAGCTGATCAAGTTGCTGTAAATGCTGCAGTTTAGCACCTATCTTTAGCTCTAATCCCCTTAGTACTGGCTGATAATACTGAGTCGGCGTCATGCTTTCTGGAAAATAATCTTCACCGGCTGCATAAGCCTCTGGCTCATCATGGGCATAGCGATAGGCTGCACCATACCCCAAGTTTTTCATGAGCTTTGTTGGTGCATTACGTAGATGCAAGGGCACATCCAGCGAGCCATACTGCTCTGCATCTCGACGTGCTGCTTTATAGGCCATATACACCGCGTTACTTTTAGGGGCACAGGCCAAATAAGTAATAGCCTGAGCAACAGCCAACTCGCCTTCCGGACTACCTAAACGTTCTTGTACATGCCAGGCATCTAAACATAATCCCAATGCCCGAGGATCAGCATTACCAATGTCTTCACTGGCCATACGAACGACGCGGCGGGCAATATATAAGGGATCACAGCCGCCATCGAGCATGCGTGTAAACCAGTACAGGGCAGCATCCGGATTGGAGCCACGCACCGATTTATGCAACGCAGAAATTTGATCGTAAAACGCTTCGCCGCCTTTATCAAACCGCCGAAAGCTATCAGCCAACACACCCTCTAATAGGGCGCTATTTATTTCACCCTGATCTTCAACTAAATCAGCAGCATTTTCTAATAAATTCAATAAGCGCCGACCATCACCATCAGCAGCTTGGATTAATAAGCTCTGCGCTTCGTCGGTCACGCTGAGTAGTCTTGCAGCTAACCCCTTCTCTTCAGTTAAAGCACGCTGAATTAATTCCGCCAGCGCCTGCTCATCTAAGCGCTGTAAAACATACACGCGCGCTCGGGATAACAGCGCATTATTCAGTTCAAACGAAGGGTTTTCAGTCGTAGCGCCGATAAAAATAAAGGTGCCATCTTCAACATAGGGCAAAAAAGCATCTTGCTGGCTTTTGTTAAAACGATGCACTTCATCAACAAACAAAATAGTCGGCCGACCTTGGGCCGCTTGTTGTTTTGCAATCTGCACCACTTCGCGAATTTCTTTTACCCCAGATAGCACTGCAGAAATCGTTTCAAAATGAGCATCGGTAACTTGAGCCAGTAACCGTGCCAGCGTGGTTTTACCCACGCCAGGCGGCCCCCAAAAAATCATCGAGTGCAGTGCACCTTGCTCAATCGCTTCACGCAATGGCTTACCCCGGGCCAAAATATGCTGCTGCCCCACATATTCATCTAAGTTCGCGGCGCGTAAGCGCGAAGCTAGGGGTTGTACCGGATTAGTCTGCGTAAAAAGATCCACTCTGCCCTCAATAATTACCTAACTTGATCGATGAAGCCTTTACTCTTCAATCACATCCACGCCTTTAGGAATCACAAACTCAAATCGTTTAGCGTCCACTGGCTGATTCATTTTGACCGCTGAAAATAAAATATTTGTTCGTTGCCCCAAACCATCGACTAACTGCATGTCATTAATTAATCCATTGCGAAAAGATAAGCGCAAAGTTTCAAATAAGGTTTCAGGATCCAATGGCTTTAAAGTAAAATCAACCACACTGCCACCCTCTTGGTGCGACACAGAAAAACTCTCGGTAATTTTACTCAAATCACCCGACAGCAATAGCGCTGGAGTGTGGGTAAGGCGCTGATCCATTGCTTGGACTGTAACCTGCATTAAGTCAGGGTCATACAGCCAGATCTTTTTCCCATTAGAAATCAGTTCCTGCTCCATTGGTGCATCAGTATGCCAATAAAACAGTCCTGGCCGCTTAAGCACCATGCTGCCATTGGTTTCTTGCATATAAGAACCTGCACTGTCTAAGGTCATCTGAGAAAAGCGGCCTTCTAAAGTCTCAGCCTTACCTAATAGCTCACTCAAACGCTTTACTGATGCAGCTTGATCAGCATACAGCGGTGTTGTCATTAGTGCCAAACAGGCAGCACCAGCAATGGCGACAGTTTTTACTGCTAAAAAAACACGCTTAAACATACTTATCCCTTCTTCAATAACGATCACTGCCTACTAGTCTTTAACTGGCGGCGGAGCTATGACCTCACGCGAGCCATTATGTGCCGCTTCTGAAACAATCCCCGCTGCTTCCATTGCCTCAATCATCCGTGCAGCACGGTTGTAACCAACACGTAGCTTACGTTGTACCGCTGATATAGAAGCCCGGCGCGACTCTGTCACAAAATATACAGCCTCATCAAACAGTGGATCATCCTCTTCACCATCGGTGGCCATGGTTGCCTCTGACTCTTCCTCACCGACGAGAATCTCTTCAATATAATCAGGCGCACCTCGTTGTTTCCAAGCATCTACCACACGATGCACTTCCTCATCAGAAACAAAGGCACCATGCACCCGAGTCGGCACACTAGTACCTGAAGGTAGGTACAGCATATCGCCGTGGCCTAGCAGTTGTTCTGCTCCGCCCTGATCTAAAATAGTCCGCGAGTCAATTTTACTAGAGACTTGGAAGGCCATACGGGTGGGAATATTGGCTTTAATTAGGCCAGTTATCACATCCACCGAAGGACGTTGGGTCGCTAAAATTAAATGAATTCCTGCTGCCCGTGCTTTTTGTGCAATACGTGCAATTAGCTCTTCAACTTTTTTGCCAACGATCATAATCATGTCGGCAAACTCATCAACCACAACCACAATGGTTGGCAACTTAGTTAAGGTCGGCGGCAAATCGTCTGGGCTTTGTTTGCGATAAGTCGGATCCGCTAAAGGCTGCCCAGCCATCTCGGCTTGGCGGATTTTCTCATTAAAGCCCGCTAGGTTTCTAACCCCCATCGCTGCCATTAACTTATAGCGGCGTTCCATCTCAGCCACACACCAACGCAGTGCATTGGCAGCCTCTTTCATATCCGTCACTACCGGACATAATAAATGCGGAATCCCTTCATAAATTGAGAGCTCTAGCATTTTGGGGTCAATCATGATCAAGCGCGCGTCCTCTGGAGT